>NZ_LOKU01000007.1:0-172406 GCF_002211295.1 Rhizobium sp. N122 | reverse complement strand
TTAGAACGAAAGACTTCGTCGCCAGCAGCGCCGCCGCCCTCGTTCAGTGAGTGGGCTTATAGAACTAACCCCTTTTCCAAGTCAACAGCCATACCAAAAGTTTTTTGACATTTTTGTAACAGATTGAAAACTCACGGCTTTTGTCGTCTCACTTCCAAAACGAAGAAATTCGCCGCCCGATCGGGCGTTTTTGAGATTCGTTTTCGCCGAATCCCGAAAGAATGGCTTCGGCGAGGGAGGCAAGGCTTATATGGGAAGCCTATGAGGCAATTCCAGGTGCTTGCCTATAACGCGCCTCACTGGCTAGTCTGGGCGGAAAAACCGATCCGGCAGAGTGAAGGATGCTTGTTCTCGATGAAGAACGGCTGGCCGGCACTATCCTTACCTATGAGACGATGACAGGGCGAAAGTGACAATCAGTGCATCATTGCCGGAACTTCCGGTTTCCCATGTCCTGCCGGCGGTCGGCGCCGCCCTGGCCGAGCAGAAACGTGCCGTCCTTTCCGCACCGCCCGGCGCCGGCAAGACGACACTGGTGCCGCTTTACCTGCTTGACCAGGCCTGGCGCGGCGACGGCAAGATCATTCTGCTGGAGCCGCGGCGACTGGCGGCGCGGGCAGCGGCAAGCCGGATGGCGTCATTGCTCGGCCAACAGGTCGGCGAGACGATCGGCTACCGCATGCGCCTCGACAACAGGATATCGGCGGCGACGCGGGTCGAGGTGGTGACCGAGGGGGTTTTTGCCCGGATGATCCTCGACGACCCGGAGCTCGCCGGTGTCTCTGCGGTGATCTTCGACGAATTCCATGAGCGTTCGCTCGATGCCGATTTCGGGCTGGCGCTGGCGCTCGACGTCCAATCGGCGCTGCGCGAGGACCTGCGTATTCTCGTCATGTCTGCGACCCTCGACGTCGAACGTGTGGCGGCCCTGCTCGACCATCCGCCTGTCATCGAAAGCCTGGGGCGCAGCTTTCCGATCGATATCCGTTACCAGGATCGGCCGGGCGGCGAGCGCATCGAGGATGCTGTCACGCGGGCGATCCTCGATGCCCATGCCGCTGAAACCGGCTCCATCCTCGCTTTCCTGCCCGGCCAGGCGGAGATCACCCGAACCGCCGAACGGCTGCAGGGACGATTTGGACCCGAGACACTGATTGCGCCGCTCTATGGCAATCTTGGCCAGAAGGAGCAGGACGCGGCAATCCGGCCGGCATCGAAGGGCACGCGCAAGATCGTGCTGGCGACATCGATCGCCGAAACCTCAATCACCATCGACGGCGTCAGGATCGTAATCGACAGCGGGCTGCAGCGCCTGCCGGTGTTCGAGGCGTCGACCGGGATCACAAGGCTGGAGACGGTGCGCGTGTCGCGGGCGTCCGCCGATCAGCGGGCGGGCCGTGCCGGACGAACCGAACCGGGCATCGCCGTCAGGCTGTGGCACCAGGGACAGACGGCGGCCCTGCCGGCCTTCACGCCGCCGCAGATCCTGTCCAGCGATCTTTCCGGACTGGTGCTTGATCTCGCCCATTGGGGCGTTCAGGATCCGGGATCGCTTGCCTTTGTCGACCAGCCGCCGGAGACGACGCTTAAGGAAGCGCGGGTGCTGCTTGGCCAGCTCGGCGCGCTCGACAAGGATGGGGCGCTGACGGCACGCGGCAAGGTAATGCGCGATCTCGCTTTGCCGCCGCGGCTTGCCGCCATGGTCGTTTCCGCTGGCGAATCGGGGCACGCCCGGGATGCTGCATCGATCGCCGTGCTTCTCACCGAACAGGGGCTGGGTGGAACGAATATCGATATCGAGGAGCGGCTGCGACGCTTCAAGGCCGAACGCGGCGAAAGAGCGGAGGCCTCACGGCGGCTGGCGGGGCGGCTGGCGAGCGGCCTCGACAGAGTTACCGCACCGGCGCCGGCGCTTGCGGGCCAGCTGCTGCTGCATGCATTCCCGGATCGAATCGCCCTTCAGCGCGGCGGGCGCGGCCGATTCGTGATGGCGAACGGGCGCGGCGCGGAATTGCCTGAAACAGAGAGGCTGGCCGGCAGCCAGATGCTGGTTATCGCCGACCTTACCGGGCGGGCGGCGCAGGCGCGGGTTCTGGCGGCGGCCGAGGTGACACGCGCCGATATTGAAGCCGAGCTGCCCGGCGAGATCAAAACCGGCGATCAGATCTTCTTCGACCGGCAAAGCCGGCAGATACGGGCTCGACGGGCAACCCGGCTCGGCGCGATCGTCTTCGAAGAAACGCCGTTGCCACGACCTTCCGGAGCGGCGGTCACCCAGGCGCTGGTGGAGGGGGTGCGCGAGCTCGGGCTCGATCATCTCGCCTTCTCCAAGGAGGCCATGCAGCTTCGCGAGCGGATCGGATTTCTTCACCGGACGATCGGCGATCCCTGGCCCGATGTCGGGGACGATGCCCTGCTTTCCCGGCTGGACGATTGGTTCGGCCCCTATCAGACGGAGGCCCGCGGCCTCTCCGAAATTTCCGCGGCCGGGCTTTCGAACGGGCTGATGTCGTTGGTGCCGCACGAGTTGCAGCGCGACCTTAGCCGACTTGCGCCGACCCATTTCGAAGCGCCGACCGGCCAAAGGCATCCGATCCAATATGAAGGCGAGGAGCCGGTGCTGACGATCCGCGTGCAGGAGCTATTCGGGCTGAAGCAGCACCCGGCGATCGCCGGCGGCCGTCTGCCGCTGCTGCTCGAACTGACCTCGCCAGCGCACCGGCCGATCCAGACGACCCGCGACCTGCCGGGCTTCTGGGCCGGCTCATGGAAGGATGTGCGCGCCGATATGCGCGGCCGCTATCCCCGGCATCCCTGGCCGGAGCGGCCGGAAGACGCCTTGCCGACGACACGGGCAAAACCGCGTGGTACATGAGGCCCACTGAAGGAGCCCGCGGCATGATCGACAAGACGGAAAGCCTTACGCTGGAGGACCGCCACAGCAGCCGCAGGCTGCGCCTGCAAACGCTGGTCCGGCTGCGCTGGCTTGCCGTCGGCGGGCAGGCGCTGACGGTGTTCATCGTCGCCTTCTGGCTGAAATTTCCGTTGCCGCTGATTGCCAGCTCGTCGCTGATCGCCGCCCTTGCCTGGGTGAACTTCTACCTGACGATCCGCTATCCGCCGACACACCGGCTCGAATCGCCGGCCGCCTTCGCGTTGCTCGGCTTCGATCTTCTGCAGCTTTGCGCGCTGCTCTTCATCACCGGCGGCCTTGCCAATCCTTTCGCCGCCCTCGTCTGCGTGCCGGTTATCATCTCGTTTGCCTCGCAGCCGATCCGTTACAGTACGGCGCTGATCGGCTTTGCGATGATCTGCATCACGGTGCTTGCCTTTTCGCCCTTTCCGCTGCCGTGGTTCGACGGCGTCGAAATCAATGTCCACAACGTCATGCAGTTCGGCGTCTGGTGCTCGATCGCCTCGACGATGGCGTTCGCCGCCTTCTATGCCTATCGGGTGTCGATGGAGGCGAGCCAGCTTGCCGATGCGCTGGCTGCGACCGAACTGGTGCTGCAGCGGGAAAAGCATCTTTCGCAGCTCGACGGACTGGCGGCTGCGGCCGCCCACGAACTCGGCACGCCGCTTGCGACGATCAGCGTCGTCGCCAAGGAAATGGAGCGCGAACTCAAGGACGACGATCGTTTCCGCGAGGATGTGATGCTGTTGCGCAGCCAGAGCGAACGCTGCCGTGACATTCTGCGGCGCTTGACGACACTCTCGTCGGAAGGCGAAGCGCATATGCGCCGGCTGCCGCTTTCCTCGATGATCGAGGAGGTCGTCGCGCCGCACCGGGAATTCGGCATCATCCTGGAGCTGATCGAAAAGAGCCCGCGCAAGGACGAGCCGGTGACCGACCGCAATGCCGGCATCATGTACGGGCTCGGCAATCTGATCGAAAACGCCGTCGATTATGCGCGGGAGAAAGTGAAGATCACCGTCGAGCATGATCACGATAAAGTGCTGATCGTCATCGAGGATGACGGCATTGGTTATGCCCCCGATATTCTGACGCGGATCGGCGAGCCTTACATGACCAGGCGGCAGAAAGAGGATACGGCGGGCGGCCTCGGCCTCGGGCTTTTCATCGCCAAGACCCTGCTGGAGCGCTCGGGGGCATCTTTGACTTTCGAGAATCGCGACCCGGAAAGTGCGGGCGCGCGGATCCGGATCGAATGGCCGCGCATGCTGATCGACGCAAATTCGACAAAGTGACTTTGTCGGCATAAGTAGGATATAAGCGGTTGACGCAGATCGGGCGTTCAAGCGCCAGGGCAAGACGATGACAGAACAAAATCACGAAAATTTCGCCGCTGGGGATGAAGATCATATCGGTCCCGACGCCAGCCTGCTGATCGTCGATGATGACGGGCCGTTCCTGCGCCGGCTGGCCCGGGCGATGGAGACGCGCGGTTTCCAGGTGGAGACGGCCGAATCGGTCGCCGAAGGCGTTGCGAAATCGAAAGGCAGGCCGCCGAAATATGCGGTGGTCGACCTTCGGCTCGGCGACGGCAACGGGCTTGATGTCATCGAAGCGATCCGCCAGCGGCGCGACGACACCCGAATCATCGTATTGACCGGCTACGGCAATATCGCAACCGCGGTGACCGCCGTAAAACTCGGCGCCGTCGATTACCTGGCAAAGCCCGCGGATGCCGACGACGTCTTTTCGGCGCTGACACAGCGGGCGGGCGAAAAGGCCGAGCTTCCGGAGAACCCGATGTCGGCCGACCGGGTGCGCTGGGAACATATCCAGCGGGTCTATGAAATGTGCGAGCGCAACGTCTCGGAAACGGCGCGCCGGCTCAATATGCACCGGCGCACGCTGCAGCGCATCCTTGCCAAACGGGCGCCGAAATAACCGACATATCCATCAGACATCATCGACGGTGAACGGTTTACCGTTCGCCCATTCGGCCATCATCAGCCTTTGGGCGGCGGCGCGCGAGAAGTTGAGCGTGACGGATTTTCGTGTGGCCGGGGCCATGCGGTGTTCCGGCGCCTCGCGAATCATATGGGCGCCGTAACCGTCCGAGAGGAAAAGCCCGCACTCCTCGGGAAAGATGTCGAGCGGCACACCTTCGTGAGTGGCGAAGAACAGCCGGTCGCAATGCAGCCTGTATTCCGGCCATTTACGATCCACCCGGAAATCCTCGATCGACGTCTTGATCTCGATGATCCAGACCTCGCCCTTTTCCGAAACGGTGATCAAATCGGCGCGGCGGCCGCTCGCCAGCGGCAGTTCGGGTAGCACCGCGTGGCGCATTTCATGCAGCAATATCTGCGTTCCCCGCCGCACCATCATGGCCCTGTCCGATTGCCGGCCATCAATTAACGGATTGTTATTGTAAACGCTCAAAATCGTCATGGATAACCATCCCAGGGGCTGGCGTGTTGTTGCAAAAAAACCATGCGCTTTTAATTTGCGCCGCAGACGGATTTGTCGCGCTGCAGTAGCCTTGCAAAGCGCAAGTTAATCGAAAATAAACCATAATCAACAATGGTCGAAAGACTGTTCTCCTTGCCCCAAAACTTCAAGAGTCATCTATGCGCATCCGCAATGCATTCCCGGTACTTGGCCTGCTGACGACGCTCGCACTGGCCGGTTGCTCCTCGACATCAGACAGCGCATCCGTCGACGACAAGGGCGCAGGCCCGACGGTACAGACAGCCCAGATCTTCAACGACGCCTATGGCGTAACCAAGGATGCCGGATACTCTCTGCCGGCGATCCCGATCGACAGGGTCAAGCCGCAGTTCCGCCGCCAGGTCGTCAGCTACCAGACCACGGAGCGTCCCGGAACGATCATCGTCAACACGCGCGAGCGCTTCCTCTATTACATCTTGGCCAACGGCAAGGCGATGCGCTACGGCATCGGCGTCGGCAAGCAGGGCTTCGCATGGGCCGGCACTGCCTACGTCGCCTGGAAGCAGGAATGGCCGACCTGGCACCCGCCGAAGGAAATGGCTGAACGCCGTCCGGATGTCGCCAAATATGTCGAAGACGGCATGGGCCCGGGCCTCAGCAATCCGCTCGGCGCGCGCGCCATGTATCTCTTTAATGACGATGGCAAAGACACGCTGTTCCGCCTGCACGGCACGCCGGAATGGTCTTCGATCGGCACCGCCGCTTCCTCGGGCTGCATTCGCCTGATGAATCAGGACGTGATCGACCTTTACAGCCGCGTCCGTCCCGGCAAGGGCACGTCCAAGGTCATCGTTATCCAGTAAGTAGAGACCGAATTCGGTATAAAAAAGGCCGCCGGACTGTCGCTCCGGCGGCCTTTTTCTATTCTCGGCTATACCCTCAACCGGCCGGCTTCGCCTTCAGCTCGAGGCGCCGGCGATGAAGAACCGGCTCGGTATAGCCGTTCGGCTGCTCCCTGCCCTTCAGCACGAGGTCGAGGGCGGCCTGGAAGGCGATCGAGCCGTCGAAATTACCGGCCATTGGCTGGTAGAGGGGATCCGCCTCGTTCTGCCGGTCGACCACGGCCGCCATGCGCTTCATCGTTTCGACGATCTGGGCCTCGGTGACGACCTTGTGATGCAGCCAGTTCGCCATATGCTGGGCCGAGATGCGCAAGGTGGCGCGATCCTCCATCAGGCCGACATTGTTGATGTCGGGCACCTTCGAGCAGCCGACGCCCTGATCGATCCAGCGCACGACGTAGCCGAGGATGCCCTGGGCATTGTTGTCGAGTTCGCGCTGGATTTCCTCCGGCGTCCAGTTCGGCCGCACCGCAACGGGTACCGAGAGAATGTCGGAGAGCTTGGCGCGGGCGCGGTCCTTCAACCCCTGCTGAACCCTGGCGACATTGACGCGGTGATAATGGGTAGCGTGCAGGGTTGCCGCCGTCGGCGACGGGACCCAGGCGGTGTTGGCGCCGGCCTTCGGATGGGCGATCTTCTGCTCCAGCATCGCCGCCATCAGATCCGGCATCGCCCACATGCCCTTGCCGATCTGGGCATGGCCGGCAAGACCGCATTCGAGGCCGATGTCGACATTCCAGTTCTCATAGGCCGATATCCACGCGGCCTGGCGCATATCGCCCTTGCGGATCATCGGGCCGGCCTCCATCGAGGTGTGGATCTCGTCGCCAGTGCGATCGAGGAAACCGGTATTGATGAAGACGACGCGCTCGCGGGCGGCGCGGATGCACTCCTTGAGATTAACCGTTGTGCGGCGTTCCTCATCCATGATGCCCATCTTGATGGTGTTGCGCGCCATGCCAAGCGCATCTTCGACCCGCGAAAAGATCTCGACGGCGAAAGCCACCTCTTCCGGCCCATGCATCTTCGGTTTGACCACATACATGGAGCCGGCGCGGGAATTCTTCCTCCGGCCAGCCGGGCCGATATCATAAAGCGCAATCAGGCCGGTGATAACGGCATCCATGATGCCCTCAGGCACGTCGTTGCCGTCCTTGTCGACAATCGCCGGATTGGTCATGAGGTGTCCGACATTGCGCACCAGCATCAGCGAGCGGCGATGCACTTCGAAGGCGGCGCCATCGGGACCCCTGTATTCCAGGTCCGGGTTGAGCTTGCGGATGAAGCTTACCCCGCCTTTTGCCACCTCCTCCTGCAGATCGCCCTTCATCAGGCCGAGCCAGTTGCGATAGACGACGGTCTTGTCCTCGGCGTCGACGGCGGCAATCGAATCCTCACAGTCCATGATCGCCGTGATCGCCGATTCCAGCCAGACATCGGAAATATGAGCCGGATCGGACTTGCCGATTGCCGTCGTCGCGTCGATGACGATCTCGATATGGATGCCGTTGTTCTTGAGGAGAATATGGGTCGGAGCGACGGCATCGCCGCGATAGCCGGCAAAATGCCCGCGATCCGCAAGCATTGCCTGTTCGCCATCGGTCGATCGGAGGGCGAGCCCCCCATCCTTGATGGCGAAACCGCCGACATCCTTCCAGTGGCTCTCCTGCAGCGGCACCGATGTGTCGAGGAAATCGCGCACCCAGGCGATGACCTTCTCACCGCGTTTCGGATTGTACCCCTTGCCGTTTTCGGCGCCGTCGCTCTCCGGAATGGCGTCCGTGCCATAAAGCGCATCATAGAGCGAGCCCCAGCGGGCATTGGCGGCGTTCAGCGCATAACGGGCGTTCATCACCGGAACGACCAGCTGCGGGCCGGCGATCGAGGCGATCTCGGGGTCGACATTCTGGGTCGACACCTGGAAGTCCGATCCCTCCGGCAGGAGATAGCCGATTCCACGCAGAAAGGATTGGTAGTCGTCCATATCGCTCGGGGCGCCGTGCCGACGATACCAGTCGTCGATCTTGAGCTGCAGCTCGTCACGTTTTGCCAGCAGCGCCCGATTCCTCGGAGCCAGATCGTGGACGATCGCCGAAAAATCGGCAAAGAACTTGTCCGCATCGACCGCCAAGCCAGGCAGCACCTCCTTGACGAGGAAATCATGAAGGATGGCTTCGATGGCAAGACCGTTCTTTTCAATGCGGCTCATGCGACATTCTCCCTGCAACAACTGTGAATGCTGCCACTTTGCCCGGCTTTCATTCACAGTCAATTCCGCAATAATTCGAAAGATTTATGCTTGTCGGGAAATTATGCGCGGCGTCACCCGCATCGGCAGTCCGTTCTGCGGCTGCGTCGTCAGCTTCTGCACCGGCCAGGGATTGGTCTCGTCGGTGGAATCGAAGCGATAGCGATGCATCAGGACGGCAAGGGCAATCACCGCCTCCTGAAGCGCAAAGGTGGCGCCGATGCAGACACGCGGACCGGCGCCGAAAGGCAGAAACTGGAAGCGCCCGATAGAGCTGCGATTTTCGGGCAGGAAACGCTCGGGCATATAGGCGCGCGGTCTGTCCCAATAGAGTTCGTGGCGATGGAGCGTCCAGGGCATGATCAGCACCGTGATCCCGGTCTCGAGCTCGATCCGCTCGCCCTTGGGGCTTATCCAGGAATCATCGGCTATGGCGGCGCGATTGATGGATGGCGCCGGCGGATAGAGGCGTAACGTCTCCTCGAAGGCGGCACGCGTCTGCGGCATCATATCCAGCCATGCCACCGGTTCGGCTCCGGTGGCGAGCACCGCGTCGATTTCCACCTCCATCGCCTGGCGGATATGCGGGCTGTTCGAGACGCAATAGAGCGTCCAGGCCAGCGCCCGCGCCGTGGTCTCATGGCCTGCGCCGATAAAGGTCAGGATATTGTCTTCGATTTCTTCCTTCGTCAGCCCGTCGGGGCCTTCCTGTTCCAGCAGCAGCGTCAGGAAATCCTCGGGTGCCGTACCGCGATCGGCCTTCATCTTAGCCAACCGCATATCCATCGTGTTGCGCACGATGGCGCGGAACTTCTCCAGCACTTTCTGACCGCCGATGCGTGTCACACGTGGAACCCAGGACGGCGCGCGCATTAGATCCATCGGATCGACGCGGCCCATGCGATGCTGGAGAGCATTGACGTCATCGGCAAAATGGCCTCTCGAAGTGACGATTTCACCTGAAAATAACGTGTCGGCGAGGATCGCGAAGGTCAGCTCGGTCATATCCGTGCTGATATCGAAAATTGCCCCCGCCTCGCCCGCGCTCTGATATTTGCCGGCATAGTCTTCCGACTGGCGCAGCATCTGCCCGGCGAATCCCTGGGCGTGGCGGGGTGTGAAAACGGGCGCAACCGCCTTGCGTGATCTCTTCCAGACAGGTCCTTCGGCCGTCAAAAGACCGTCGCGGAGGATCGGACGCAGGACGAGCTGGCGCACATCCGACATGCGGTAATTATTGGCGTTGTCGACCAGCACATGCTTGATCAGGTCGGGATCATTGACGATCAGCGTCCTCTGGCCGAAGAAATTGGTGCGGATCCAGGGCAGCGTGTAGGAGGGTTCGCCCCAGAGTTCGAGCGGGTTGCGCAGGATGGTGCGGATGATTTCCAGCCGGCTCGGCGGCACGGTGCGCGGCAGCGGCGCCGGCGGAACGAAGGGATCAGGACGCATGTCCATCGGAAAAGCCTTTCGGGGAAGATCGACATCTTCCCGTCAGGCCTGAAGCTAGAGCAGGCCCTTGAGTTCGTCCAGCTTGTCGTTGATCAGCCAGCCGTAATAATTCTCTTCGGGCCAGGCGGTGGCGCCGGAGCCGCGGTTTTTCGCGGCAAGGGCTGCGGCGCGCTGGCGCGAATTGCCGACATTATAAAGCGTCGCGGTCAGGCCGGGATTGCCCGAGATATCCATGCCGGCGATCTCCTTGTAATCGTCGATCGACCGGCGGATCGAGGCGGCGACGAAGGCGAGCGAGATATCGGGATCCATGATCGCCCTGTAGACGGCGCCGGCATTCTTTTCGTTCAGCTTCGGGTAACCGGAGACGCGGGCCACCAGATCGGAGAGCATCAGCGCCGTCAGCGGATTGACCTGGCCGAGGCCGAAGGTCTGGCCGGCATAGAAGGGCTGAAAAAAGACCGCGCTGAAACGATTGTTGGGGAAGGACTTGCCACCCACCGTCTTGCCGCGGAAATCGCTTTCCCAGACATCCTCGCGACAGGACCAGAGCGTGTAGGAATCACTCTTGGCTTTGCATTCGGCAAATTGCGGCCGCGCCACGAAATCGTCGACGTTTTCGCCGTCATAGGCGAAGCGGAAGCTTTCTCCGGCATAGGAGGCAGCCTTGACATAATAGGCCTGCAGCCGGTCGTAGGCGTCGACATTATAGGTATGTTCGCCGACGATCGCGCCGACGACATGGATGGGATTGATGCCGTAAGCGCTGGAGACCTTACGGATCTTGCCCATCAGCTCGCGATCGGTCGCCAGAAGCTCGTGGACCTTTTCATATTTCAGATCGAAGCTGCTCTTGGTTCCTTTGGTGCGTCTCACCGACGCGCCCGGAATATCGGGCTGCTCGGCATGACGGTTGCCGGCCGGAACCGTCTGCATGGCGAAGGCAGGCGCCGAATTCACCAGGGCAGCGGCAATCAAAAGGCTTGTCAAAAGGCGTCGCACGATCCGCTATCCCGTCCCGTTCCATCGTCCTGTTTGCGATGCGGCTGACTGGACCAGAATCTTGGCCGAATAAAGCCGGAGCGGAAAACAAAACGGGCCTTCACTAAAAAGTAAAAGGCCCGCTGTCGAGGATAGAGTTCGTCACAATCCGGCATTCACATCGGGAAAGACATGGACCGGTGCGCCGATATCACAGAATGAAGCGCGAGAGATCGGTATTCTGCGCGAGATCGCCGACATGCTCGCGCACATAGGCGGCATCGATGGTGACGGCCGTGCCGCCGCGATCGGGCGCATTGTAGGAAATATCGTCGAGGACCCGCTCCATCACCGTCTGCAGACGCCGGGCGCCGATGTTTTCGACGGAGGAGTTCAGATGCACGGCGACATCGGCGAGCGCATCGATGGCGTCGTCGGTGAATTCGAGGTTCAGGCTTTCGGTTTCCATCAGCGCGCGATACTGGCGGATGAGGCTTGCTTCCGTCTCGGTCAGGATCCGGCGGAAATCCTCCTTGTTCAGCGGGCGCAATTCGACACGGATCGGCAGGCGCCCCTGCAGCTCGGGAAGAAGATCCGACGGTTTGGAGACGTGGAAGGCGCCGGAGGCGATGAAGAGGATATGGTCCGTTTTCACCGGCCCGTATTTGGTCGAAACCGTCGTGCCTTCGACGAGCGGCAGCAGGTCGCGCTGCACGCCTTCGCGCGAAACGCCGGCGCCCATGCCGCCGTCGCGGGCGGCGATCTTGTCGATTTCGTCGAGGAAGACGATGCCGTCATTCTCGGTGGAGCGAACGGCCTCGCGCTGGATCACCTCATTGTCGATCAGCTTGTCGGATTCGTCGCGGATCAGATCGCTGTAGGAGGCCTTGACCGTGGTGCGGACCTTCTTGGTGCGGCCGCCCATCGCCTTGCCGAACATTTCCGACAGGTTGAGCACGCCGATATTGGCGCCCGGCATGCCGGGTATTTCGAAGCCGCCCATGCCGGAGCCGGCGTCGGCCACCTCGATATCGATTTCCTTGTCGTCGAGTTCGCCGTCCCTCAGCTTCTTGCGAAAGTTTTCGCGGGTGGCAGGCGATGCGGTGGTGCCGACCAGCGCATCGAGAACACGCTCCTCGGCGCTGACATGCGCCTTGGCCTGGACCTCGGTCCGTTTCTTCTCGCGCATCAGGCCGATGCCGACCTCGACCAGATCGCGGATGATCTGCTCGACATCGCGGCCGACATAGCCGACCTCGGTGAATTTGGTCGCTTCCACCTTGATGAAGGGCGCGCCGGCGAGTTTTGCCAGGCGGCGGGAGATCTCGGTCTTGCCGACGCCGGTCGGGCCGATCATCAGGATGTTCTTCGGCATGACTTCGTCGCGCAGGCTCGGGTCGAGCTGCTGGCGGCGCCAGCGGTTGCGCAGCGCAATCGCAACGGCGCGCTTGGCGTCATGCTGGCCGATGATGTAGCGGTCGAGTTCGGAAACGATCTCGCGGGGGGAAAAGGTGGTCATTGCGTATCATTCTCCTGGCGGTCCAGGGCCATCAACAGCGCCCGGCCGTATTTAGTCGTTGTTTCGCCAAGTCCTTGAAAGCCCGTCTTGGTATAGGCTCTGATTGCGAATGCATTGTCAGGATGCGGATCGACGAGGATCCGCCGCGCGCCCTTTGCAAAGAGCATATCGCAGAACCCTATCATAAAGGCCGGTCCGTGACCCTTGCCAACGAGTTCCTCTATGCCGATGAACTGGTCGATGCCGTAGGTGCCCTTCGGCTGGCCGGCGAGCGCTTCATCGTCCTCGTCGTCGAGATCGGCGGCCTGAATAAAGGCGAAGTCCTTCCCATTCAAAGTGACGATGAAGCAAGAGACGGAAGCCGCATCGATATGCTCTTCCATTGAAGCCAGCGCCTCGGCCGGATCGCGCCACCAGCGCCTGACATGCCGGCTTTCCAGCCATGTGGCGACGAGCGGCAGATCAGCCACGGCAAGCGGCCGGAAGGCATAGGGTTCAGCCTTCGGCATCCAGCGCTTCCACCACGACATTATGGTTCGTGTAGACGCAGATGTCGGCTGCGATTTCGAGGGCGCGGCGGGCAATCTCTTCGGCCGATTTGTCGGTATCCATGAGTGCCAGGGCGGCCGCTAGGGCAAAATTGCCGCCGGAACCGATCGCCGTCGTGCCGTGCTCCGGTTCCAGAACATCGCCGTTGCCGGTGATCGCCAGCGTGATCGACTTGTCGGCGACGAGCATCATGGCTTCGAGATTGCGCAGGTATTTGTCGGTGCGCCAGTCTTTGGCGAGTTCGACGGCAGCGCGCATCAGCTGGCCGGGATATTGCTCCAGCTTCTTTTCAAGCCGTTCGAGCAGGGTGAAGGCATCGGCGGTGGCGCCGGCAAAACCGGCGACGACGTCGCCCTTGCCGATGCGCCGCACCTTGCGGGCATTGCCCTTCATGACGGTCTGGCCGAGGCTCACCTGGCCATCGCCGGCCATCACCACCTTGCCGCCTTTTCGAACTGTAATGATCGTTGTCATCAAACACCTGTCTGCCCATGACGCGGGCTTTACGCGAGACCAGACATTGGCCCTGTTGAGCCCTATGTAAGTGGGCCGGCGCCGTTTGCAAATGGCCAGGCTTTTCTCTTGCCCGGCTTCTGGATATTTGCCGATGCGCCTGATAAGGAACGGCCTTATTCCGATGGAGGGCCATATGGCCGAGACCGCAGCAAGCCGTACGGGCAGCGTTTCCCGCAAGACCAACGAGACCTCGATTTCCGTCTCCGTCAATCTCGACGGCACCGGCAAATCGAAGATTTCGACCGGTGTCGGCTTCTTCGACCATATGCTCGACCAGCTTGCGCGGCATTCCCTGATCGACATGGAGATCGAATCCCAGGGCGACCTGCATATCGACGACCACCACACGGTCGAGGATACGGGCATTGCCATCGGCCAGGCGATCTCCAAGGCGCTCGGCGACCGGCGCGGCATTACGCGCTACGCGTCGATCGATCTCGCCATGGACGAGACGATGACCAAAGCTGCGGTCGATCTTTCCGGCCGGCCGTTCCTCGTCTGGAACGTCGCCTTCAGTGCGCCGAAGATCGGCACGTTCGACACCGAACTCGTTCGCGAATTCTTCCAGGCGCTTGCCCAGAATGCCGGCATCACCTTGCATATTCTCAACCATTATGGCGCCAACAACCACCATATTGCCGAGACGTGCTTCAAGGCCGTCGCCCGCGCATTGCGCACGGCGACAGAGATCGATCCGAGACAGGCGGGCCGCGTTCCCTCTACCAAGGGCACGCTCGTCTGAGCCCTTCAAGGGAGCGGCGACAATGACATCAAGCTATATCTTCCTGACACCGCCCGGCAGCGCTGGCACGCGCCTTGACGAAACGCGTGTGATCCGCGACGGCTTCACGTGGCTCGGTTTGCTGTTTCCATGGGCCTGGCTGCTGTTCCATCGGCTGTGGTTATACGCGGCGGCTGCCTTTCTGCTGCAGGCAATCGGCGGCGCGCTGATGGACGAGCCGGGTCTCTGGCCGGCGGGAGCAGCCATCACGTTGGGCGTGAACCTGCTGGTCGGCCTGGAGGGCCAGAATTTGCGCATCCGCAACCTGGCCGGCAAGGGCTGGAATGAAGACGCACTGATAGCGGCCGATACGATCGGCATTGCCGAAGACGTCTACTTTTCCGACCGGGCGGCGGGGCCCGACACTGATGCCGCCGCGCCGGGCTGGGAGAACAAGAGCCGACCGAACGGCCCGCACGGCCAAGCGACATCGCTTGGTCTCTTTGGTTTTGATGGAGGACGCTGACGATGCGCGTCGCGATTATCGACTATGGCTCCGGCAATCTGCGCTCGGCGACCAAGGCTTTCGAGCGGGCCGCGCGCGAGGCGGGTATCGATGCGCAGATCGATCTGACCGACAGGGCTGAGGATGTTGCCGCGGCCGATCGTATCGTGCTTCCAGGCGTCGGCGCGTATGCCGATTGCCGGCGCGGTCTCGATGCCGTTCCCGGCATGGCTGAGGTGCTGATCGAGGCCGTCGAGAAGAAGGCGCGGCCGTTCCTCGGCATCTGCGTCGGCATGCAGCTGATGTCCTCGCGCGGCCTCGAAAAGACCGTGACGCACGGTTTTAACTGGATCCGCGGCGATGTGATCGGGATGACGCCCGATGACCCGCAATTGAAGATCCCGCAGATCGGCTGGAATACACTCGACCTGCAGCGGGACCACCCGATCTTTAACGGCATTGCGACCGGCCCGGACGGGCTGCATGCCTATTTCGTGCATTCCTATCATCTGGCCGCCGAGAATGCCGACGACGTCATCGCGACCGTCGACTATGGCGGTGCGATGACCGCTCTTGTCGGACGCGACAACATGGTCGGTGCACAGTTTCACCCGGAAAAGAGCCAGAAACTCGGCTTGGCGCTGATCGCCAATTTCCTCCGCTGGAACCCGTAATACCGCCGCCTCATTTCCCCTTTATGGAAACGGCGGAACAGGAGTGCGCTCGATGCCGGCGTCGCGGAAATCAGGCCAGGTATTCTACACGCTGAGACCTTCCAGAGAAGGCCTGCCTCCCTTCTCCGACATCCGACTTCCCGACGGAACGATCATCCGCCGTGTCGATGAGACCATTCATAAGAGAGCGCTTTCCAATGCAGCCAAGGCGTTGAAAGAAAGGTTGGACCGATGATCCATGAATTCCTTGCCGGCAAGGAGAATTCGCAGCTGCGCGCCAACGGCATCAACGCCGCCGACATCGCCGAGGCCGTGCTGGAATTTTATATCGAAGGCGAGGACGATCTGATCGGCCTGCTTGCCTACGCCCTCTACGAGCGGCAGAAACGCGATTTCGTCGTCAGCTATCGCAAGCGCAATGCCGGCCGTTCGCCCAATGAGGCCGAACTTGCCGCGGTCGCCGGCAATTATCTCTCGACCGACCTGCGCAATACGCTGCGCGACCGCGCCTCGCAGATCCTTTCGAGTTATGCCGAAACCTATGTGGAGGCGATGGAGCCGGAAATCCGGCTGGCCGCCGTCAACAGCCAGGCGCTGCGAGAGGTGCGCGACATCGAAAAATCGATGAAGCGGCGCCTCGGCTTCTGGCGCCAGGTTCGCGCCGGCTTTACCGTCACCCTGCTCCTTCTTCTGCTTTTCGGCGCGGCCACCATTGCCGCTGTCTTTTTCCACTCGGATATCGTAGATGCGTGGAATGCGCTGATGGTACCGACCACTCTACGGACGTAAGACGATATGATCCTTTTTCCCGCGATCGACCTGAAGGGCGGCCAATGCGTCCGCCTGAAGCTCGGCGACATGCAGCAGGCGACGGTCTACAACACCGATCCGGCCGCCCAGGCGAAATCCTTCGAAGACCAGGGTTTCGAATGGCTGCACGTGGTCGATCTCGACGGCGCCTTTGCGGGACATTCGGCCAATGGCGACGCCGTCGAAGCAATCCTGAAGGCGACGAAAAATCCGGTGCAGCTGGGCGGCGGCATCCGCACGCTCGATCATATCGAAGCGTGGCTCGCGCGCGGGCTGCGGCGCGTCATTCTCGGCACCGTCGCGGTGCGCGATCCTGATCTGGTCATCGAGGCCTGCCGGAAATTTCCAGGCCATGTGGCCGTCGGCATCGACGCCAAGGGCGGCAAGGTGGCCGTCGAGGGTTGGGCGGAGGCGTCCGAACTCGGCATCGTCGAGCTCGCCCGGAAATTCGAGGGCGCCGGCGTCAGCGCGATTATCTACACCGATATCGACCGCGACGGCATCCTGACCGGCATCAACTGGGCATCGACGCTTGCACTTGCCGATGCCGTCTCCATTCCCGTCATCGCTTCCGGCGGCCTTGCCTCCATCGAAGACATCAAGCGCATGCTGCAGCCCGATGCGCAGAAGCTGGAGGGGGCTATTTCAGGTCGCGCGCTTTATGACGGCCGGATCGATCCGGCGGAAGCACTGGCGCTGATCAAGGCCAGCAAGGCAAGGGAGACCGCGTAAATGACCCTTAAAGCCCGTGTGATCCCCTGCCTCGACGTCAAGGACGGCCGCGTCGTCAAGGGCGTCAACTTTCTCAATCTCGTCGATGCCGGCGATCCGGTCGAAGCGGCGAAGGCCTATGATGCGGCCGGCGCCGACGAACTCTGTTTCCTCGACATCACCGCTTCCTCGGACAATCGCGAGACGATCTTCGATGTCGTGTCGCGCACGGCCGATCAATGCTTCATGCCGCTGACGGTCGGCGGCGGGGTGCGCGCCATCGCCGACATCCGCAAGCTGCTGCTTTGTGGCGCCGACAAGGTCTCGATCAATTCGGCAGCGGTCAGCAATCCCGATTTCGTCACTGAGGCGGCCGACAAGTTCGGCGACCAATGCATCGTCGTTTCGATCGACGCCAAGCGCAGGCGTAGCCAAGCGGTTGGCGGCGACAATCTCAGCGCCTGGGAAATCTACACGCATGGCGGCCGCAACGCGACCGGCCTCGACGCCATCGAATTCGCCCAGAAGATGGTGGAGCGCGGCGCCGGCGAGCTGCTGGTCACCTCGATGGACCGCGACGGCACCAAGGTCGGCTACGATCTGGAACTGACGCGGGCGATCGCCGATGCGGTGCGTGTACCCGTCATCGCGTCGGGCGGTGTCGGCGACCTCGACGACCTCGTCGCCGGGGTCAAACAGGGCCATGCCAATGCCGTGCTCGCCGCCTCGATCTTCCACTTCGGCACCTATTCCGTCGGCGAGGCGAAGCACTATATGTCGAAGTGCGGCATCGACATGCGTCTCGACTGAACCTTGAAAGCGGACATATGAGCGGATTTTCCCTTTCCGATCTCGAAAGCATCGTCGCAGAGCGGTCGAAAGCCTCGCCAGAACAATCCTGGACAGCCAAGCTCGTCGCCGCCGGCCAGCCGAAAGCGGCCAAGAAGCTCGGTGAAGAGGCGATCGAAGCCGTGATGGCGGCGGTGACCGGCGACCGCGACAATCTGACCTATGAAGCCGCCGATGTGCTCTATCACCTTTTGGTCGTATTGAAGATTGCTGAAATACCGTTAGAGAATGTCATGGCCGAACTCGAGCGCAGAACCGCGCAGTCCGGCCTCAAGGAAAAGGCCGGCCGGCAGAGTTCATGAGTATCGCGACTGAGATTATCGGGGTGCCGGAAACGTTGGATCACTTCCAGTCGGATTCCTATTCGCCCTACCACTTCTTCTCTTCCGAACAATGGGCGAAGTTCCGCGCCGATACGCCGCTGACGCTGACCAGCGACGAAGTCAAACGGCTGCGTTCGATGGGCGACCCGATCGATCTCGACGAAGTCCGGCGCATCTATCTGTCGCTGTCGCGTCTGCTGTCGGCACATGTCGAATCCTCGCAGATGCTGTTCGAACAGCGCAACCGCTTCCTCAGCCTTTCCGATGTGACGAAGACGCCCTTCGTCATCGGCATTGCCGGCTCGGTCGCCGTGGGAAAATCGACCACCGCCCGTATCCTCAAGGAGCTACTGGGGCGCTGGCCTTCCAGCCCGAAGGTCGACCTCGTCACCACCGACGGCTTCCTTCATCCGAATGCCGTGCTGCAGCGGGAAAAGCTGATGCAGCGCAAGGGTTTTCCGGAGAGTTACGATACGGCCGCGATCCTGCGCTTTCTCTCGGCGATCAAGGCCGGGCAGCCGGATGTGAAGGCGCCCAGCTATTCGCACCTCGTCTATGACGTGCTGCCGGACGAATACAAGATCGTCGACCGGCCCGACATTCTGATCTTCGAGGGGATCAATGTGCTGCAATCGCGCGACCTGCCGGCCGGCGGCAAGATCGTGCCGATGGTCTCCGATTTCTTCGATTTCTCGATCTATATCGATGCCGCCGAAGACCAGATCCATAACTGGTACGTCGCCCGCTTCATGCGGCTGCGCGAGACCGCCTTCCGCGATCCGAACTCCTTTTTCCATCGCTACGCCTCTATCAGCGATGCGGAAGCGCTCGAAATCGCCGGGGATCTCTGGGCGAACATCAACCTGAAAAACCTGCGCCAGAACATCCTGCCGACGCGGCCGCGTGCCGATCTTATCCTGAAAAAGGGCAAGGATCACCTGATCGAGCAGGTGGCGCTGCGGAAATTATAGCAGGCGATTCTATTCCGACGATCCATCAGACGCAGTGACGCGGCGCAGCGTCAGATTGATGCGGCCGCCATTCTTCAACAGCGTCGAGGTTGCCGGATGAATGCGGTCGACGCCGTGGAAACAAAGCCTCCCCTCGCCGCCCAGCACGACCAGGTCGCCGCTCGCAAGCTTGAAGGATAGCGTGCGATCATTGCGGTTGAGGCCGCCGACGCGGAAGAGGCAGCTGTTGCCCAGCGAGATCGAGACGACAGGCGCCCGCAGATCCCTCTCGTCCTTGTCCTGATGCAGACCCATGCGCGCGTCGTCGGCGTAGAAATTCACCAGACAGGCTTCCGGCGGCTTGTCGTAGCCGGACACATCATTCCAGATATCGAGCAATTCCTGCGGCATGTCGGGCCAGCGCCTGCCGGTTGCCGGATGCGTCGGCTGGTAGCGGTAGCCGCGCTCCTTGTCCGTCACCCAGCCGAGCGGCCCGCAATTGGTCATGCGCACCGACATCGGCTTGCCGGTGCCGGGCATGACCGGCACATAAAGCGGCGCCTCAGCGACAATGGTGCGGATTACCTCCACCAATGCCTCCTGACGTGCCCGGTCGAGATAGCCGGGGAGATGGCGAATGCCGCTCAACAGTCCCGGCATGTCATTCACTGCCGCTGCCACCGGGGCGGCCGCGCATTTTCTTGACTTCCGAGCGGCCGGATTTTTCCTTCAGGCGGCGTTCGACCGAACCCTTGGTCGGCCTGGTCTTCTTGCGCGGCGGCGGCGGCGGCTTGGCGGCCTCCAGAATCAGCTCCTTCAGCCGCTCGCGCGCATCCTCGCGGTTGCGGTCCTGGCTGCGAAACCGGCTCGCCTCGATCATCAGCACGCCGTCCTTCGACAGGCGCCGGCCGGCGAGCTTGACCGCATTGGTTTTGACGCGCTCATTGAGCGACGGCGAATTCTGGATGTTGAAGAACAGCTGGACGGCGGTCGAGACCTTGTTGACATTCTGCCCGCCGGGACCGCCGGCCAGAACGAACTGTTCCGTCAGCTCCCATCCTGATATGGTGATCCTGTCATCGATATAGAGCGCGTCGCTGGCCATGCGGCGTTCTATCTCACATCGGCGGCGAATTGAAAATATCGGCCGTCAACCGAAAAACCCGGCAATCCTGCGATGCCGGGTTTCACGTGAGTCAGAGATTTTTTAAGGCAGGCTTCGATTTATTCGGCCGCAACCTTTACGCCCGGAGCCGCATCGCGGACGCCGCCATCGACGTGACCCTCGAATTTGGCGAAATTGGCGATGAACATCGAGACCAGCTTTTCGGCCTGCGCGTCATAGGCTGCCTTGTCGGCCCAGGTCGAGCGTGGATCGAGGATGCTGCTGTCGACGCCGTTGACGGAGACCGGCACGGCGAAGCCGAAGTTGGTGTCCGCCCGGAATTCGACCTGGCCGAGTTCGCCGGTGAGAGCAGCAGCGAGAAGCGCGCGCGTCGCCTTGATCGGCATGCGCTTGCCGGTGCCGTAGGCGCCGCCGGTCCAGCCGGTATTCACCAGCCAGCATTCGACGCCGTGGCGGCTGATCAGCTCCTTCAGCAGATTGCCGTATTCAGCCGGATGCCGCGGCATGAAGGGCGCACCGAAGCAGGTGGAGAAGGTTGCTTCCGGTTCGACGACACCCTTTTCGGTGCCGGCCACTTTGGCGGTGTAGCCGGAAAGGAAGTGGTACATCGCCTGATCGGGCGTCAAACGGGCGATCGGCGGCATGACGCCGAAGGCATCGGCGGTCAGCATGATGATCGTCTTCGGATGCCCGGCCCGGCCGGTTTCCGAAGCGTTCGGGATGAAATCCATCGGATAGGCGCAGCGGGTGTTCTCGGTGAGCGAGCCGTCATCGAAATTCGGCTCGCGACGCTCGTTCAGCACGACGTTTTCGAGCACGGTGCCGAAGCGCTGGGTCGTCGCATAGATTTCCGGTTCGGCTTCGGCCGACAGGCGGATGGTCTTGGCGTAGCAGCCGCCTTCGAAATTGAAGATGCCGTTTTCGCTCCAGCCGTGTTCGTCGTCGCCGATCAGCGTGCGGGCCGGATCGGCCGACAGCGTCGTCTTGCCGGTGCCGGACAGGCCGAAGAACACCGCCGCATCCCCATTCGGGCCGACATTGGCCGAGCAGTGCATCGGCATAACGCCCTTGGCCGGCAGCAGGTAGTTGAGAACGGTAAAGACCGACTTTTTCATTTCACCGGCATAGGAGGTGCCGCCGATGAGGACAAGACCATTGGTCAGGTCGCAGGCGATCACCGTTTCCGAACGGCAGCCGTGGCGGGCCGGATCGGCTTTGAAGCTCGGCAGATCGATAATCGTCAGCTTCGGTGCAAAGCTCGGCAGCGCTGCGGCGTTCGGGCGGATCAACAGATTGCGGATGAACAGCGAATGCCAGGCAAATTCGGTGACGACACGGGTCGGCAGAGCATGGCCTTCCTCGGCACCGCCAATGAGATCCTGAACGAACAGGTCCTTGCCGACGGCATGCGCCAGCATATCCGCGCGCAGCAGCGCGAAATGCTCCGGCGAGAGCGGCTTGTTGTTGTCCCACCAGATTTCGCCATCGGTATTGCTGTCGCGAACGACGAACTTGTCACGCGGCGAACGGCCGGTGTGCTGGCCGGTGAGGGCCCGCAGCGCACCTTGAGCGGTCAGTTCGGCTTCGCCCCGGCGGATCGATTCTTCGTAGAGCGCGGCGGCGGAAAAGTTGTAGCGAACGCTGGCTGCGCCGCCCAATCCAACCGTTGCCAGCTCTGTTGCCGGGTTATGAACTCCGAACATTTCCATGGCTAGTTCCCTTCGCTCAGGCTCGTTGCCGTTAAAACTAATCGCGAAAATACGGGGAGAAATTTTAAAACGCAAGAGACCAAACTTGAAAAAATATAGTAATATCAACTATTTAATCGATTTAAATTTAACGCCATAATTTTAAATCGTTTTAGATGAACGCGTTGAAACATTTTACCGCACCACTCACGATTGCCTTCGAATTCGACGACAATCTTTCCCTTTATCTTTGCCACAATTTGTTCCACCTTTATCCTCCATAAGCGCATCCGGTCACTGAGACCGCCTGGGGAAAGCAAATCCGGGAGATTGCGCACTGATGATGGAGATCAACACCATGCCGACAATCGCGCTCGTTGATGACGACCGCAACATCCTCACCTCGGTGTCGATCGCACTGGAGGCCGAAGGATATAAGGTCGAGACCTATACGGACGGTGCTTCGGCCCTCGACGGCCTGCTGGCGCGGCCGCCGCAGCTGGCGATCTTCGATATCAAGATGCCGCGCATGGATGGCATGGAATTGCTGCGCCGGCTGCGGCAGAAATCGGACATTCCCGTTATCTTCCTCACCTCCAAGGATGAGGAGATCGATGAGCTCTTCGGCCTGAAGATGGGCGCCGACGATTTCATCACCAAGCCGTTTTCGCAGCGCCTGCTGGTCGAGCGCGTCCGCGCCGTGCTGCGCCGCGCCTCAAGCCGTGAAGCCGCGGCCGCCGGCGCCAGCCCCGCCGGCGGCGCGCCGAAGAACGGCGCCGTGCAGCAGGCCCGTTCGCTGGAGCGCGGGCAGCTGGTCATGGACCAGGAACGCCATACCTGCACCTGGAAGGGTGAGGCCGTGACCCTGACGGTCACCGAATTCCTGATCCTGCATTCGCTGGCACAGCGCCCCGGCGTCGTTAAAAGCCGCGACGCGCTGATGGACGCAGCCTACGACGAACAGGTCTATGTCGACGACCGGACCATCGACAGCCACATCAAGCGGCTGCGCAAGAAATTCAAGATGGTCGACAACGACTTTGATATGATTGAAACACTCTACGGAGTGGGATACCGCTTCCGCGAAGCAGCCTGAGCCCAAACGGCGCAGCGCGAGACGCAATTAAGGGCTGCGGGCCGGTTTATCCGGCCCCGCCCTTCGAAAGGGCCAGTCGTTGGCACAGTTGGTACAGGAAAGGGATCTCGACGATGCGGAGGGCGTGAGCACCCGTCGCGTCAGAGGCCGCCGTTGGTCGCATCCCTTCACGCTGATCCGCCGTATCTTCGGCAATGCCGTGTTCTCGAGCCTGACGCGGCGCATCCTGTTCTTCAATCTCGTCGCGCTGGTCGTGCTCGTCGGTGGTATTCTCTATCTCAACCAGTTTCGCGAGGGACTGATCGACGCCCGCGCCGAGAGCCTTTTGACGCAGGGCGAGATCATCGCCGGCGCCATTTCGGCTTCGGCGTCGGTCGATACCAACTCGATCACCATCGATCCGCAGAAGCTGCTCGAGCTGCAGGCCGGTCAAAGCATCACCCCGGTACCGAACGACGAGGACCTCGAGTTCCCGATCGATCCTGAGAAGGTCGCGCCGGTGCTGCGCCGGCTGATCTCTCCGACGCGCACACGCGCCCGCATCTTCGATGCCGATGCCAATCTGCTGCTCGATTCGCGCCATCTCTATTCGCGCGGCCAGGTGCTGCGCTTCGATCTGCCGCCGGTCGAGGAGGAGAAGCAGACCTGGGGCGAGTGGTTCGCCACCCTGTTCAACAAGGCGCTGCAGCCCGGCAACCTGCCGCTCTACAAGGAAGCGCCGGGCGGTGACGGCTCGATCTATCCGGAGGTGATGAACGCACTCACCGGGGTGCGCGGCGCCGTCGTGCGCACGACCGAGAAAGGCGAGCTCATCGTTTCGGTCGCCGTGCCGATCCAGCGTTTCCGCGCCGTGCTCGGCGTGCTGCTGCTATCGACACAGGCAGGCGACATCGACAATATCGTTCATGCCGAGCGGCTTGCCATCATGCGCGTCTTCGGGGTCGCGACGCTCGTCAACGTATTGCTCTCGCTGGTGCTTTCGTCGACGATCGCCAATCCGCTGCGCCGCCTTTCGGCCGCCGCCATCCGGGTCCGGCGCGGGGCCAAAGCGCGCGAGGAAATTCCCGACTTTTCCGCCCGCCAGGATGAAATCGGCAATCTTTCCATTGCCTTGCGCGAGATGACGACGGCGCTTTACGACCGCATCGATGCGATCGAGAGTTTCGCCGCCGATGTCAGCCACGAACTCAAGAATCCGCTGACGTCGCTGCGCAGCGCCGTCGAAACGCTCCCGCTTGCCCGATCCGACGATTCCAAGAAGCGGCTGATGGACGTCATCCAGCACGATGTGCGCCGCCTCGACCGGCTGATCAGCGATATCTCCGACGCCTCGCGCCTCGATGCCGAACTCGCACGTGTCGATGCCGGTTCGGTCGACATGGAGGTGCTGCTGCGCGACCTCATCGAGGTTTCCCGCCAGGTCAGGAGCACCAAGAAGCAGGTGGAGATCGAATATGCGATCGAACGCAAGCCGAACGTCAAGACGCGCTTCGTCGTCAACGGCCACGACCTGCGCATCGGCCAGATCATCGCCAACCTGATCGAGAATGCCCGCTCCTTCGTGCCTGAGAAGGGTGGCAAGATTACCGTGCGGCTGGTGCGGACACGGTCGCGCTGCGTCACCACGATCGAAGACAATGGCCCCGGCATTCAGGCGGAAAATATCGACCGTATCTTCGAGCGCTTCTATACTGACCGGCCGGAATCGGAAGGCTTCGGGCAGAATTCGGGGCTTGGCCTGTCGATCAGCCGCCAGATCGCCGAGGCCCATGGCGGCTCGCTGAGAGCGGAGAATATCACCGATGCCGAGGGCGGACAGGTGCTCGGCGCCCGCTTCATTCTCACTTTGCCCCTTGATGCCGCCGCATGACGGCGGCTCCGAACATCCATGCGACGGCAATCATCGTCGGCAGGACGGGGCTTCTGTTCAGCGGCCCCTCCGGCTGGGGAAAATCGATGCTGGCCTTCACCTGCATGACCGAGGCGCGCCAGCTCGGGCTGTTTACAGCACTGGTCGCCGACGACCAGGTTCTTCTCTCTGAAGAGACCGGGACCGTGATGGCCACATGCCCGCCATCGATTGCCGGGCTGATCGAGCTTCGCGGCACCGGCATCGTCCGGCAGGAGCATGTGCCCCAGGCGGCGATGCATTATGCCGTGCTACCGGGCAGTGCTTCCGGTGAAAACCGTGTGCCGCCGGAGGGTGAAATCGTCAGCCTGGCGCCCGGTCTTTCACTTCCCGCATTGCGGTTGCTCACAGGCGTCTCTTCACCGCTTGCAATCCTGATGGCGAAAGCACCCGATATCGGGCATTGACGCCTTCCGGATTGATCAATCTGCCTTATATATTCGCATTTTTATCTTGCACTTCGGCTTTTCATCGCCAAGATGTGCCCCCACCGGTGGACGTAATTGCTGCATTGCGATATTGGGGCCACCGTTCGCGTATATGGGAGCAGTAATATCATGATCGGACTTGTGCTTGTCACTCATGGCAAGCTGGCTGAAGAGTTTCGTCATGCTGTCGAGCACGTCGTCGGTCCTCAGAAATTCATCGAGACGGTCTGTATTGGCCCCGAAGACGACATGGATCAAAGGCGGCAGGACATTCTGGAAGCTGTTTCCGGTGCCGACGACGGCCATGGCGTCGTCATTCTGACCGACATGTTCGGCGGCACACCATCCAATCTTGCCATTTCCGTCATGAGCAGCGGCCATACCGAAGTCATTGCCGGGGTCAACCTGCCGATGCTGATCAAGCTCGCCGGCGTGCGTGGCGAGAACAACATGGAGAAGGCGCTGGTGGAGGCTTCCGAAGCCGGACGGAAATATATCAATGTCGCGAGCCGCGTGCTCAGCGGAAAATAACGGCCCTTCATGACATCGCTCTCCCGGGAACTCCTCATTATCAACAAGCGCGGCCTTCACGCGCGCGCCTCCGCCAAATTCGTACAGATGGTCGAGACCTTCGACGCCGCCATCACCGTTTCCAAGGACGGAATGACGGTCGGCGGCACCTCTATCATGGGCCTGATGATGCTGGCGGCAAGCCCCGGCTCGAGCGTCGTCGTCTCGGCGAGCGGCAGCCAGGCCGAGGAAGCCCTTGAGGCCCTGGACCAGCTGATCCAGAACCGGTTCGGCGAAGAGATGTGAGCGGTTTGAACTGCTGCAATTTTGTCCTTAGATCGATTCTGATTTCAGGAATTCTGCAGCGGGTCCAGCTCATATAAACATATAAAGACTTCTTTATATCCTTATTGCCTTCCCATCCGAAGCCTGCTAAACGGCTGATATGCCGTGCGCTGGAGCACGCCGCATCGAACCTGCTTCATGCGACGCGCTTCGGCTCTCTTTTTTTGTATGTCGTCATCCCGGAACCGCTGCGCATCTCCGGGCGACCTGCATCAGGACGCGGCCCATCCATCGCGCGGTCATCTTCGCGCCTGCGCCAATTTTGAGACGTTTTTCAGCCTGGAGACCTCTATGAGCACTGAAAAAGATTATGTCGTCGCCGATATCGGGCTTGCGGATTTCGGCCGCAAGGAAATTACCATCGCCGAAACCGAAATGCCGGGGCTGATGTCCTGCCGCACCGAATTCGGCGACGCAAAGCCGCTGAAGGGCGCGCGCATCACCGGCTCGCTGCACATGACCATTCAGACGGCTGTGCTCATCGAAACGCTGGTGGCGCTTGGCGCCGAAGTCCGCTGGGCCTCGTGCAACATCTTCTCGACGCAGGATCACGCGGCTGCCGCGATCGCCGCCGCCGGCGTTCCTGTTTTCGCCATCAAGGGTGAGTCGCTCGAGGATTACTGGGTCTATACCGACAAGATCTTCCAGTGGGCCGATGGCGGCCTTTCCAACATGATCCTCGATGACGGTGGCGACGCCACCATGTACATCCTGCTCGGCGCCCGCGCCGAAGCGGGCGAGGACGTGCTGTCGCATCCGCATTCCGAGGAAGAGGAAATCCTCTTCGCACAGATCAAGAAGCGCCTCGCCGCTTCGCCGGGCTGGTTCACCAAGCAGCGCGACGCGATCAAGGGCGTCACAGAGGAAACGACGACCGGCGTCAACCGCCTCTACCAGCTTAGCCAGAAGGGCCTGCTGCCCTTCCCGGCGATCAACGTCAACGATTCCGTCACCAAGTCGAAGTTCGACAACAAGTATGGCTGCAAGGAATCGCTGGTCGACGGCATCCGCCGCGGCACCGACGTGATGATGGCCGGCAAGGTTGCCGTCGTCTGCGGCTACGGCGACGTCGGCAAGGGTTCTGCCGCTTCGCTCTCCGGCGCCGGCGCCCGCGTCAAGGTCACCGAAGCCGATCCGATCTGCGCCCTGCAGGCCGCCATGGACGGTTATGAAGTCGTGCTGCTCGAGGACGTCGTTTCCTCGGCCGATATCTTCATCACCACGACCGGCAACAAGGACGTCATCCGCATCGACCACATGCGTCAGATGAAGGACATGGCGATCGTCGGCAATATCGGCCACTTCGACAATGAAATCGAAGTCGCCGCGCTGCGCAATCTCAAGTGGACCAACGTCAAGCCGCAGGTCGACCTGATCGAGTTCCCCAAGGGCAACCGCATCATCCTTCTTTCCGAAGGCCGCCTGCTCAATCTCGGCAACGCCACCGGTCACCCCTCCTTCGTGATGTCGGCCTCCTTCACCAACCAGACGCTGGCGCAGATCGAGCTCTTCACCAAGCCGGGCCAGTATTCCAACCAGGTCTATATCCTGCCGAAGCATCTCGATGAAAAGGTCGCACGCCTGCATCTCGACAAGCTCGGCGTGAAGCTGACTCAGCTTTCCGAGGAACAGGCTGCCTATATCGGCGTCTCGCCGAAGGGCCCGTTCAAGTCCGACCACTACAGATATTGATCTGATCGTTAATATCCACAAGATGTAGAAGCCGCGGCATTGACAAATGCCGCGGCTTATTTTTTGGGCGCTCCCTTCCCGCCGATTCCCATCCGAAGTATTGTTTTAAGACTTGATTCGTGGCGCCGGACCCTGTCCGGCCGCTCCGGAAATGGGATGTCTTGTCGTAATGCGGCACATTGAAGGACGGAGACATACCGCGGATGTCGGAACTGAAAAACAGCCTGCCCGGTCAGGCGGATGATGGCGTTCGCGCCGGTCGCCGCCCGCTGATCGCAGGCCAACAACATCAATCTGCAACGGCACACGAGGCCGCAAAGCAAGAGCATGGATCATTGGCGCGCTTTCTGAAAGCCTGCGCGGCCGGTACGGCGCTTGCCGCGCTGGCGCGGCCGGTTCTGGCACAGACGGAGCAGCAGGCGGCGGCCTCGGCTCACCTCTTCACATCTTCGCAGGTCGTCGGCGTTTCCGTCGTCATCGGCGTCATATCGGCAGCACTGCTTTCGACATTGTGGCTGGTGCGCCAGCGCGGCAATCTGGAAAGCGAGAGCCGGGAAATCCGCTCGGCGCTTTCCGATGCCCAGCAGCGCATTTCGCAATATCAGGCGCTGATCGCCGACAAGAACCGAAGGATCGTCATCTGGGACGGCAATGCCCGTCCCGAACTGCTCGGCCAGTTGCCGCCCGAGACCGGCGCGCCGCAGGACGGCGAATTCCTGGCCTTCGGCCTCTGGCTGAAGTCACGCTCGGCCGCCGATCTGGAGAAGGCCATCGACCGGCTGCGCGACGGGGCACAGAGCTTCGACATGGTGGTCGAAACCATCCGCGATGAAATCCTCGAGGCGCAGGGCCGGGTTTCCGGCGGCCGCGCCTTCGTCCGTTTCGTGGCGCTCAACAATCTGCGCGCCGAGCTTGCCGAACTCCGGATCGAGCGCGACCGGCTGATGACGTCGATCTCGGCCTTCCAGACCATGCTCGACGCGATCGACATGCCGGCCTGGCAGCGCGATCCGGCCGGCCGCCTCACCTGGGTCAACCAGGCTTATGGCGAGGCCGTCGAAGCGCGCTCGCCGCAGCAGGCGATCAATGAAGGCCGCGAGATGCTGACGACCGTGGCACGCGAACGCATTCGTGCGACGACGACGCCGGAATCGCCCTTCCATGACACGATCTCGACGGTGGTGCACGGCAACCGCACCTTCTTCGACGTCGTCGACGTCAGGCTTCCCGGCGGTTCGGCCGGCATCGCGATCGATGTGTCAGATATAGAGGCGGTGCGCGCCGAGCTGGAACGGACGCTGAAGAGCCATGCCGAAACGCTCGACCACCTCGCCACCCCCGTCGCCATCTTCGACGGCGACCGCCGGCTGCAATTCTACAACCAGGCCTTCGTCGCGCTCTGGGAGCTGGATATCGCCTTCCTCGAAGGCCGGCCCGACAATAGCGAGCTGCTCGAGCGGCTGCGGGCCGCCAAGAAACTGCCGGACCAGCTCAACTGGAAAAGCTGGAAGGAAGCGGCCCTTTCCGTCTATCGCGCGCTCGACACGCAATCCGACCTCTGGCACCTGCCGAACGGGCAGACGCTGCGTGTCTTTGCCACCGCCCATCCGCAGGGCGGCGCCACCTGGGTGTTCGAAAACCTGACCGAGCAGGTCGATCTCGAAACGCGCTACAACACGCTGGTCAAGGTGCAGGGCGAAACGATCGACCATCTTTCCGAAGGTGTGGCGGTGTTCGGCCCGGATGGACGCATTCGCCTGTCGAACCCGGCTTTCCGCGCGCTCTGGGGGATCACCGAAACCGAAGCCAAGCCAGGCACCCATATCCGTGCGCTGGGCGAGGCCTGTGCGCCGTCCTATGACCGGCCGGACGGCTGGAAGACCTTCGCGGAACTGATCACCAGCTTCGACGACGAACGCCGCTCGGGCCAGGGAACGCTGGAACTCTTCTCCGGCCTGGTGCTCGACTATGCGGTCATTCCGCTGCCGAACGCCCAGACCATGCTGACCTTCGTCAACATGACGGACAGCGTGCGGGCCGAGCGGGCGCTGACCGAGAAGAACGAAGCGCTGCGCAAGGCCGATGAGCTGAAGAACGACTTCGTCCAGCATGTCTCCTATGAGCTGCGCTCGCCGCTGACGAATATCATCGGCTTCACCGACCTTCTGCGCACGCAAGGCGTCGGGCCGCTGAACGAACGGCAGGCCGAATATATCGACCATATCTCAACATCGTCCTCGGTTCTCTTGACGCTCGTCAACGACATTCTGGACCTTGCGACCGTCGATGCCGGCATTATGCGGCTCAACTATGCGGAAATCGATCTCAACGACCTGCTCGACGACGTCTCCATGCAGATCGCCGATCGCCTGCATGAAAGCGGCGTCGCGCTCGAAATCACCGCGCCGGCCTATCTCGGCTCGATCGTCGCCGACCCGCAGCGTCTGAAGCAGATCCTGCTGAAGCTGCTTTCCAACGCGGCGAATTTTTCGCCGGAGGGCACCTCGATCTCACTGGAATGCCATCGCGAAGGCACGGATTTCGTTTTCGCCGTCAGCGATCGCGGCCCCGGCATCTCGCCTGATATGATCGCCACCGTCTTCGACCGTTTTGCGACGGGCGCAAAAAGCGGCAAACGCGGCGGTGCCGGCCTCGGCCTGTCGATCGTCGACAGCTTCGTCAGCCTGCATCACGGCGACGTGACGATCGACAGCGAGCCGGGCAAGGGCACGACCGTCGTCTGCCGCATCCCCTCGGTCGATATCCCGCATTCCGCTGCCGCCGAATGACGACCGGCGATACGATCTCGGTTTTCCTGAAAGATGAAGCGGCAACCATCCGCCTCGGCGAAGACCTGGCGCTCGCCCTGAAAGCCGGCGATTGCCTTGCCCTTTCCGGCGATCTCGGTGCAGGCAAGTCCTCGCTCGCCCGCGCGATCCTGCGCGCCATTGCCGACGACGAGCGGCTCGAAGTCCCGAGCCCGACCTTCACGCTGGTGCAATCCTACGATCTGCGCTTGCCCGTTTCGCACTTCGATCTCTACCGGCTCGGCCATCCCGCCGAACTGACGGAGCTCGGCTTCGACGAGGCCCTGGAGAACGGCATCTGTCTGGTCGAATGGCCGGAGATGGCTGAGGGCGAACTGCCGGCCGAGCGCATCGCACTGCGGCTCGACCATGAAGGCAGCGGCCGGCGGGCAACGATCAATGCCACGGGTACCCAGGCTCTGCGCATCCGTCGTGTTCTGGCGATCCGCAGCTTCCTCGACAAGGCCGGCTATCCACATGCGAAACGCCGTTTCCTGACCGGCGATGCGTCGCTGCGCGCCTATGAAGCGATCTATCCGGATGGCGCTCCGCGAAAAATACTGATGGATTGGCGCCCGCACCCCGAAGGACCCCCGGTCTTTGACGGCAAGCCCTATCCCAAGGTCGCGCATCTCGCACAGAACGCCTATCCTTTCGTTGCGATTGCCGATGCCTTGCGCGAGCGGGGGTTTGCGACGCCGGAGATCTACCAGGTCGATTATGAGCAGGGCATCCTGCTGATCGAGGATCTCGGCACCGAAGGCGTGCTCGATGACGACGGGCGGCCGATCGCCGAACGTTATCGGCAAAGTGTCGCCTGCCTTGCCCATCTTCATTCCATGCGGATCCCTCAGGATATCCCGGTTTCGACAACGCATACGCACCACATTCCGGACTTCGACCGCACGGCAATGAAGATGGAAGTGCAGCTTGTGCTCGACTGGCACATTGGCTGGAAGCGCGGTACACCGCCCACGGATGCCGAACGGGCGGAGTATCTGGCGATCTGGGATGGGCTCATCGACGAGCTCGCAACAGCCGAGAAGAACCTGCTGCTGCGCGACTTCCATTCGCCGAATATCATCTGGCGCGAAGAGGAAAGCGGTATTCGCAAGGTCGGCATCATCGACTTCCAGGATGCGATGATCGGCCCGACCGCCTATGACCTTGCTTCCATCGTCCAGGATGCGCGCGTGACGATCGAACCGGGGCTTTTCCGGCAGCTGATGGACGAATACCTTGCCCTTCGCCGGGCCCAGGGCGGCTTCGACGAAGCCGGATTCATGAAGGCCTGGGCGATCATGTCGGCGCAGCGCAACTGCAAGCTCGCCGGTCTCTGGGTGCGGCTGTTGCAGCGCGACGGCAAGCCCGGTTACCTCAAACATATGCCGCGAACGCTTGCCTATCTCCAGGTCGCGTTCGAGCACGAAGCGCTTGCCCCCTTGCGCGATTGGTGCACAAGGGCTGGAATAGGCCAAAGCGAATCATAAGTTCCGGATCAGGATGACCATCAGACAAGCCATGGTACTGGCCGCGGGTCTTGGAACCCGCATGCGCCCGATCACCGACACGATCCCGAAGCCGCTGGTGAAGATCGACGGCAAGCCGATGATCGACTATGCGCTGGATTCGCTGGTTGCGGCCGGTGTCGAACGAGCCGCCGTCAATGTTCACCATCACGCCCACCAGATGCTCGATCATCTGAGGAATTATCCCGGGCTCGACATCGTCATCTCCGACGAGCGGGAGGCGCTGATGAATTCCGGCGGCGGGCTGGCGAAAGGGCTGAAGCTGCTGACCCGCGAAAATGTCTTCGTCATGAATGCCGATCTCTTCTGGATCGGCGAACAGCCGGGGCGAGCGACGAATCTGGAGCGCTTAGCCGGATTCTTCGATGCCGCGCGCATGGATATGGCGCTGCTTTGCGTGAGGATAGAGGATACCACGGGCCACAACGGCAAGAACGATTTCGGCATGGCAGCCGACGGCCGGCTGACGCGGTATCGCGACGATCCCTCCAATCCCGTTGTCTATGCCGGCGCGATCGTCATGAACCCGTCGCTGCTCGACGACGCGCCGCAGGATGCCTTCAATCTCAATATCTATTTCGACAAGGCGATCGCAAGCGGGCGGCTTTTCGGCATGGTGCTCGAGGGCCACTGGCTGACGGTGGGAACGCCGGCGGCGATCGGCGAGGCGGAGGAAACGATCCGCAGGTTGCGGGCGTTCGCGTGAGCTATGGCGGAACGGCACCAGCCACGCATTCTGACGATCCCGGCGGGCCTCTCCATCCTGAAAACGTTGGCGACGACACTTTGCGACGGCCGGCTGACGCCACTCTTCCGGCATGAGGCCGACGATCCGCTATCGCTTGCCAGAGTGACGATCTATCTGCCGACCCGGCGCGCCGTACGCGTGCTGCGCTCGGAATTCGTCGATCTGCTCGGCGGCCGCTCGGCGATCCTGCCGGTCATCCGTCCCCTCGGCGAAACCGACGACGACAGCGGTTATTTCGACGAGGCGCTGCCGGCAACGATTGATCTTGCCCAGCCGCTGTCGAATACCGCCCGCCTGCTCGAGCTTGCCCGGCTGATCCTTGCCTGGCGCAACAAACTGCCGGAGATCGTCCGCCACATTCATTCGGATTCGCCGCTGGTGGCGCCGGCAAGCCCGGCGGATGCGATCTGGCTCGCCCGCAACCTTGCGGAACTGATCGATTCGATCGAAACCGAGGATCTCGACTGGTCGGAACTGTCGAAACTCGACACCGGCGACTACGCCGCCTGGTGGCAGCTGACGGCGGAATTCCTGCAGATCGCCAGCGCCTTCTGGCCGGAGCGGCTTTCCGAGCTCGGAAAATCCTCGCCGGCACGACACCGAAACGCCATTCTGCGGGCCGAAGCAAACAGGCTTTCGGCGACGAAGCCCCCCGGGCCGATCATCATCGCCGGTTCGACGGGCTCGGTTGCCGCCACCGCCGATCTGATCGCCGCCGTCGCCGATCTGCCCGAGGGGGTGATCGTGCTTCCGGGCCTTGATCTCTCCATGCCGGAACGGCACTGGCAGATGGTGGCGCCGGAGCTTTCACCGGGCCGGCACGCCAATCCCGCGAGCCGAAGCCATCCGCAATATGGCCTGTCATCGCTGCTCAAGCGGCTGAAGCTGACGCGCGCCGACGTGACGCTGCTCGACAGGCCGGAGACCGATCTCGACCGGCGCGCCGAAATTCTGTCCCGGGCACTCGTTCCGGCAGAGGCGACCAGCGATTGGGGCGCCTGGAAGAGCGAGCTGCCCGAAGGCGCTCTCTCTTCGGCTTTCGCCGATGTTTCGCTGATCGAAGCCGCCAACGAACGCGAGGAAGCGACCGCGATTGCCATTGCGCTCCGGCTGGCATTGGAAAGACCGGGACAGGACGGCGAAAGCCGGGCGGCCCTCATCACCCCGGACCGCAATCTTGCCCGCCGGGTGATGGCGGAGCTTTCCCGCTTCGGCATCCTCGCCGACGATTCGGCCGGCACGCCGCTTGCGGCGACGCCGCAGGGCACGCTTCTGCAATTGCTGCTGGAGGCGGCATTGCGCCCGGGCGATCCCGTGGCGATCGTCTCGTTGCTCAAACATCCGCTGGCCCGCTTCGGCCTGGAACGCAATACATTGATTTCCGCCACCGAGGCGCTCGAGCTGCTGGCGTTGCGCGGCGGCGTGGCCGAGGTCGATATCAGCAGGCTCGAACCGTTGCTGACCCAGCAGCTTGGCGAACAGGCTGAGGATAGGCACGCGCCACAATGGCGAAAGGCGCTTTCGCCCGACGCCGCCGATGCCGCCTACGACCTTGCCCGGCGGGTCACAAAGGCGACCGAGCCGCTGGCTTCGGCCTTGATCCGGCACCGGCCGGAAGATCGCGGGAGGACGGCTGGTTTCACCTTGTCCGAATGGGCGGAGCGCACCGGCCGCGCGCTTGAAGCGGTGGCAGCCGATCCGCACGGCAATCTCGCCGATCTCTGGTCTGGTGAAGCCGGAGATGCGCTCGCCGCCCTGCTCGGCGAAGTGATCGACACCAACGGCCAGATGGAGGCCGACGGGCCGCAATGGATCGACATCATGGCAGCGCTTGCCGCCGGTCATGCGGTCAAGCCGCGCGCGCTCAGCCATCCCCGCCTCTTCATCTTCGGCACGCTGGAAGCCCGCCTGCAGGGCGTCGATACGCTGATCCTCGGCGGTCTGAACGAGGGCACCTGGCCAGGGCAGACCGCCAACAATCCCTTCATTCCGCGCATGATGAAGACGGAGATCGGACTGGAGCCGCCGGAACGGCGCATCGGCCAGCTGGCGCACGACTTCGAAATGGCGAACGGCACACGCCATCTGATCTATGCGCGCGCGCTGCGCCAGGGCTCGACACCGACGGTCGCCTCGCGCTGGCTGCAGCGGCTGCTGGCGCTTGCCGGAGAGGCGTTCGAAGCCGAATTGAAGGGACGCGGCAACCGGTTCCTCCAATGGGCCGGCCTGATCGATCGCGGAGAAGCCCAGGCACCAGCACAGCGACCCTCGCCGAAACCACCGCTGGCACTGCAGCCGACATCCTACTCCTTCAGCGAAGTCGGCCGGCTGCGCCGGGACCCCTACGCCATCTATGCCCGCCGCATCCTGCGCCTCGATCCCGTCGATGCGTTCAACCGCGATCCCGGAGCGGCCGAACGCGGCACGCTCTACCACAAGATCATCGACCGGTTCATTCGCGAGGCCCATGTCGCCGGCACGCCTGAGGCAACAGCGGCGATGGAGCGTATCCTTTCCGAGCTTTTCGACATGGAGCAGCTGCCGCCGCATATCGATGCCGTGTGGCGGCCACGCTTTCGCGCGGTGGCCAGCGCCTTCCTCGACTGGGAGGCGGGACGGCGGCCGGGCATCCGCAAGACGCTGACGGAGGTTCGCGGCGGCATCGGACTGGAACCGATCAATATCCGGCTCAACGGTGTTGCCGACCGGATCGACGTCACCGGACCGAACGCCGCCGATATCATCGACTACAAGACCGGCTACAATCCCTCGCCGACGCAGGCACGCGTGCTCCTCGATCCGCAGCTTGCGCTCGAAGCGGCGGCCTTGCGCGGCGGCGCCTTCCGTGATGCCGGCAGTCTCGTGCCGCAGGACCTGCTCTATGTCCGCTTGCGGCCCGGACGCCGCTTTCAGGTCGACACCGTCAATAATGAGAGCTCGGCGCGCGGCGACAAGGCGAAATCGGCGATGGATCTCGCCGAGGAGTCGATCGACCAGCTGGTCAAGTTCGTGACGCTGCTGCAATCCGGCGAGAAAGGCTTCACCTCACGGCTCATCCCGGCGCAGCAATTCGATTTCGGCGGCGACTATGATCATCTCGCCCGCGTCTCCGAATGGTCGACGGCAGAAACCGAGGAAGGCGGCGGCGATGAGTGACGTGACGGCGCTTCCCAACGACGACGATCCGGGCGCCTGGATCGGCTGGACGACGATCCAGCAGGCGATCGCCTCCGATCCCGAGCGCTCCGCATGGGTCTCGGCCAATGCCGGCTCCGGCAAGACGCATGTGCTGACCCAGCGCGTCATCCGGCTTCTGCTTGCCGGTGCGCGGCCGTCCGCCATTTTATGCCTCACCTATACCAAGGCTGCCGCCTCGGAAATGTCGAACCGCGTCTTTGAGCGGCTGGCGGACTGGGTGGTGCTCGACGATGAAACTCTTGGCCGGCGGATCACCCAGATCGAGGGGACGGCGCCTGACGGAATTAAACTTGCCGAAGCTCGACGGCTGTTTGCCAAGGCGCTGGAGACACCCGGCGGACTGAAGATCCAGACGATCCACGCCTTTTGCGAGGCGCTGCTGCATCAATTTCCGCTGGAGGCCAACGTCGCCGGGCATTTCTCGGTTCTCGACGACCGCGCAGCAGTGGCGCTGCTTTCCGACGCCCGCCGGGCGCTGCTGACGGCTTCCGCGCCTGAGGGAGACAGCGCCCTTGCCGAGGCATTCGCCTATGTGCTCGATCTCGGCGACGAGTCCGGACTGGAGAACCTGCTCGGCGACATCGTCGCCAACCGCAACGCCATCCGTCGTTTCACCGCGGCGGCCGAACAGCAGGGCGGTGTCGAGATGGTTTTGCGCGAAAGGCTCGGTCTCACGCCCGATGACACCGAAAGCCGGATCGCAGCGCAATATTGGCCGCTGCCGGAGCTTAGCGGCGGCATGCTGGAGCTTTATCTGTCGCTTGCCGACCAGAAGGGCGGCGCGAAGGCGCAGGAAGTTGCCTACGGCCTCAGGCTTGCCGGGCGGGAACGCGATGATGCAAAACGCGCGGAGTTTCTCGAGAAAATCTTTCTGACGGTGAAGGGCGAACCGAAGGCGGATTCACAATTCACGGTCAAGGCCATGCTTGCCGAAGCACCGCAGCTGGCGAACGCCATCGCCGCGGCTCGCGCCCATGTCGCCGCAAGCCGCGACCGGCTGAAACTGATGCGGATGTACGGCGCCACGCATGCCGCCCTCGTGCTCGCCGACCGGCTGAATCACGACTATGAGGAATTGAAGAAGCAGCGCAGCCAGCTCGATTTCGAGGACCTGATCACCCGCACCGCCGACCTGCTGACGAAGAGCGGCGTCGGCCCCTGGATCCACTACAAGCTCGATCGCGGCATCGACCATATCCTCGTCGACGAGGCGCAGGATACCAGCCCGATCCAGTGGAGCGTCATCCAGTCGCTCGCCGAGGATTTCTTCTCCGGCGAAAGCGCCCGGCCGATCGTGCGCACGCTCTTTGCCGTCGGCGACGAGAAACAGTCGATCTATTCCTTTCAAGGGGCACGGCCGGAGCGGTTTTCCGAGGAAAGCGACCGGACGCGGCGGCGCGTGTCCGACAGCGGGCAGAATTTTTCCTCCGTGCGGCTGCCGCTTTCCTTCCGCTCGACCGCCGATGTGCTCGAGGCCGTCGACCATATTTTCAGGGAACCCGACAATTCGCGCGGCCTCAGCGCGCTTAACGAACCGGTCGTGCATCGCTCCAGCCGCATCGGGCATCCCGGCGCCGTCGATCTCTGGGAGATGGTCGCGCCTGAGGCGGTGGTCAAGGAGGAGGACTGGACGGCGCCCTTCGACGCGACGCCGGAAAGCGCGCCGGCCGCAATCCTGGCGAGGCGGATCGCCCATTCGATCGGCGCGCTCGTCGGCCGCGAGACGATCATCGACAAAGGCAAAGAACGCCTGATCGAAGCTGGCGACATCCTAGTGCTGGTGCGCAAACGCGACGCCTTCGTCAATGCCTTGACGCGCGCCTTGAAACGCCGCGGCGACATTCCGGTCGCCGGCGCCGACCGACTGATACTGACCAGCCATATCGCCGTGCAGGATCTGCTGGCGCTCGGCCGTTTCCTGCTGCTGCCGGAAGACGATCTTTCGCTCGCCGCCGTGCTCAAAAGCCCGCTTTTCGATCTCTCCGAGGACGATATTTTTGCGGTCGCCGCCCTGCGCGGCGACAATGAGAGCGTCTGGAACCATCTCAAACGCTTCGCCGCCGACGGCACCGAGCGTTTCCGCGCGGCCGTGGAGAGGCTGGAGCTGTTCCTTCGCCAATCCAGGAGCCTGTCGGTTCATGATTTCTATGCGCGTGTGCTGGGCAGCCATGGCGGGCGGCGGCAATTCCTGGCCCGGCTCGGCACCGAAGTCAGCGATATTCTCGACGAATTCCTGACCTTCACGCTCGACCACGAGAGCGCCGGCCTTCCCGGGCTGCAATCCTTCATCTCGACGCTGGAGCTCGAAGCCCCAGTCGTCAAGCGCGAGCAGGATAAAGGGCGCAACGAAGTGCGGATCATGACGGTGCATGCCTCCAAGGGTCTCGAGGCTCCGATCGTTTTCCTTGTCGACGGCGGTTCGAAGGCCTTCACCCATACCCATCTGCCGAAGCTACGCCTGATCGAGACCGACGCCGACGAGCCGCCAATGCCCGTCTGGGTTCCGGTCTCCGATCTCGCCAATTCGCTGACGCAGAACGACGCCGTTCGTATCCAGATGCTCGCGGAAGAAGAATACCGCCGATTGCTTTATGTCGCCATGACGCGTGCCGCCGACCGGCTGGTCGTCTGCGGCTATCGCGGCGTGCGTCTCAGCAACGACACCTGGCATATGATGATTTCGACGGCACTGCGCGACGACCATCCGCATGTGGAGGCGACCACATTCTCCAGTCCCGATGGCGAATGGCCGGGGATCAAATGGCGTGTGCCGCGGGTGGAACGAAGCTTCGAGCGTATCGACCGCAGCCGGGAGCGCGACAGCGAGGAGAGGCTGCCGGACGGTCTGTTGCGGCCATTGCCGCCGCAGGCCGAGCTGCCCCGGCCGCTTAGCCCCTCCGGTGCCGGGACGATCATCGATGAAGACGAGGGCGGCTTGCTCGTCGTGTCGCCGCTGTTCGGCGAGAAGGAGCGCAGCGATCGGTCAATGGAGAAGGGTCGGCTGATCCATCACATGCTGCAGGCGCTTCCGGAAATTCCGCCTGCGGAGCGGGCCGATGCCGCAGGCCGCTATGCCGAACGGGCGGCGCGGTTCTGGCCGGAAGCCGAACGCCGCAAGCTCGTCGATTCGGTTCTGAAACTATTGGACGAAGAGGGTCTGCAGGCCGTCCTCGGTTCGCAGGCCCAGCCCGAGGTCTCGATCATGGGAACGTTGACGCTTGAAGACAGACGTTATGCGGTCTCCGGCCGCATCGACCGGCTTGCCGTCCTTGCCGATCGGGTCGTCATCCTCGATTACAAGACCAATCGGGTGCCGCCGGCGACAGAGGCGGCCATCCCCTTCGCCCACCGGGCACAGCTGGCGATCTATCGCGAGATCCTGGCGCCGCTCTATCCCGACAAGCCGATCGAGTGCATGCTCGTCTATACCGAGAACGCCTCGCTTTATACGCTGAGCGAAAAGGTACTCGGTTTGGCGCTTGCAGCGGTCAAGACAAAGTGAAATACCGGACATTGAAAATTTGGCACCGCACCATCACATGTGGTTCAACACCCGAGGCAAAGGAGCAGCCCATGGCTACCGTGAAAGTCGATATCAACAATTTCCAGTCGGAAGTTCTGGAATCCGCAGAACCCGTCGTCGTCGATTTCTGGGCTGAATGGTGCGGCCCGTGCAAGATGATTGCGCCGAGCCTTGAAGAAATCTCCGTCGAGATGGAAGGTAAGGTCAAGGTCGCCAAGCTGAATATCGATGAGAATCCGGAACTCGCCGCACAGTTCGGCGTCCGCTCCATTCCGACGCTGGCGATCTTCAAGGGCGGCGAAGTTGCCGACATCTCGGTCGGCGCCAAGCCGAAGACCGCGCTTTCCAACTGGATTTCGAACGCTGCCTGATCGATTGATATCGCATTGATGAAAAAGCCCGGCGATGCCGGGCTTTTTCATTTCATATTCTTCATTTCGCCCATCATTTCGGCGGCGTGCCGTTGTCGGACAGCACATCGCCGACGAGATAGAGAGAGCCACCGACGAGGATGCGCGGCGGCAGCCCCTCTGGATCGGTAACGGCCTTTATCGCTTCGAGGGCCTCACCGACCGTCGACATCGGTTCGGCAACCAAACCGGCATCATAAGCGGCGTTCGATAAGATCACCGGGTCGATCATCGCCTCGCTGCCGCGGATCGGCACGCAGAAGACCTTCTCGACCAAGCCGGCGAAAGCCTTGAAATAGCCGACCGAGTCCTTGGTGTTGATCATGCCGATGATGAGGAAAAGCGGCCGCGACTGGCGCTCCTCGAAATTGGCCATGGCTTCGGCGATCACTTCGCCGGCACCGGGATTGTGCCCGCCATCGATCCAGATCTCGGCCCCGGCGGGCGCATGCGCCAGCAGCCGGCCCTCGCCCAGGCGCTGCAGCCGGCCCGGCCATTCCACCGAATTCATCGCCTTTTCCATCATCGTCTCGGTGACGGTGAAACCCGCCGCCTTGACGGCGCGGATGGCGGCGGCGGCATTGGCATATTGATGGCGGCCTGGAAGGCGCGGCAACGGCAGGTCGGCAAGACCGAATTCGTCCTGATAGACGAGCCGGCCATATTCCTCATGCGCCATGAAATCCTGCCCGAAGACGGCGCTCGGGCAATGCAGCCGTTCGGCCGTCGACATCAGCACGTCGAGTGCCGCGTCATATTCCTGGTGGCCGATGACGACAGGAAGCCCCGGCTTCATGATGCCGGCCTTTTCGGCGGCGATCAGCTCGACCCTGTCGCCGAGATAGGGCTGATGATCCAGCGAAATCGGCATGATCACCGAGACGGCCGGATCGGAAATGACATTGGTGGCGTCGAAGCGGCCGCCGAGGCCGACTTCGATGATCGCGGCATCGGCCGGCTGTTCGGAAAACAGGATGAAGGTGACCGCCGTCAGGATTTCGAAGACGGTGATGTGCTGTCCGGCATTGGCATCGGCCACACGCCGCAGGGCCTCGGCAAAGACGGCGTCATCGACAAGCTGCCCGCGCCCGCCCGCCACACCGATGCGATAACGCTCGTGCCAATTGACGAGATGCGGCGAGGTGTGGACGTGAGCGCTATAGCCGCCGGCTTCGAGTAGAGCGCGGCAGAAGGCGGTGACCGACCCCTTGCCGTTGGTGCCGGCGACATGGATCACCGGCGGCAGTTTCCGGTGTGGATTGCCGAGCACATCGAGAAGACGGATGATGCGGTCGAGAGACAGATCAAAACCCTTGGGATGCAATCCCATGAGCTTGTCGATCTCCTGTGCTGCCTCACTCACCGCGGTTTGGCCTCTGGGTATCAATTCGGCACCCCGCCCTATCGGTTATCAGGCGCTCGCCGCCAGAGCGATCGCGCCGCTATTCATGGTATTCGCCGCCGAAACCGGCTTCTTCGTCAAGATCTTCAGGACGCGTGCCAGCGTTTCCGGGATATCGTGGCGTTTGACGACCATATCAACCATACCATGTTCCAGCAGATATTCGGAGGTCTGGAAACCTTCGGGCAGTTTTTCGCGCAAGGTCTGCTCGATGACGCGCTTGCCGGCAAAGCCGATTTCGGCGCCGGGCTCAGCCAGATGAATATCGCCGAGCATGGCATAGGAAGCCGTGACGCCGCCGGTGGTCGGGTTGGTCAGGACGACGATATAGGGCTGACCGGATTCCTTCAGCAGGTCGACGGCAACCGTCGTGCGCGGCAGCTGCATCAGCGACAGGATGCCTTCCTGCATGCGTGCGCCGCCGGAAGCGGGGAACATGACCAGCGGGCACTTTTCCGAAGTCGCACGCTCGAAAGCCTTGACGATCGCCTCGCCGGCGGCCATGCCGAGCGAACCGCCGATAAAGTTGAATTCGTGCACGACCGCCACGAGTTTCAGTCCCTGAACCTTTCCGAGGCCGGCAAGGATCGTGTCCTCCTGTTCGGTCTTCAGGCGGCTGTCGCGCAGACGATCGCTATATTTCTTCGAATCGCGGAATTTCAGCGGGTCCTGGGCGACCTTCGGCTGCGGCAGCGATTCATAGTCGCCGTTGTCGAACAGATCGGCCAGGCGGGCCTTGGCCGGCATCTTCATGTGATAGCCGGAGGCCGGAATAACCCATTTGTTGCCTTCCAGATCCTTGTGGAAGACCATCTCGCCGGTTTCCGGGCACTTGATCCAGAGGTTCTCCGGCACTTCGCGACGGCCCAGCATGGAATTGATCCGCGGGCGAACGTAGTTGGTGATCCAGTTCAACTCGAATTCTCCTAACTGACTGGTGCCAATGTGGGCAAACTATTCGGCAGCAACAAGGCGCGCCGAACGGGTTCCCGTGGAAAGGCCGCGCACCAGCGTGGCAACAGCCTGAACCGTGTCCGCCGTCGCCTTTCCGTCCGCGGTCAAGCTCGTGGCGACCTGATTGACGATGGCGGTGCCGACGACCACGCCGTCGGCCGAACCGCCGATGACCTTGGCATGTTCCGCCGTCTTGACGCCGAAGCCGACGCAGACGGGCAGCTTGGTATGCTGCTTGATGCGTTCGACCGCGCCCGAAACCAGCGACGGATCCGGCAGCGCCGAACCGGTGATGCCGTTCATCGAGACGTAATAGACGAAGCCGGAGGTGTTCTTCAAAACCTTCGGCAGACGCTTCTCATCCGTCGTCGGCGTCGCCAGGCGAATGAAATTGATGCCTTTGCGGATCGCCGGGATGCAGAGTTCGTCGTCCATTTCAGGCGGCAGATCGACGACGATCAGGCCGTCGATGCCGGCAGCGAGCGCGTCGTCGAGGAAGGTCTCGACGCCGTAAATATAGATCGGGTTGTAGTAGCCCATCATGACGATCGGCGTGGCGTCGTTGGTCTTGCGGAAATCGGCCGCCAGCTGCAGCGTCTTCTTCAGCGTCTGGCCGGCTTTCAGCGCCCGCTGGCCGGCAAGCTGGATCGCCGGGCCGTCGGCCATCGGATCGGAAAAGGGCATGCCGAGCTCGATGATGTCGGAGCCCGCTTCCGGCAGCGCCTTCATGATGCCGAGCGAGGTGTCGTAATCAGGATCGCCGCCCATGAAATAGGTCACAAGCGCCGGACGGCCCTCGGCCTTCAGCTCGGCAAAGCGTTTGTCCATGCGTGCGGTCATGTCTTACAGTCCCATTCCCAGAATCTTGCCGACGGTAAAGATATCCTTGTCGCCGCGGCCGGACAGGTTCATCAGGATGATCTCGTCCTTGCCCATCTTCGGTGCGCGCTTGATCACCTCGGCAATCGCGTGCGAGGGTTCGAGCGCCGGGATGATGCCTTCGAGGCGGGTCAGGGTCTGGAAGGCCTCAAGCGCTTCGTGATCCATGATCGGCACATAGTCGACGCGGCCGGTATCGTTCAGCCAGGAATGCTCGGGGCCGATGCCGGGATAATCGAGACCGGCCGAAATCGAATGGCCTTCCTTGATCTGGCCGTCGCCATCCTGCAGCAGATAGGTGCGGTTGCCGTGCAGCACGCCAGGTGAACCGGCGGTGATCGACGCGCAATGTTCGTCGCCTTGCAGGCCCTTGCCGCCGGCTTCGACGCCGACGATCTTCACTGTCGGATCATCGAGGAAAGGATGGAAAATGCCGATCGCGTTCGAACCGCCGCCGACGGCAGCGACGACGAGATCCGGCAGGCGGCCTTCGGCTGCCAGCATCTGCTCTTTCGCTTCCGTGCCGATCACCGACTGAAAATCGCGGACCATCTCCGGATAGGGATGCGGACCGGCCGCCGTTCCGATCAGGTAGTAGGTATCCTCGACATTGGTGACCCAGTCGCGAAGCGCCTCGTTCATGGCGTCCTTCAGCGTGCCGCTGCCCGCCGTCACCGGTTTGACCTCGGCGCCGAGCAGTTTCATGCGGAAAACGTTCGGCGCCTGACGCTCGACGTCGGTGGCGCCCATATAGACGACACAGGGAAGGCCGAAGCGGGCGGCAACGGTGGCGGAGGCGACACCATGCTGGCCGGCGCCGGTTTCGGCGATGATCCGGGTCTTGCCCATGCGCTTGGCCAGCAGGATCTGGCCAATGCAATTGTTGATCTTATGCGAACCGGTGTGGTTCAGTTCCTCGCGCTTGAAATAAATTTTCGCGCCGCCGAGTTCGGCCGTCAGCCGCTCGGCGAAATAGAGCGGGCTCGGGCGGCCGATATAATGGGCGCCAAGATGCTTCAACTCGGCCTGGAATGCCGGATCGTTCTTGGCCCTGTCCCACTCGTCCTGCAGATCGAGGATCAACGGCATCAGTGTTTCGGCAACGAAACGACCGCCATAAATGCCGAAACGGCCGTCTTCGTCAGGCCCGGAACGGAAGGAATTCGGTTTAGGCGTTTCGTTCACTCTCAACTCCCTGAGGCCACGACAGGCGCATTCGCCTCTTCGACCGCATCGAAAAATTCATCGATCATTGCGACGCTCTTCACGCCGGGTGCTGTTTCGACACCCGAGGAGACGTCGATACCACGTGCCTTGGTCTTCACCAGCGCATCCGCGACATTGTTCTTGTTCAGCCCGCCGGAGAGCATGTAGTCGATGCTGCCGTCGAGCCAGCTCAGAAGGCTCCAGTCGAAGGAAATGCCGTTGCCACCCGGCAATTCGGAACCCTTCGGCGCTTTTGCATCGAAGAGAAAGCGATCGGCAATGCCGATATAGGCCTCGACGCGTTTCAGATCGTCGGCGGTGCGCACCGAAAACACCTTCATCACAGGCAGACCGTAAAGCGCCTTTATGGTCAGCACATGTTCGGGGCTCTCATTGCCGTGGAGCTGCAGAATATCCGGTTTCAACAGCGAGACGATCTCGTCCAGCTCGTCATTGCTGGGATCGACGACGACGGCGACGATCTTCGCCTTGCCGCGCGCCGGTTCGGCCAGTTTTGCCGCCAGGTCCGGCTCAATATAACGGGGGCTCTTTTCGAAGAAAATAAAACCGATATGGGTCGCGCCGCGCGTCAGCGCGCGATCGACAGCATCAGGCGTCGTCAAGCCGCAGATCTTGATATCCGGTCTCATGGCAGCGAAGTGACACGAAACGCGGCAAGAGTCGAGCCAATTTGCACGGAAAGCTGTATTTAGAGCGCCTTTCGGCTAGTCGAAATCAATGGCATGCAACTGGCTGCCGTGCCGCTTCAGCCAGGATTTCGCTTCGTCCATGCCGGGGCAAAGTTTGCGGCAGAGCGCCCAGAAGTGCGGCCCGTGATTCATTTCCTTGAGATGGGCAACCTCATGGGCGGCGAGATAATCGATCACCGAAGGCGGCGCCATGACGATGCGCCAGGAAAAGCTCAGATTTCCCTCCGACGAGCACGAGCCCCAGCGGCTGCGCGTATCCTTCATCGAGATCGAACGGATCGACGCCCGGATCGTTCCGGCATGCATCGTTGCCAGCGTTACGAGTTCGGCCCGCGCCTCCTTCTTCAGAAAGGCCGCGATGCGCCGTCCGACATGTTCCTCCATGCCGCTGACCCGCAGCACCGGTCTGCCGTCTATCGAAATCGCCTCCGTCAGCCCGCGCAAGCTGCCGGTATGCTGGATGCAGTGGGAAACGCCGCGAAAAAGAATTTCGCCGCCGTCGCGCAGGCCGGCATCGGTCGAAAACTTGGCAAGTTTGGTGAGCAGCCACCCCTGGTGCCGATCGAGAAAGGCATTGACCTCACGCGCCGCAAGACCTTTCGGCACCGTCATCTTCAAGGCCCGGCCGCCCGGCTCGATACGCAAGGTGATGCGGGTCGCCCGGTCGTGCTGCTTGATGGTCAACGGCATCAGCCGGCCGGCCACATCAAGCGTCCGCGTTTCGGGCGGCGCCGGTTTCCGGGCTTTCGGCCTTGTCTTCAAAAGCGAGAACATGGGTATTTTCTATCCGATTCGCCGGCGGAGCGGACATAGAAAAACCGGCATCGGAAGATGCCGGTCATCAATTCGGCGTTCAGGCCGTCATGGCGTCTGGTATTCGGCGACCGGGCCGTTGTCGTCACGCTTGGCGTTCTTGCGGTCGCGCATGAAGCGATCGAACTCTTCCTGGTCCTTGGCGCGGCGAAGTTCGCGCATATAGGCGTCGAATTCCTCGCGCATTTCATCGAGCTTGCGGCGCTCTTCCTCGATCCGGTCGATCTCGGCCTTGCGCCAGTCGTCGAAGGCGACGTTGCCGGTCGAGAAATGCGGGCGGTGACGGCCGTTCGAACGGCGGCAGGAGGCAAAAAAGCCATCGGTCGCCTGGTTGACGTCACGCTTGAAGCCGCGCAGACGGTCGCCGAAGATGATGTAGGCAAGCATGGCAAGACCCAGAGGCCAGAAAACCATGAAGCCGAGAATCATCAGGGCAATGGTAGCCGGAGTCCAATCCGGTCGAAGCAATGCTGACTGGTTCATCGTGCGGGTATCCTCGCTTTCCACGCCCGGCAGAATACCGAACGCTGAAATCGATGTGGTTACCGCAATAACCACCTTCAAGACGATTGCCCGCGAAATCGGACAAGGTCTTGAATCCGCTCTTCTAATTCAGCAATGCCTTAATCAGGCTGTTTTGCCGCCCTTGATGACACGCGGGACCGGAGGCTTGGCGGCAGAACGGGAATGCTGGCGGACGAAATCGAGGATGCGCGGCGCGATCTCGCGGCGGAACCGCGAGCCGTTGAAAACACCATAATGACCGACATCCGGCTGCAGATAGTGCATGCGCATATGTTCAGGAATGTTCACGCAGATCGTCTGCGCCGCCTTTGTCTGGCCGACCCCCGAGATATCGTCATTCTCACCTTCGACGGTCAGCAGCGCCACTTTGCGGATTGCCGCCGGATCGACGCGTTTGCCGCGATGCATCAGTTCGCCCTTCGGCAGCGAATGCCTGATGAAGACTTGCTCGACCGTCTGCAGGTAGAATTCGGCCGTCAGATCCATGACAGCGAGATATTCGTCGTAGAAATCGCGATGTTTTTCCGGTTCGCCGTCGTTCTTCACGAGATGCATGAAGAATTCCTTGTGGGCGACGAGATGCCGGTCGAGATTCATCGACATGAATCCCGAAAGCTGCAGGAATCCCGGATAGACCGGTCGCATGAAGCCCGGCTGCGGCCAGGGCACGTTCATGATGGCATTGTCGGAGAACCACTGCAGCGACCGCTCCTGGGCGAGCTTGTTGACCGCCGTCGGGTTGATGCGCGTGTCGATCGGGCCGCCCATCAGCGTCATTGACGCCGGCGACAGCGGATCATTGGCCTCTTCCATGACCGCAGCGGCAGCCAGCACCGGAACGGAAGGCTGACAGACGGCGATCACATGCGTGTCGTGACCGAGGAAATGCAGCATCTCGATGACGTAGTCGACATAGTCGTCGAAATCGAAAGTGCCCTCCGTCATCGGCACCATGCGGGCGTCGATCCAGTCGGTGATGTAGACATCGGCACTCGGCAGCAGCGCCTCTACCGTGCCGCGCAACAGCGTCGCATAATGGCCGGACATCGGCGCAACAATCAGGATGCGCGGATCGTTGCTGCTGCGAGCGGCGGCTGGAACATTGCGGGCGAAATGCAGGAGATTGCAGAAGGGCCGCGACCAGACGATCTCCTCGCGGACGGAAAACGTTTGACCGCCGACCGCCGTCTGCTTCAGGCCGAATTCCGGCTTGCCATAGCGCCGCGTCGTGCGTTCGAACATTTCGAGACTGGCCGCCATCGTCCGGCCGAGCGGCGTATGCGAAAACGGATTGAGCGGGTTGGCATAGGCAAACCGTATGATATCGGCCGCGGCGCGAAACGGCGCCATGGCAGCATGATTCAATTCATAAAGCTGATAAAACAAAGGCGCCACCTTTCTCTATCGAAAAGATGACGCCGATTGAAAGGCATCGAATCTTTCCGTTACGCGGGCACGTTACTCAGACTAACAGTTTTTTGTTGCACAGCAACATGGACGAACCAGACCCGCACAAGAAATGCCGGAGAAGTGACTCTCCGGCATCAGTATCGACTGGAAAACTTAAGTTTTTCAGCAGAAAGCGTCGTTAATGATCCGCTAGGAAGGTCTGCTTCTGCGTGCCGAGACCCTCGATGCCGAGTTCGACCACGTCGCCGGCCTTGAGATAATGTGGCGGTTTCATGCCCATGCCGACGCCCGGAGGCGTTCCGGTGGAGATGACGTCGCCCGGATGCAGCGACATGAACTGGCTGAGATAGGCAACGATGTGGGCGACACCATAGACCATGGTCTTGGACGAGCCGTTCTGCATCGTCTGGCCGTTGACCTTCAGCCACATGCCGAGGTTTTGCGGATCGGCGATCTCGTCCTTGGTGACCAGCCAGGGACCGATCGGCCCGAAAGTGTCGCAGGATTTGCCCTTGGTCCACTGACCGGCGCGTTCCGTCTGGAAGGCGCGCTCGGAAACATCATGCGACACGCAATAGCCGGCGACGTAATCGAGCGCGTCGGCTTCGCTGACATATTTCGCGGTCTTGCCGATGACGACGCCGAGTTCGACCTCCCAATCGGTCTTTTCCGAACCGCGCGGGATCCGGACGCTGTCGTTTGGACCAACGATGGCCGAGGTCGCCTTCATGAAGATCACCGGCTCGGGCGGCACCGTGGCGCCGGTTTCAGCGGCATGGTCGGAGAAATTGAGGCCGATGCAGATGAATTTGCCGGTGCCGGCAACGCAGGCGCCGATGCGGCCGGGCTCAAGTTCCGGCAGGCTCTTCGGATCGATTGCCGCTATCCTTGCGAGGCCAGCCGGTGAGATCGCCTCGCCGGCGATATCGGCGACATGGCCGGAGAGATCGCGAATCTTGCCATCGGCATCGAGAAGCGCAGGTTTTTCACTGCCTGCTTGGCCAACACGCATCAGCTTCATGGAAGTCCTCCTCATCGAAAACGGATTTGCAGTCACCTATGAACGAATTATTCACCGGTGTCATTACGGCTTTGCCGCGAAGCGGTACGGCTTTCCTCGAATTCGGACGGATTTCGGCACAAACCGCATTGAATTGCGCCTTACGCTCTGAAACTTTCCTCAAGATTCGGGACCGACGGGAATGATCTTTGTCGAGTATAGCCGCTTTTACGAGGACAGTCTGTGCACCCAAACTGCGACGTTGCAGCGCTTGCCAAGCCGACAAAGCAGGAAATATGACTTCCGGTTACGAAGATCACGTGGAGTTCGAAAATGCATCTCTCCCAGGCTGTCGTGCGCACGGAACATGCAAGCCGCTATCTGCAGCAGCTGTGCAAACACTGGAGCCATAAATTCAGCGTCGATTTCGATCCGCACAAGGGCCGGGTACCGTTCAGCGATACGGCCGAGGTGATGTTTGCCGCCGACGAAGCGACGTTGACCATGGCACTTTCCGTCGCCGACCCCGCGCAACAGGCAAGGATGCAGGGTGTCATCGATGATCATCTAAAGCGCTTCGCCTTTCGCGAGGAACTCGACATCGTATGGACGGACTGAATCCAACCCCGATCCGAATTTCTGTCCCCAACGCCCGGAACCAGCATGACAAAAAGCAACAGCCGCGAATCCCAATATCCGATCGATCCGATGTTTCTCGATCGCTGGTCGCCGCGCGCCTTCACCGGCGAAATCATCGAGGAGGCGCAGCTTCTCAGCCTGCTCGACGCCGCCCATTGGGCGCCGTCGTCTTCCAACCAGCAGCCGTGGCGCTTCATCTATGCCCTGAAGGGTTCACAGCATTGGGAGAAATTCGTCGCATTGCTCGTCGATGCCAATCAGGAATGGGCTAGGAATGCGTCAGCGCTGGTCTTCGTCGTGTCGCGAAGCTTCACCGGGGCTGCCGGTTCCGGCGAGGAAAAGCCGAGCTACACGCATTCCTTCGATGCCGGCGCGGCATGGGGCCACCTGTCCCTGCAGGCCCGCCTCTCCGGTTTCTATGCCCATGGCATGGGCGGCATCAAACACGAGGACATCATGAAGACCTTCGGCATTCCCGCGGGATACAGGGTCGAGGCGGGTGTTGCCGTTGGCCGTCTGGCTGATAAAACCGTCCTCTCCGAACGCAATCAGGCCCGCGAATTTCCCAGCCAGCGCAAACCGCTCTCCGAGGTCGCCTTTAACGGCCGTTTCGTTGCGAATTGAGCGAAACCGGACAAACAACGGCCCCGCGGTTCGAGAACAGCGGGGCCTTTTGCTGAGAAAATATTGATCAGATATCGAGGTTTGCGACGCTCAGCGCGTTGTCCTGGATGAATTCGCGCCGTGGCTCGACTTCGTCACCCATCAGCCGGGCGAAGAGGCCGTCGGCATCGGTGGCGTCGTTGACCTTGACCTGCAGCAGCGAGCGTACGTTCGGATCAAGCGTCGTTTCCCAGAGCTGCTCGGCATTCATCTCGCCAAGACCCTTGTATCGCTGCATGGTCAGGCCCTTGCGGCCGGTGGCGAAGATTGCGTCGAGCAAGGCGCGCGGGCCCGAGATCTCGAGGTCGCCTTCGCGGCGATGCAGCGACGGCGGGGTCTGGTAGATTTCCTTGAGGCGTGACGCCAGCTGGTCGATGTGCCGGGCATCCGAGGAGCCGATCAGCGCCATGTCGAGTACGACGATCTCCTTGACGCCGCGAACCATGCGTTCAAGGCGCAGGCCGCCATCGCTGGTCAGATCGCCCTGCCAGCCGCGTTCGGTTTCCTCGGCGATGATGTCGAGACGGCTTGCCACTTCGCTCGCCAGTGCCTGCGCTCGCGTCCGGTCGCTGACGAGTTCGGCATTGAGGGCGCCGGCGATTGCCGCCTGTTCGATGGCCGCACGATTGTAACGCGAATGGAGATTGTCGAGCAAAGCGCGCATGCGCAACGCGTCGAGGATGACTTCGCGCAGATCCTGGCCGGTGCGGACTTCGCCGCTGCCGAGCTTCAGCGCGGCATCTTCCAGGCCCTGGCTGATGAGATATTCCTCGAGCGCCTTTTCGTCCTTCAGATACTGCACCGACTTGCCGCGGGCGACCTTATAGAGCGGCGGCTGAGCGATGTAGAGATGGCCGCGCTCGATCAGCTCCGGCATCTGGCGGAAGAAGAAGGTCAGCAGCAGGGTGCGGATATGGGCGCCGTCGACATCGGCGTCCGTCATGATGATGATCTTGTGGTAGCGAAGCTTCTCGGCATTGAACTCGTCCTTGCCGATGCCGGTGCCGAGCGCGGTGATCAGCGTGCCGATTTCCTGGCTCGACAGCATCTTGTCGAAACGGGCGCGTTCGACGTTCAGGATCTTGCCGCGCAACGGCAGGATCGCCTGGTTTTCGCGCGACCGGCCCTGCTTGGCCGAGCCGCCGGCGGAATCGCCCTCGACGAGGAAGACTTCGGATTTTGCCGGGTCACGTTCGGAGCAGTCGGCCAGCTTGCCCGGCAGCGAGGCAATATCGAGAGCACCCTTGCGGCGGGTCAATTCGCGGGCCTTGCGGGCCGCTTCGCGCGCCGCGGCGGCCTCGACGACCTTGCCGACGAGAATCTTGGCTTCGCTCGGATGCTCTTCAAACCAGGTGTTCAGCGCCTCGTTGACGAGACTTTCGACAACGGGACGCACTTCCGAGGAGACGAGCTTGTCTTTGGTCTGCGAGGAGAATTTCGGATCGGGCACCTTGACCGACAGCACCGCGGTCAGGCCCTCGCGGCAATCTTCGCCCTGCAGCGTCACCTTTTCCTTTTTGGTGATGCCGGAATTGTCGGCATAGGAAACCACCTGGCGCGTCAGTGCCGCGCGGAAGCCGGCCATATGGGTGCCGCCGTCGCGCTGGGGAATATTGTTGGTGAAGCAGAGCACGTTCTCGTGATAGCTGTCGTTCCACCACATCGCGACTTCGACGGTGATGCCGTCCTTTTCGCCGCGGATGGCGACCGGCTTGTCGACGAGCGACTTCTTGGCCCGGTCGAGATAGGCAACGAAGGCCTCGAGGCCGCCGTCATAACGCAGTTCTTCCTGCTTGATATCGGAGTGGCGCTTGTCGGTCAGCAGGATGCGCACGCCCGAGTTCAGGAAGGCGAGCTCGCGCAGACGATGCTCCAGCGTGCCGTAGTCGAACTCCGTCATGGTGAAGGTATCGCTGCTCGGCATGAAGCTCACTTCGGTGCCGGTTTCGTCAGGCGCTTCGCCCGTGACCTTCAGCGGCGCATCCGCCACGCCGTGGGTGAAGCTCATTTCATGGATCTTGCCCTGGCGGCGGATCTTCAGTTTCAGCCAGACGGACAATGCGTTGACGACGGAGACGCCAACGCCGTGCAGACCGCCGGAAACCTTGTAGGAATTCTGGTCGAACTTACCGCCGGCATGGAGCTGCGTCATGATGACTTCGGCCGCCGATACGCCTTCACCGGTATGAATATCGGTCGGGATGCCGCGGCCGTTATCGGTGACCGTCACCGAGCCATCCGGATTGAGCGAGACGGTGACGATGTCGGCATGGCCGGCAAGCGCTTCGTCGATGGCGTTGTCGACGACTTCGTAGACCATGTGATGAAGGCCGGAGCCGTCGTCGGTATCGCCGATATACATGCCGGGGCGTTTGCGCACGGCATCAAGGCCCTTCAGAACCTTGATGGAATCTGCGCCATATTCGGTGCTTACGCCGTTTTCCGTCGCGGATGTATCGCTCATTCTGTCGAGATTTTCCCTGTTGTCGTAAAGCTGCGGCGGGCCTTGCGAATCACCGGCTTTCTTCACTCTCGTATATAGGTTTTTTGGGCACACTTCCCAATGGCAAGTCCCCCGAACAAGGCATAAAACAGGGGATTATGACGCTTTTCCGTCGCCTTTGCCGCCATTTTCGAGAAGTGCCGATAGCCGGCCGATCTCGGCACTGTCAAGGTTGCGAATCCGCCGCGCCAATCGGTTGGCAAATTCGGTATATTCCGGCGGCAGGCCTGATGTATCGATGACGACGCGCGGATCGGAAGAACGGGCGAGCAGAAACAGTTCCTCAGCCTCGTCCCAGATGATGTTGAAATAACCGGCGATGCGCTGCAGCAGATCGAACGTGGGCAAACCACGCTTGCCGTGTTCCAGCGCCGAGAGATAGGCGGGCGAGACATTCAGCGCTTCCGCCATCTCCTTCTGCGAGACACCCTTGCGCGCTCTCAGCCTGCGAACCGCCTCTCCGAAGGGGGTCATGGCCTTTCCCCATGCCGCCGCGACAGGCGAATGTAGAGCGCGCCCTCACCGCCATGATGCTGTGCGGCCGGCTCGTAGGAGGAAATCAGGTAGCGGAATTCCGGCTTCGAGAACCACAGCGGCACGGCCCGCTTCAACGCGCCGGCACTGCCCATCGAGCTGCCCTTGCCGGTAATGACCAAGACATGACGCAGGCCGCGCTCATGGGCGCGGATCAGGAAATCGAGCAGAATGACATGAGCCTCGCTCTGCACCAGGCCGTGCAGGTCGATCCGTGCTTCGAGCGCCAGCCGGCCCTTAGCGATCTTGCGCTTGACCGGCTTCTCCAGCGGATGATGCACGCCGGCCGGCGGTTTCGACGCGGAAGGCGCTGCCGGTTGCAGCGGCAAAGGCGCGGCGGACGCCTGCTTTCCGGCCTTCTGCTGTTCGGCGGCAGCTTCGGCCTCGACGAGAAAGGCATCGAGTTCATTCAACTCACCCGCCTTTTCAGGCATCGGCCGGGTGCTGCGGGCAACCTTGCCCCAGAGGATCCTCTCATCGGCGCTGAGTTTTCGATCCTTGGCCATCAGTCGAATCGTCCAGCGGCGGCCTTGGGAACAAGGATGGTGAAATCGGCGTCGTTGCGGACGGTGCCGGCCCTTTCTCCCGCCATGTCGCCCGAACCGGTGAAGATATCGCCGCGCGCCGGGCCGACGATCGCCGAGCCGGTATCAAGCGCCAGCATCAGCCGGCCGAAGGACCGGCCGTCATCGAGATGGGTGAGGCTTTCAGCGCGAATGAAAAAAGGAAAACCGAAGGTATGGATCAGCCGGTCGACGGCAAGCGAGCGGCCGGCGAGAAGCGGCACCTTGGCGGCGGCGATCGGGCCTGCCTGAAGATCGGCGGTTCGCGGGCTGGTAGCCCACGAGGGCGTCTCGCGGAAGAAGATATAAGAGCGGTTATGCCACAGCACCTCGTCGACGCGTTCGGGATTACGCGCCAGCCAGGCGCGGATCGTCTGCATCGAGATGTCGGCGCGAGCAATCTCGCCTCGGTCGATCAGCAGCTTGCCGACCGCCGAGAAAGGATGGCCGGCCTTCGCCGCATAGGTGATGCGGCCGATACGGCCATCGCTGTAGCGCAAACGGGCCGCACCCTGCACATGCACGAAGAAGACGTCGACCTTCGACTTCGCCCAGGCGATTTCGAGGCCGCGGCCTTCGAGAAATCCCTGATCGATGGCGCGGCGATCCGGATAGGCAGCGATACGGCCATCATGCAGGCGGCCGAAAGCATAGGAATTGTCCAGCTCGGCGGGGCGATTGGCATCGTCGAGATCGATCAGATCGTCCGGGCGCCGATAGAAGGGGAAACGGAAAACCTCATCCGGCCGCTCCGACACCTCGATCTCAGGTTCGTAAAAGGCGGTGACGAAGCCGGGATGGCCATCCTTGCGGCGGATCACGAAAGGCCGGCAATGCATCTCGAAGAAGGCGCGCGCCGATGCCGGCGATGACGGCGTGAAATCCTCGGCGGCCAGCAGAAGCGGAAGCAGATCTTCCGAGCTCAGGCCGAGCGATCCGGTGCGGTAGGGTTTGACATCGCTGATCTGGCGGCGGCAGCGTCGCATGACCTCAAAAAGGCCGGAGGGATCATCATCCTTCCAGCCTTCCAGAGTGTCGAAGCTTATGGCCTGCAGGACGAAGTCCGGCGCGTGGTCACTCATGTTCCGATTCGGTCGCCACGAGTTTCCAGTTCGGATCGCGCGAGCGGGTGTCGCGGGCGAAGGTCCAGAGGTCGTTGACCTCGGCGACGTTTTCGGCGTCGCCTTCGATCAGCACATCCGCCTTGTCGTAGGTGGCCGATATCAGCTGGCTGATGATGCGAACGGTGATCTGCGCTTCGCTGCCCTTCGTTTCGGCATGGGTGATTTCGGCCTTGTCGATGCCGACGAAGGTGGACTTCACTTTCTCGCCCCGGCTTTCGCGCTCGCCGATCGCCGCCTCGAAGCCGTCATAGACTTCGCGCGACAGCAGGTTCTTCAGCGTTTTCCGGTCGCCGTCGGCATAGGCCATGACGATCATCTCGTAAGCCATACGGGCGCCGTTCAGAAACTCCTTCGGGCTGAAGGCGGGATCGGCCTTGTTCAGCGCCCGCAGCGATTCGTTGAGCGGCGTTCCAGGTGCGGCGAAGGCATCGATGGCAGCGAAGCGATCCTCATCCTCACTCGTCGAATCGCGGCGCGGCAGGGTCACGACCTTGCCGGCATCGGCGGCTTCGGCCGGAGCCGCATCCCGCGGCGTATAGAGATCGCGCGGCGGCTTCTCATTCCCCGTGCGGCGGCCCAGCACGGAGCGGAGCTGAAAGAAAATCAGCACAGCCGCCACCAGGAAGAATAATGTGATGAAGTCGTTCGAACTCATATCGTATCGCAGCCGCCGTTAACATCTCTGATTTGTACTCCCATATAGTCTGCCTATACAGATGATTCAAATGATGGCTGGCATCTTCGCCGGCGCCAAGAGGAGACCGGCAAGCCCGGGACATGACGACCATGCGTTTTTCGATCCTGCCAGCTTTCATTCTGCTGCTGCCGCTCGCCGAAATTGCCGGTTTCGTCGTCGTCGGCCGGGCAATCGGATTGTGGCTGACGCTGGCGCTCGTCATGCTGGGCTTCGTTCTCGGCGTCGTTCTGCTGCGCCGGCAGGGCATCGGTATTTTGCGCCGCATGTCGAGCGAGGGCCGAAACGGGGTGATGCCGGGGCGCGAGCTGCTGCGGCCGGCGATGAATGTCATCGCCTCGCTGCTGCTGATCATTCCCGGCTTCCTCACCGATATCGTCGCGATCCTCATTCTCATCCCACCGGTGCGCGAACTCGTCTGGCGGGCGATCGCCAAGCGCTTCGTCGTCGTCAATGCCAAGGGCGGCTATTCTGCCGGCCCGCAACCCGATTTCCGCGACCGCAGGCCGAACTCGAAGGTGGTCGATCTCGACGATGAGGACTATCATAGGGAGCCGGACCGCAACTCACCATGGTCGGGCAAACATCTCGGCGATTGAGGCGCTGCGGCCGATCAACGGCGCCAAGCGCCCAGGGTTGTAAGCCCCTCCCTGAAATGTTAGATGGCGGCACCATTCCCATGCCCCTCGAGGAAAAGCCAATGGCAGACGATAACAACAGCAACGGTGCGGCCAGCCCCACCCTCTCGATCCTTGCGCAATATACCAAGGATCTCTCCTTCGAAAATCCGGGCGCGCCGCGTTCGCTGCAGGCCCGCGACAAGGCGCCGACGATCAACATCAATGTGAACGTCAACGCCAACCCGCTTTCGGATACGGATTTCGATGTCGTGCTGTCGCTGAATGCCGAAGCCAAGGACGGCGACAAGACGGTTTTCCATACCGAACTCACCTATGGCGGCGTCTTCCGCGTTGCCGGTTTCCCGCAGGAACACATGCTGCCGGTTCTCTTCATCGAGTGCCCGCGCATGCTTTTCCCCTTCGCCCGTCAGATCATCGCCGACGTGACCCGCAACGGCGGTTTCCCGCCGCTGATGATCGACCCGATCGATTTCACCCAGATGTTCGCCCAGCGCGTTGCCGAAGAACAGGCGCGCGCCAAGGTTCAGGCCGTTCCGAACTGAGCGGATGTTTTTTCTCTGAGATGCGGATGCCCGGGCAAGTCCCGGGCATTTTTAATTGAGGCCGGTTTTAATTCAAATTGGCGTATTTCGCCCAGATGCCTTTTTCGCCGAGCTTGGCGACGAGCGCCTCATGCGCCTGCGCCTCGGACTGGCTGAGACGAGGGGCAAGCGGGCGGGGCCGCTCGAGCACGGAGGCGATCACTACATCGTCTTCCTCCGCCCCGTCGCCGCGACCGTTCTGACCCGATGTAGCGGTCATACTCAGGCCGAATGCGGCCTGCCTGCCGCCGATCATCTCGATATAGACCTCGGCTAGCAGTTCGGAGTCGAGCAGCGCGCCATGTTTGGTGCGGTGCGAATTGTCGATGCCGTAGCGCCGGCAGAGCGCGTCGAGCGAATTCGGCCCCATCGGATGTTTGCGGCGCGCCATCGACAGCGTATCGATCACCTTTTCCGGCAGGATCGGTGGCAAACCGATCCGCGCCAGTTCGGCATTGATGAAGCCCATATCGAAGGTGGCGTTGTGGGCGATCCACTTGGCATCGCCGAAGAAGGCAAGGATTTCTTCGGCAACCTCCGCGAAAGGCTTCTTGTCCTTCAGGAATTCGTCGGTGATACCGTGCACGGCGAGTGCATCCGGATGAACCTTCTGATCGCCGGGATTGATGAAGATATGGATCACGTTGCCTGTGGGGAAATGGTTGAAGAGCTCGATGCCGCCGATTTCGATGATGCGGTCGGCGCGATTGTCGAGGCCGGTGGTTTCCGTATCGAAGATGATCTCACGCATTCCGGAAATCTCCCTTGGCAATCCGTATTTTCAGGTCGGCGATAATCTCGAGCACCCGTTCCTTCGTCTCGGCGAGACTGCGGCTGCTGTCGATCAGATAATCCGCCCTGCGCCGTTTTTCCGTGTCCGGTGTCTGGCGTGAGAGAATCATCTCGAATTTTTCCTCGGTCATGCCTTCGCGCGCAAGCACCCTCTCGCGCTGAATCTGTGGACCGGCACTGACGACGACGACGACATCCACTCTTTCCCAGGCGCTGGTTTCGAAGAGCAGCGGAATATCAAGGACGACCATCTCGGCGCCGGCGGCGCGCTGCCGCTTCAGAAAGCCCGTCTCGCGTTTGCGAACCAGCGGATGGACGATCGCTTCGAGGCGTTTGAAGCCGTCGGGATCAAGCGCCAGCTGACGGCCGAGTTCATGGCGGTCGACGGTGCCGTCCTTCATCGTGCCGGGAAAGGCGGCATCCACCAGCGGTGCTGCCTCGCCGGCATAGAGATCGTGGACCACGGCATCCGAATCGTTCAGCGGGATTCCGGCCTCGGCGAAGAGTTTGCCCGCCGTCGATTTTCCCATACCGATGGAGCCGGTGAGACCGATCTTCAGCATCAATAGGCTTCCATATCCGCGATGATCAGCCCGCGCAGCGCGGCGTCGACGGCCGGACGCTGGCCGAACCATTTTTCAAAACCCGGCACCGCCTGATGCAGCAGCATGCCGAGGCCGTCGACGGTGGAAAATCCCTGCGCCTGCGCCTGGGCCAGGATCGGCGTCTTCAAGGGGATATAAACGATATCGGTGACGACGGCGTCGGCTGCAAGCGGCGTGAAGTCGAGCTGGGGTGCGGCTTCGCCATCCATGCCGAGCGAAGTGGTGTTGATGAAGAGGCCGGCGCCTTTCATGACTTCTGCCAGTGCGGCGGCCGGATGGGCGAAAACTTTCGGACCGAAGCGATCGGCCAGTTCACGCGCCCGTTCGACGGTACGATTGACGACGTGGATCTCCCTGAAACCGCGATCGCGGACCGCCTGGATGATTGCCCGGCTGGCGCCGCCGGCGCCGAAGACAACCGCCGTGTCATACCGGTCCCAGCCCGGATGGCGTTCATCGAGATTGGCGGTGAAGCCGCGGCCGTCGGTGTTCGTCGCGTGCAGGGCCCCCTCCTCCAGCCAAAGTGTATTCGCGGCGCCGAGTTCGCGCGACAGCGCATCCGGTTTGTCGGCAAGCCGGAACGCCAGCTCCTTGTGGGGAATTGTGACATTGCCGCCGGCAAAGCCGGACCTGCCATCCTTCAGCGCCGCAATGAAATCGGCAAAGGCCTCGGGCGCAACTTCATGGGCGCGGTAGCTGCCTGGCAGGCCGAGCGTTTTCAGCCAGTATCCGTGGATCAGCGGCGAGCGCGAATGCTTGATCGGAAAGCCCGTGACAAACGCCTTCGGAACCAATGTTTCACGTGAATCACCCATCGATCGCTCCGAGTTCGCGCAATTTTTTTAAGAGAGGCAGCATCGGCAGGCCGAGAATGGTGAAATAGTCACCCTCGATTTTCTCGAAGAGCTGAATGCCCTCCCCCTCCAACTGATAGGCGCCGACGCTGGAAAGCGCCCTGTCGCCGACCCGCGCCAGATGCCGGGCGATGAATTCCGCCGTCAACGGCCGCATCGTCAGATCGGCATGGGCGAGATGTTCCCACACCACGGCACCATCGCTGACGATCGCGACGGCGCTGTTCAGCCGGTGGGTCACGCCGGAAAGCGCCTGAAGATGATTGGCGGCATCAGCCATATCGCGCGGCTTGTGGAAGACGCGATCGCCGAGCGACATCGTCTGATCCGAACCGATGACCAGTCTGTCTGGAAAACGGCTACTGACATCCTCGGCTTTGGCCTTGGCGAGCACCAGGGCCACCGCATCCGGGGTGGCGCCGGCTTTCTCAAGCGGGGCCTCGACCGCCCGTTCATCAATCCTTGCGGCATGCGCCTCAAAGGATAGACCGGCATTTTCCATCAGCATCCGCCGAAAGGGGCTCGACGATGCAAGGATGAGTTTCTGCGTCATGGGTTCCTCGATGGAGCGGCTGCCGGTCAGCGCTTAACGCAGCTTCGGGCGTAGGGCAACGATTGCCGCGGCGGTTTCTTCGATCGAGCGGCGGGTCACGTCGATCAGCGGCCAGTTATGGCGGGCGCAGAGCGAGCGGGCATATTTCAGCTCCTCGGAAATCGCGGCGCGATCGGTATAATGTTCACGGTCGAAGCCGTGCGTGGCGCCGAGGATGCGATTTTCCCGCACCTGGGAGATACGGTCGGTGGTGGCGATCAGGCAGACGATCAGCGGCTTCGTCGTGACGAACAGGCTTTCCGGCAACGGCACGCCATAGACGATCGGAATGTTCGCCGTCTTGATGCCGCGGTTGGCGAGGTAGATGCTGGTCGGCGTTTTCGACGTGCGGCTGATGCCGATGATGACGACGTCGGCGTCATTGTAATCGTCCGGCATCTGGCCGTCGTCGTGATCCATGGTGAAATTCAGCGCCTCGATACGCGCGAAGTAACCGGCGTTCATCACATGCTGGGCACCGACCCGACGGCGCGAGGGCGCGCCGAGATAGATCTGGAACGCGTTCATCACGGGTTCCAGCACATTCACCGAGGCGACACCCATCTCGACGCAGCGCTCGTCGATCAGGCTCGCGAGTTCCCGGTCGACGATCGTATAGAGCACGATACCGGGGGCGTCATCGATCGCCTGCAGAACCGGCAGCAACTGCTTGCGGTTCCGGATCAGCGGATAGACATGTTCGATGGGCTGCGCGGATCTGAACTGTGCCGATGCGGCGCGGCCGGCGGAGATCAGAGTCTCTCCGGTTGAGTCAGAAATCAGATGCAGATGAAAGAAGTTCGTTCTGTTCTCCACGCTATTTTCCGCTGCCTGTTGAAAACACTGGATGAAGGAGAGCTAAGGCGGCGAGGCAGCTTCCGGCAAGGGAAAACATGCCTCTTTATCCACATTTCGAATTTTGCAGATCGGTTTCAGCGGGCCCTGTGGATGATGGGGAACAGGTTGATGTGTTGAGACGAAGTCCACAGCTTATCCACAGCTGCGAAAAAAATCATCCGTCCGGAAGGATTTGGAATCATTTTCAGATTCGGCTTATCCCCGAACTTTTGGCAGAATGGCGAAATCCTTCCGATATTTTTTGCCGGCACGCGACAAATGGCGTCGGCGGTGGATGGATTTTAATCCTTGATAGACACCGACTCTAAGAAATAGAAACCTTTTAAAATATCTTTGATTTTTTATAGGGAAGAAGCGCTTGAGCGAAACGCGCCGCAAGATCATGAGGGTTCTCGATGGCGAAAGCCTCACCCCTCCTCCTCTCTGGCTGATGAGACAGGCTGGACGTTATCTCCCGGAATATCGGCAGACCCGGGCAAAGGCCGGAAGTTTCCTCGATCTCTGCTATACGCCCGATTACGCTGTCGAAGTGACATTGCAGCCGATCCGCCGTTATGGCTTTGACGCGGCGATCCTGTTTTCCGATATCCTGGTCATTCCCGACGCGATGAAACGGAACGTCCGCTTTACCGAGGGTCATGGACCGGAGATGGATCCGATCGACGAGGCCGGTATCGGAGGATTGAACGGCGAAGAGGTCGTCGATTATCTTCAGCCGGTTCTGGAGACCGTACGGCGGTTGCGTGAGCAACTGCCTGATGAGACGACGCTGCTCGGCTTTTGCGGTGCGCCCTGGACGGTTGCGACCTATATGATCGCGGGGCACGGCACGCCGGATCAGGCCCCTGCCCGTCTCTTTGCCTATCGCCATCCGCGCGCCTTCGAACATCTGCTGATGCTGCTTGCCGACGTCTCGGCCGATTATCTCGTCGCCCAGATCGATGCCGGCGCCGATGCCGTGCAGATCTTCGATTCCTGGGCCGGTGTTCTCGGCGAAAGGGAGTTCGAGGCATTCGCGGTCAGGCCGGTTGCGCGGATGATCGCTTCGGTGAAATCGCGGCGGCCGCAGGCGCGGATCATCGCCTTTGCAAAAGGTGCTGGCTACCAGCTGAAAACATATCGTCAGAAGACCGGCGCCGATGCGATCGGCCTCGACTGGTCGGTGCCTTTGGCCTTTGCCGCCGAACTGCAGAAGGATGGACCGGTTCAAGGTAATCTCGATCCGATGCGCGTCGTTGCCGGCGGCCGGGCGTTGGAAGAGGGAGTTGACGATATTCTGCAGCATCTCGGCCATGGACCGCTGATCTTCAATCTCGGCCACGGCATCACGCCGCAGGCCGACCCCGAGCATGTGCGCCTGCTGGTCGATCGTGTGCGAGGGTCGACGTGAGGATGGAAAAGCAGACCGATCGCGGGCCGGGCGCCTACGCCCGCCGGCGCGCCAATTTTGCGCTGGCTTTCTTCGCGCTGCTGGCGGTCGGGCTTTTCGCGTGGAACCCGGATAATCTCTATCTCTGGATCAAGGCGCTCCACATCATCGCAGTGATTTCCTGGATGGCCGGGTTGTTTTATATGCCGCGGCTGTTCATCTACCACACCGATGCCGAACCGGGTTCCGTGCAATCGGAGACCTTCAAGGTGATGGAGCGCCGGCTGCTTCGGATCATCATGACGCCGGCGATGATGCTGACATGGATCTTCGGCCTCTATCTCGCCTGGTCGGTCTATGGATTCCAGGGCGGCTGGCTGCATGCCAAGATCGGCCTCGTCGTGCTGCTGACCGGGGTTCATATGTTCTTCAGCCGCGCTGTTAGAGCCTTCGAACGGGATGAAAATCGCCGCTCGGCACGCTATTGGCGCTTCATGAACGAGGCGCCGACCTTGCTGATGATCCTGATCGTCATCCTCGTCGTGGTGAAGCCGTTTTGAGGAGGAATTCGCCTTCAGGTTAAATTTGCTTCATTTTAAGCAGCCCTCTTGCGGCGGCGATTGCGAGTCGCTATTTTCCGCGCAACTCATCTACGTGGCATGTGTGTAGAGTTCAGTCGTCTGCGAGCCCTTTCGCAGTACCGAATACGACCCAACATCGCCTTTCCCCTGCAAAATTGAAAAGAGTATTGGTCACTTCATGGCTGAAATGAAGCTTCAGGAACTTAAAAGCAAATCCCCGACGGATCTTCTGGCTTTCGCCGAATCGCTCGAGGTCGAGAATGCCAGCACGATGCGCAAGCAGGAGCTGATGTTTGCCATCCTCAAGATGCTTGCCAGCCAGGATGTCGAAATTATCGGCGAAGGGGTCGTCGAGGTGCTGCAGGATGGTTTCGGTTTCCTGCGTTCGGCCAATGCAAACTACCTGCCGGGTCCGGACGATATCTATATCTCACCGTCGCAGATCCGCCGGTTCTCGCTCAAAACTGGCGATACCGTCGAAGGCCCGATCCGCGGGCCGAAGGAGGGCGAGCGTTATTTCGCGCTGCTGAAAGTCAACACCATCAATTTCGACGATCCGGAAAAGATCCGTCACAAAGTCCATTTCGACAATCTGACGCCGCTCTATCCGAACGAGCGCTTCAAGATGGAACTCGATATTCCGACATCCAAGGATCTGTCGCCGCGGGTCATCGACTTGGTGGCGCCGCTCGGCAAGGGCCAGCGCGGATTGATCGTCGCACCGCCGCGCACCGGTAAGACCGTGCTGCTGCAGAACATTGCCCATTCGATCACGGCAAATCATCCGGAATGCTATCTCATCGTTCTGCTGATCGATGAACGCCCAGAAGAAGTGACCGACATGCAGCGCTCGGTCCGCGGCGAGGTCATCTCCTCGACCTTCGACGAACCGGCCGTGCGTCACGTCCAGGTGGCCGAGATGGTCATCGAAAAGGCCAAGCGTCTTGTCGAACATGGCCGCGACGTCGTCATCCTGCTCGATTCGATCACCCGTCTTGGCCGTGCCTACAACACGGTTGTTCCCTCTTCCGGCAAGGTGCTGACCGGCGGTGTCGACGCCAACGCGCTGCAGCGCCCGAAGCGCTTCTTCGGCGCGGCGCGTAACATCGAGGAAGGCGGCTCGCTGACGATCATCGCGACGGCACTGATCGACACCGGCAGCCGCATGGACGAAGTGATCTTCGAAGAATTCAAGGGCACCGGCAACTCGGAAATCGTCCTCGACCGCAAGGTCGCCGACAAGCGTATCTTCCCGGCGATGGATATTCTGAAGTCCGGCACCCGCAAGGAAGACCTGCTCGTTCCGCGCCAGGATCTGCAGAAAATCTTCGTGCTGCGGCGCATTCTGGCGCCGATGGGCACGACCGATGCGATCGAGTTCCTGATCGACAAGCTCAAGCAGACGAAGAACAACTCCGATTTCTTCGATTCGATGAATACATAGTCCTTAGCCGGAGTCATCCTGTGGAAGCTGGGGGCATCCGAACGATGTCGCCAGCTTTTCTATTTGGGGGGATCGATTCGGTTTCGAACGAACAGGCGATGGCCATGTTGCATGATACGATCTTTGCGCTATCGAGCGGTGCCACACCCTCCGGTGTATCGGTCGTTCGAATCAGCGGTCCGTTGACCAAGGAGCTCTTGGTTAGTTTGGTCGGATCGGTTCCGACAGCCCGGTACGCATCCCGACGAACGATTCGGACTCGTAACAACCAGCCGATCGATAGCGGCCTCGTGTTGTTTTTTCCTGCACCGCACTCGTTTACCGGCGAAGACGTGGCCGAACTGCAGCTGCACGGCAGCAAAGCCGTGCTGGCGGCGCTGTTTCAAACGCTTGGTGAAGTTCCAGGCGTTCGCATGGCGGTAGAGGGTGAATTCTCCCGCCGGGCTTTTGAAAACGGCAAGCTTGATCTCGTCGAGGTCGAAGGCCTTGCCGATCTGATTGGCGCTGAAACCGAGATGCAGCGACGGCTAGCGGTCGAACACAGCGCCGGCGGACTTTCCCTCATTTACGATTCGTGGGCGGAACGATTGACGCGAGCCCGCGCGCTGATCGAGGCGGAACTTGATTTTGCCGACGAGGACGACGTTCCCGGTTCGGTGTCTGAAATGGTCTGGGCCGATATGGATAGGCTGCGCGGTGATATCGAGCAGCATCTCGCGGCAGCCTCGGCTGGAGAGATTATCAGGGACGGTTTCAAGGTGGTCATCGCTGGCGCGCCGAACGCCGGGAAATCCAGCCTGCTGAACGCTCTGGCACAGCGTGATGTCGCCATTGTCACCGAGATCGCGGGAACCACTCGCGATATCCTGCAGGTCGATCTTGATATTGATGGCTATCTGATAAAGCTCTATGACACGGCAGGTCTTCGCCAGGCGGATGACCGGGTGGAAATGGAAGGCGTACGGCGTGCCCGTGTCGCTCTCCAGGATGCCGATCTGGTGCTGCTGTTGGTCGACATGACGAGCCCGCTGCTTCCCGACGACTTGGACCCCGCTTTGCCGCATGTTACTGTCGGGACGAAGAAGGATCTGGTAGACGGCGTCTCAGGCCGCTTCGATCTGCAGATTTCGGCGGCAAACGGTGACGGCTTGCTGGAATTGCGGCAGCTGATCGGCAGGAGCGTCGCCACGCGTTTCACTGGCTTGTCCATGGCGGTTCCCAGCCGGCAACGGCATAAGGATTCGTTGGCGAAATGTTTGGCGGCGCTTGATCTGGCGATTTCGGCGACGGACATCAATCTCGAGCTGCGGACGGAACAGCTGCGCATCGCTGCGGACTATTTGGGGAGAATTACCGGCAGAGTGGATGTCGAACAGCTGCTTGGGGTGATCTTCTCGGAGTTTTGTATCGGCAAGTGATTCACGTGAAACACTAGGTAATGCTGGTGTCTCGTGTGAAGGACTGCCGGATTTGGAGTCTCGGATGACCGATAATGTCTATGATGTCATTGTGATAGGGGGCGGCCATGCGGGCTCGGAAGCTGCCAGTGCGGCCGCCCGCCTTGGCGCCAAAACCGGATTGGTAACGCACAGGCGCGACACGATCGGTGTGATGTCCTGTAATCCGGCAATCGGCGGGCTGGGCAAAGGCCATCTGGTCCGCGAGATCGATGCGATGGACGGCCTCATGGGCCGCGTCGCCGATGTTGCCGGCATTCAGTTCAGGATGCTGAACAAGAAAAAGGGTGCGGCCGTGCGCGGACCACGCACCCAGGCCGATCGAAAACTCTATCGCCTGGCGATGCTGGCGGCGATCGAGGCGACAGCCGATTTGCATATCATCGAAGGCGATGCGTTCGATTTGCAGGTCGTCAATGGCTGCGTGGCCGGCGTGATCATGAAAGACGGCCGGGTGCTGACAGCGGCCTCCGTTGTTCTGACGACCGGCACTTTTCTTCGCGGCCTTATTCATATCGGTTCGGAAAAGACCCCGGCCGGTCGGGTTGGCGAAGCACCGTCGGTTGGGCTGTCAGCCACCCTCGCCAGGCTTGGATTGCGGCTCGGCCGGTTGAAGACCGGGACACCGGCGCGGTTGGACGGAAAGACCATCGACTGGCAGGCCGTCGGTCGGCAGGGCGCCGACGACGAGCTTATCCCCTTCTCGCTGATGACCGATGCGATAACCACGCCTCAGATCGAATGCGGGGTTACCCGGACGACCGAGGCGACACATCGCATCATTGCCGATAACATCATGCGGTCGGCCATGTATTCCGGCCAGATCGAAGGTGTCGGCCCGCGGTATTGCCCGTCTATCGAAGACAAGCTTGTCAAGTTCGGAGAGCGGGACGGACATCAGGTCTTTCTTGAGCCCGAAGGTCTGGACGATGATACCGTTTACCCGAACGGCATCTCGACGTCGCTGCCGGCGGAGGTCCAGGCGGAATTCATCAGGACAATTCCTGGTCTCGAGATGGCGAGAATCATTCAGCCGGGTTATGCGATCGAATATGACCATGTCGATCCGCGGGAGTTGACGCCGTCGCTCGAGGTCAAACGGCTGAGGGGGCTGTTTCTTGCTGGCCAGATTAATGGCACCACGGGTTACGAAGAAGCGGCCGCCCAGGGCTTGGCTGCCGGGTTGAATGCTGCACTGCGAAGCAGCGATTCGGATCCGTTTCATTTCAGCCGAACCAATTCCTATATTGGCGTGATGATCGACGATTTAACGTCCCGCGGCATTACGGAACCGTATCGAATGTTCACATCGCGAGCGGAGTATCGACTGACCCTACGGGCCGACAATGCCGATATGCGCCTGACGCCGCTGGCCATGCAGCTTGGATGCGTGAGCGGCGAGCGAGAAGAACGATTCACAGGCTATAAGGCAGAAATCGAGGCGGGTCGGATTCTGTTGCGGTCACTGACGGTGACGCCAAATGAGGCGCGGCGCGTCGGTTTGAACATCAATCTCGACGGTCAGCGCCGAACGGCCTACGATCTGCTCTCCTATCCGAATTACGATTTCAACGCCCTTCGAGATGTTTGGCCCGAGGAGCTGGGCGCCATTGCGCCGAAAGCAGCGGAGGCATTGGAGATCGAGGCGGGTTATTCGGTCTATCTGGATCGGCAGGCTGCGGCTATTGCCGATCAGCAGCGCGACGAAGAACGGCATATCCCGGCTGATTTCGACTATGGTTCGCTGTCCGGGCTATCGAATGAATTGAAGGCCAAGCTCGGGGCGGTGCGCCCGTTCAACCTCGCCCAGGCTGCCATCGTTGAGGGAATGACTCCCGCCGCCGTCGCCCTGCTGCTCGTGCATCTGCGTCGACGCCCCTCGTCCGAGAGACATATCGCCTAGCAAGATTTGAGAGTCAGAATGGAATTGAACGGTTTGCGTGTTTCACGTGAAACACAGGAACGGCTGCAACACTTCGCGGCCCTCTTTCAGAAGTGGGCCAAGGCCATCAATCTGGTGGCGCCGTCGACGATCGACGATCTCTGGAAGCGGCACATCGCCGACAGCAGCCAGATTTTTCAGATCCATCCCAAGCCGGTCACCTGGGTCGACCTCGGAAGCGGAGGTGGTTTCCCCGGGGTCATCACGGCGATCTATCTGGCCGAGTTGCAGGACGGCTGGGTGCATCTGGTCGAGAGCAATCATAAGAAGGCAGCCTTTCTGAGGACGGCGCTGCGGGAGACGAACGCGCGCGGGAGCGTGCACAGCACCCGGATCGAGGACGCCCATACCGAGATTGGCGAATGCGAGGCGATTTCAGCCCGGGCGCTCGCCGACCTCGAGGGGCTTCTCGACTATTCCGCTGCCTGGATGCTGCACAAGGAAAATTGCCGCGGCTTTTTTCATAAAGGCCGGGATTACCTGAGGGAAATCGACAAAGCACGTGGTCGGTGGGAATTTGATCTGTTAGAACATATAAGCGCCGTCGAGCAGGAATCTGTTATTTTGGAAGTATCAAATCTCCGGCGCTTGGTTTAACGGATCGGATATTGCGGCAATGGCTGGCGAACGACATCGGATTATCACCATCGCAAATCAGAAGGGTGGTGTTGGTAAAACCACCACCGCAATTAACCTGGCAACGGCACTCGCGGCTATTGGCGAGCGCGTCCTGATCGTCGATCTCGATCCGCAGGGCAATGCCAGCACCGGGCTCGGTATCGACCGCCGGGATCGCAAACTCTCCTCTTATGACCTGATGGTCGGCGAGCGTGGCGTCGCGGAGGTCACACTCGAAACCGTAGTGCCCAATCTCTTTATCGTTCCGTCGACGATGGATCTGCTCGGCGTCGAGATGGAGATCTCGCAGCAGAGCGATCGGGTGTTCAAACTACGCAAAGCCCTGTCGTCGCCCGAAGCCATGGCGTTTTCGTATATTCTTCTGGATTGCCCGCCCTCGTTCAACCTGCTGACGATGAACGCGATGGCGGCAGCCCATTCGGTGTTGGTGCCGCTGCAGTGCGAATTCTTCGCGCTCGAAGGGCTGAGCCAGTTGCTGGAGACCGTCAGCCAGGTTCGTCGGACGGTCAATCCACGCCTGGATATTCAGGGGATCGTCCTGACAATGTTCGATGCGCGCAACAATCTCGCCCAGCAGGTGGTCAATGATGTGCGCACCCATCTCGGCGAAAAGGTTTACCACACGTTAATTCCGCGTAACGTACGGGTCTCCGAGGCCCCCTCCTACGGCAAGCCGGCTATTCTCTACGATCTGAAATGCGCGGGCAGCCAGGCCTATTTGCAGCTTGCTTCGGAGGTCATCCAACGCGAGCGCCAGAGACTGGCCGCGTAATTATCATTGCAGGGGTGAGTTGATCATGAATGACGATGTATCGAAAAGGCGATTGGGCCGTGGCCTTGCGGCGCTGATCGGTGAAATGGATCAGCCTGTTCCGGTGGAAGCTGAACGGACGATCAGTGCCGACCGGATGATTCCGATCGAGTTCGTCAGCCGCAACCCCCGCAATCCCCGTCGGTTCTTCGACGATACCGAGCTGCATGATCTTGCCAGTTCCATTCGCCAGCACGGGATCGTGCAGCCGATCGTCGTGCGGACGATGGGCCGGGATCAATATGAGATCATTGCTGGCGAGCGACGCTGGCGCGCCGCCCAATTGGCCGGGTTGATCGAAATCCCCGTCATTGTCCGCGACGTGGATGACAAGACGGCGCTGGAGATCGCCATTGTCGAAAACGTTCAGCGGGCGGATCTCAATCCACTCGAAGAGGCGCTGGGTTACGAGCAGTTAATTGCCGAATACGGTTATACGCAGAACGACCTCGGCGAAATCATCGGCAAAAGCCGCAGTCATGTGGCCAACTCCTTGCGCCTGCTGAAGCTGCCCGATCCGGTCCGCGATTTGCTGGCCGCCGGCAGCCTATCGGCCGGGCACGCGCGGGCGCTGGTTTCGACGCCTGACCCGGCAGGTCTTGCCCGCACCATTGTCGCCAAGGGCATGTCGGTGCGCGATGCGGAAAAGCTGGCGCAAAACAATATCAAAGCACAATCCGAGCCGCAGCTGGCCGCCGCGCGGCGAGATCAGAAAGATTCGGACACGCTGGCTTTGGAGCGGACGCTTTCCGATGCACTCGGCCTTGATGTTGCGATCAATCACAAGACGAGTGGCGGTCAGATCAAAATTTCCTATAAGTCGCTAGAGCAGCTCGAAGAAATCTGCCGGCTGCTTGAAAGGCGCTGAAGCTCGTGACGATCTTTCAGAGTCGCTCCGCGCGCTTTAGCTCCGCGTTTTCTGCCGTAACCGTTGCACACTTCCGCGCGAAATGCCTTGATCCATGTCGACCGGAACTCTGAAGCGGTTGCGGAATGGCGACATGCATAATGAGAGTTTTGGTCAGGCGGATTTACGGCCGGATTGAAGGGTGGTGGACAGAAGTGTTTGCATCGCGATGCTGTCTTCCAGCACCTGTCGCCGGCGGCTTTGCAGAATGGCGGCCTGCAGCCGATTGGATTCACGCGCGATGCTTTCCGCGGTCCATTGGCGCAGCGCCTGCTCGATGATCGGCTTGCGGCGGAAATGCAGATGACGACCCATCGTCTGCATGATCTGAGGCGCCTGCAGGTGTTTCTCCTGCATTTCAGCCCGCATCGCATCGAGCAGCTGAAACTGTTTCAGGCAGGCCTGCAGGACAAGAAAGATCGCGGTTTTTGAGCTGCTGATTTTCTGCATGGCGTGCAAAAATCCAATGAGATCGCCGCTCAGAATCGCATCGACGGCATCGTCGACGGAGATCGCACTGGCGTCACCAATTATTTCGGTAACGTGATGTTCTTCGACGGTCTGGAAGCCCCGGCAATAGAGGGCAAGCTTGCGCACCTCGTTGCGTGAAGCAATGCGATCGCCGCCGATCAAGCTGATCAGCGCCTGGCGGGCAGCCGGCGTGATGGCGAGTTTCTCGGCGCTCAATTCGGTATCGATCAGGGCATTCAGGGCGCGGCTGTCATCGGCATAGGACGGGATCGTCATGATCGATCGTGCGGCTTCGGCCGTCTTGCGAAGCAGGGAGCCCTTCTTCAAGTCACCAGCTTCGACGATCAGATGGGCGGCTTCGAGCGGTTTTTCAGCCAGCAGCGCCAAGGGATCGACAAGATATTTTTCATTGGCGGCGCCGCGGATCCAGATCAGCTTCTCGCCGCCGAACAGTCCGATAGACTGAGCCTCGTCGACCAGGCGTCCGGGATCCTTCTGCAGGTCGCCGATATCGAGCTTGGTCAGCGAGAAAGGATCATCGAGGGCAACACCGGTCTTGCCGGCCAGCAGAGCTGCGCGCTCCGAAACCAGACCCCGGTCGGGCCCGTAAATGACGAAGATCCGGTAATTTCGCGCCGATTTCTGCAGGAAAGTTTCGAATTCGTGGGATTTTATCTCCGCCACATCTCCGCCCTCAGCGGCTGAGCGCAGCGGCGATATCGGCCCCGACGAATTCCGCCACCTGATCGGCCGCGCGGTTCTCGGCGTCGCGGATCGCCCGCTGCTTGGCGAATTCCTGGTCAGGGAAGTCCACCAGGGCCGTGGTGGCGCGGTTTCCGGCCTTGATGACGTGGTTATCGGTCGAAGCGCGCAGCGTGTAGGTGACGCTGACGGTGACACGGCCGGCGCGCGAGGTATCGGCCGAATCCGTCAGCAGCGTGTCGGCCACAGAGGAGGTGGCGTGCAAGTCGACCTGGTAGTCCGGCTTTTCAGGTTCGCCGGCACCACGCGACGCCAGGAAGATCAAGTGATTGCGGACCTGCTGCTCGACCCGGCTGCCTGCCGGGGAAAAGCCGACCGAGGCAAGCTTTTCGGTGAGGCCGGAATTTTCCGAATAAAGCGGCCGGACCTGACAGGCAGAGAGAAAAGCCGCGGAGGCAAGGATCATGACGATGCCGGCGTTGCGAACCAGCTTGCAAGCGATATCAGACGACAATGTTCACAATCCTTTGGGGAACCACGATGATCTTCTTCGGCGCCTGCCCGTTCAGCGCGTTCTTCACCGCCTCCAGATCCAGCACGGCGTTGGTGACGGCATTCTGATCTGCGTCGCGAGAAATTGTCAATTCGGCGCGTTTCTTGCCGTTGATCTGGACTGGCAGGACGACATCGTTTTCGATGACGAGCGTTTCGTCGTATCGCGGCCAATCGGTCCGGGCAAGCAGCCCCTTGTTGCCGAGTGCGGTCCAGCATTCCTCAGCCAGATGCGGCGTCATCGGCGCGACCAGCTGAACGAGGATCTCGGCGGCATCGCGCACCGCCGCGCGATAGGTCGCATCACCCTCGCCCGCCGCGACCCTGGTCATCGGCGCCGCCAGCGCGTTGACGAGTTCATAGATTCGGGCGACGGCCTTGTTGAACCAGAGCTTGTCGTAATCGTTCTCGACGGCCTTCAGGGTCCTATGGGCGGCCTGCGAGATCGACAATGCTTCCCCCCCGGTTGCGGGCGCAGGCGCGACCGCGGAAAGCGCAGCCGCGGCTTCGGAAATCAACCGCCACAGACGCTGGGTGAAACGATGGGCGCCTTCGACGCCGGCTTCGGACCAGATGACGTCGCGCTCCGGCGGGGAGTCCGACAGGACGAAGAAACGGGCGGTATCGGCGCCATAAGAGGCGATGATATCGTCGGGATCGACGACGTTCTTCTTCGATTTCGACATCTTTTCGATCGAGCCGATCGCAATTTCCTCGCCCGTCGTCAGCAGGGAGGCGCGGCGTTTGCCGTCGATCTCCTCGATGCGGATGTCGGCCGGCGCCACCCATTCCCGGCTGCCGCCGGCCCCGCGGCTATAGGTCTCGTGAACCACCATGCCCTGGGTGAAGAGACCCTTGAACGGCTCGGTCGCGGCGACATGGCCGGTCTCGCGCATGGCGCGGGTGAAGAAGCGGGAATAGAGCAGATGCAGGATCGCATGCTCGATGCCGCCGATATACTGGTCGACCGGGAGCCAACGGTTAGCCGCCTCAGGATCGGTCGGCTTGCCTTCCCAAGGGGCGGTGAAGCGGGTGAAATACCAGCTCGAATCGACGAAGGTGTCCATCGTATCCGTCTCGCGGCGAGCGTCCTTGCCGCAGGTCGGGCAGGAGACGTGCCGCCAGGTCGGATGACGGTCGAGCGGATTCCCCGGCTGGTCGAAGGTGACGTCGTCGGGCAGCTTGACCGGCAGGTCCCTCTTCGGCACCGGCACCACGCCGCAATCGTCGCAATGGATGACCGGGATCGGGCAGCCCCAATAACGCTGCCGGGAAATACCCCAGTCGCGCAGACGGAAGTTGACCTTGCGTTCGCCCTGCGGCGCATTGCCGAGCGAAGCGGCCGACAGCCGGTCGGCAACGATATTGAAGGCTTCCTCCGTCGTCTTACCGTCGAGGAAGCGCGAATTGATCATCACGCCTTCGCCGTCATAGGCCGTGTCGCCGACGGAAAAGCTCGCTGCATCGCCATCCCTTGGCATGACGACGGCCACGACCGGCAAGCCGTATTTGCGGGCAAAATCAAGGTCGCGCTGGTCGCCCGAGGGGCAGCCGAAGATCGCGCCGGTGCCGTAATCCATCAGCACGAAATTGGCGATATAGACAGGCAGTTCCCAGGAGGGATCGAGCGGATGGCGGACGCGGATACCGGTATCCATGCCCTTCTTCTCGGCGGTCTCGAGGGCGGCGAGCGAGGTGCCGGCCCGGCGGCACTCCTCGCAGAAGGCCTCGATATCGGCATTCCTTGCGGCGGCGTCCTTCGCCAGCGGATGGTCGGCAGCGATCGCCAGGAAGGAGGCGCCGAACAGCGTGTCCGGCCGGGTGGTATAGACCGTGACTTCGCTCTCGCCGGCGGGCGCCGTTTCCGGCACGATCTCCCAGCGTACCGTCAGACCCTCCGAACGGCCGATCCAGTTCTTCTGCATCAGACGCACTTTTTCCGGCCACTGGTCGAGCGTATCCAGCGCGTCGAGCAGATCCTGGCTGAAATCAGTGATCTTGAAGAACCATTGCGTCAGTTCGCGCTGTTCGACCAGCGCGCCGGACCGCCAGCCGCGGCCGTCGATCACCTGCTCGTTGGCGAGCACGGTGTTGTCGACCGGGTCCCAGTTGACCTTCGACTGCTTGCGGTAGACCAGGCCTTTCTCGAGGAAATCCAGGAAGAGATGCTGCTGGTGCTGGTAATATTCGACGTCGCAGGTGGCGAATTCGCGGCTCCAGTCCAGCGACAGCCCCATGGCCTTCAGCTGCGCCTTCATCGAGCCGATATTCTGGTAGGTCCAGGAGGCCGGATGCACGCCACGCTCCATGGCGGCGTTCTCCGCCGGCATGCCGAAGGCGTCCCAGCCCATCGGGTGCAGCACGTTGTAGCCGCGGGCGCGTTTGTAGCGGGCAACGACATCGCCCATGGCGTAATTGCGGACATGGCCCATGTGGATGCGCCCCGACGGATAGGGGAACATTTCGAGGACGTAATATTTTTCGCGCGGATCTGAGTTGTCGGTCTCGAAGACCTTGTCTTCGTTCCATTTCTGCTGCCAGCGGGGCTCGGCGTCGCGCGGATTATAACGTTCGGTGGCCATGTTATTCGAAATTCCGGAAAATCAGGGGAGGTTGGTCGAGACCTTCACCATGAAACCACCGTAGCGTCAAGTTTTGCAGGCGCTGCAAGCGGCCGATCTTCGTTGCGGTCAGGCGATTTCGCCGGAGCGGGTCTTGGCAAGCACAGATTGGCTGGTTAGTTCATTGCCAATCCTTTCATGCAGGTATGTCGAGGCAGAACGATGGAACTTCAAGAGCGGTTGAACGACGTGCGGTCGCGGATTGCCGCTGGTGAACGCCCGGCAGCGCGGCCTGCGGGGTCCGTTCAGCTCGTCGCCGTGTCGAAGACCTTCGAGGCGGAGGCGATCCGCCCGGCCATCGACGCTGGACAGCGCGTCTTCGGTGAGAACCGGGTGCAGGAGAGCCAGGGCAAGTGGCCGGCGCTGAAAGCCGAACAGCCGGATATCGTGCTGCATCTGATCGGACCGCTGCAATCGAACAAGGCGGCGGATGCGGTGGCGCTTTTCGACGTCATCGAGACGGTGGACCGGGAAAAGATCGCCCGCGCGCTGGCCGAGGAGATGAAGCGGCAGGACAAGTGGCCGCGGCTCTACGTGCAAGTCAATACCGGGCTCGAGCCGCAGAAGGCCGGCATCGCCCCTGACGACACGCTGGCTTTCGTTACGCTCTGCCGCGATGAACTCGGTCTTTCCATCGAAGGTCTGATGTGCATTCCGCCGGCCGAGGAAAATCCCGGCCCGCATTTCGCCCTGCTGGCAAAGCTTGCGCTCACATGCGGCGTCGAAAAATTGTCCATGGGTATGTCGGGCGATTATGAAACGGCGATCGCCTTCGGCGCCACCAGCGTGCGTGTAGGATCGGCAATTTTCGGCACGCGCTGAAACCCTGCTTTGGTCGGGCTTCCCGTCCCGCTTCCCTCCGCCTAGATTATGATCGAGGCTTTCCTGGGGAGGAGCAGATGCAGAACGGCTATCGTCAGGCCTATTCGGCCTGGAAAGGCGATCCCGAAGCCTTCTGGGGCGATGCTGCCGCCGATATCGACTGGTTCAAACCGCCGGAGCGGGTATTTTCGCCCGACGAAGGCGTCTATGGCCGCTGGTTCGCAGGGGCCGAAACCAATACCTGCCACAATTGCCTGGACCGGCATGTGGCCGCCGGGCGCGGCGGCGACACGGCTGTTATCTTCGACAGTGCGATGACTGGCGAAAAGCGTCGCTTCACTTACGACGAAGTGCTTCACGAGGTGAAGGCTATCGCCGCGACGCTGGTCGACCTCGGGATCGCCAGAGGTGATCGTGTGATCCTCTATATGCCGATGGTCCCGCAGGCGGTGTTTTCGATGCTTGCCTGCGCCCGCATCGGTGCGGTGCACTCCGTCGTCTTCGGTGGCTTTGCCGCCAGCGAGCTTGCTGCCCGCATCGACGATTGCGGTGCGAAGCTGGTGATCACCGCGAGCTGCGGGCTCGAACCCGGCCGCATCGTTGCCTACAAGCCTCTGGTCGACCAGGCAATCGAGATGGCGCGTTCGAAGCCGGAGTGCTGTCTGGTGCTGCAACGGCCGGAGGATCGGGCCGATCTGGCCAGCGGCCGCGACCAGGATTTCGAAGCGGCGGTGGCGCGGCATCGCGGCGCCGAGATCGCCTGTGTTCGAGTCAAGGCGACCGACCCGCTTTACATCCTCTACACCTCCGGCACCACCGGCCAGCCGAAGGGCGTCGTGCGCGACAATGGCGGCCATATGGTCGCGCTCCACTGGTCGATGCGGAATATCTACGGCCTGAAACCGGGCGAGGTGTTTTGGACGGCTTCGGATATCGGCTGGGTCGTCGGACATTCCTATATCGTCTATGCGCCGCTGATCTCAGGCGTCACCACCCTGATCTTCGAGGGTAAACCCATCGGCACGCCGGATGCCGGCGCATTCTGGCGTGTCGTTTCGGAATATCAGGTGCGAGTGCTGTTCACGGCGCCGACGGCATTCCGCGCCATTCGCCGGGAGGACGGCGACGGGGAACTGATGCGGCGGTATCCGATGCCGGATCTGCGGGCGCTGTTTCTGGCCGGCGAGAGGGCGGATCCGGAGACGCTGAAATGGGCGGAGCGCATGCTCGCCATCCCCGTCATCGATCACTGGTGGCAGACGGAGACCGGCTGGCCGATCGCCGCCAATCCGCTTGGCCTTGGTGCCCTTCCCGTCAAGCACGGTTCGCCGGCGCTGCCGATGCCCGGTTATGATATCGCCGTGCTCGACGATGCCGGCCATCCGATCGAGGCGGGGACGCTCGGCAATATCGTCATCAAGCTTCCCTTGCCGCCCGGTTGCTTGCCGACCCTCTGGAACGCGGACGAGCGTTTCCGGTCGGCCTATCTCGACGAGTTTCCCGGCACCTACAAGACCGCCGATGCCGGCTATGTCGACGAGGACGGGTATCTGTTCATCATGTCGCGCACCGACGACATCATCAATTGCGCCGGTCATCGGCTCTCCACCGGGGCGATGGAGGAAGTCTGCGCCCGTCATCCCGATGTCGCCGAATGCGCGGTGATCGGCGTGATCGACAGGTTGAAGGGGCAGGTGCCGTGCGGCTTCCTGGTGCTGAAACGGAATGTTTCCCGCGAGGTGACGGCGATCGAATCAGAGGTGGTGGCGATGATTCGCGATCAGATCGGGCCTGTCGCCGCCTTCAAAATGGCTATCGCCGTTAACCGATTGCCGAAGACCCGCTCCGGCAAAATCCTGCGCGGCACGATGCAGAAAATTGCCGACGGCATACCCTGGAAAATGCCCGCAACCATTGACGATCCAACGGTTTTGGAGGAAATCGCCGAGGCGTTGCGCGGGCGCGGTTTGGGCTCCCTGCCGATGTGAAATTAAGCATTTCATAAGCCTGATTGAGGAATTGTTAACCATGTGATGCAAGGGTTCGTTAACGGCAATGGCTTGCATAGCAGGCTTTGCATGACGCGGTCGCCGTTACCCGGCCTGCTGCTAGGTCCTCAAATCGATCGCGATTTCAGGACAAATTGTGCAGCAGTTGAAGTGCTACAGAATCCTTTGCGCATCTGAAGAGACGCGCGGCGCTGTAGTCCGGATGCCCCTTTCTCAATGATTGTGGAACGGATCATGACAAGCATCCTTACCAACAACGCTGCCATGGCAGCGCTGCAGACTTTGCGCGGCGTAAACGACGGCCTCAAGGACACCCAGGGCCGAGTCTCGTCGGGTTATCGTGTCGAAAAGGCGTCCGACAACGCTGCCTACTGGTCGATCGCGACGACCATGCGTTCCGACAACAAGGCGCTTTCGGCCGTCTCCGACGCGCTCGGGCTTGGCGCGGCCAAGGTCGATACCGCCTATTCGGCGATGGACAGTGCGCTCGACGTCGTCAGCGACATCAAGGCGAAGATCGTCGCCGCCACGGAAAAAGGCGTCGACAAGACCAAGATCCAGCAGGAACTCGACCAGCTGCAGGAGCAACTGCTCAGCATCGCCCAGTCGGCGTCCTTCTCCGGTGAAAACTGGGTCGCCGGCGCCTCCGGCACCAAGAGCGTGGTTTCCTCCTTCGTCCGCGACGGCAGCAACGCCGTTTCGGTGAAGATGACGGATTACGTGCTCGATTCAGGCTCGCTTGGCAACGTGCTCTTCGGCATGACCAGCACCGGCGCGATCGAGACCAGCAGCGGGATTATCGGCACCGCCTTCAATGGAACCTATGGCGGCACCGTCATCGTCATGGCATCGATCTATGATCTCGACATTACCGGTTTCACCCAGGGTCAGCTCGACGCGGCCTTGACCGGTGTCGAACTGGTTCTCGGCGCCATGACCGCGGCCGGCTCGGCGCTCGGCTCGATCTCGACGCGTATCCAGCTGCAGGAAAATTTCGTTAGCGGTCTTCACGATTCGATCGACTCCGGCGTCGGCCGCCTGGTCGATGCCGATATGGAAGAAGAATCGAGCAAGCTCTCGGCGTTGCAGACGCAGCAGCAGCTCGCCGTCCAGTCGCTGTCGATCGCCAACAGCTCGGCGCAGAACATCCTCACCCTGTTCCGCAGCTAAGCCGACAGGCGATCCGCAACAAAAAACCCCGCCGATCAGCTCATATCGGCGGGGTTTTTCATGAGATCGTCGATCTCTCAGTACTGATCGTCGTCGTCCTCGTCCTTCGGCGCGGAGCGCAGCGAGCTCAGCTTGCGGAAGACGGCGTCGGCGTCGATTTCCTTTTCCTTTTCCTCCTCGCGCTCGTAGCCCGGGGTCAGGCGCTCGGTTTCCTGGGCCGATTGCAGCGTCGCGCCAAGCTCGGCGGCGGTCGGCAGCGGCCGGCCCTTGGAAGCCTTTTCCACTTCCATGTCGAGATCGATCTGGCTGCAGAGGCCAAGCGTTACCGGATCCATCGGCGCCAGGTTGGCGGAGTTCCAGTGGGTGCGCTCGCGGATCTGCTCGATGGTGGATTTCGTGGTGCCGACGAGGCGGGAAATCTGCGCGTCCTTCAGCTCCGGATGGTTGCGAACCAGCCAGAGAATGGCGTTCGGACGGTCCTGACGCTTGGAAACCGGCGTATAACGCGGGCCGCGGCGCTTGGATTCCGGCACGCGCACCTTGGGTTCGGAAAGCTTCAGCTTGTGGTTCGGATTGGCTTCGGCGCGGGCGATCTCATCGCGGGAGAGCTGTCCGGTTGAGATCGGATCGAGGCCCTTGATGCCCTGCGCCGCTTCGCCGTCGGCGATCGCCTTGACCTCGAGCGGATGCAGTTTGCAGAACTGCGCGATCTGATCGAAAGACAGTGCCGTGTTGTCGACAAGCCAGATGGCGGTCGCCTTCGGCATGAGCAGTGTTTGAGCCATGGATATAGTCCTTCTATCGTCCGCGCCGGTCGCGGTCCGTGGATTGTCACCACAATGTCCGGGAAATATGCCGCTATATAACCGCACTGTCGCAGAATTGCAATTCTTCCGAAATGAAATGACCTTTGTCTAATTGCCGCCACGATGCGAGCTGCTATGAATTGCCGTGATTTGAAATCCGGGCCCTAAACCCACGCGGCCCGTCGCATGTTCCATGAGGAGGAGTTGCATGTCGGAGAAGATCTATCCGGTGACGAAGCCGGTGAAGGCGCGCGCCCTGATCGATAAGGAAAAGTACCTGAAATGGTACGAGGAAAGCGTCGAGAACCCGGACAAGTTCTGGGGCAAACACGGCAAGCGGATCGACTGGTTCAAGCCCTATACCAAGGTCAAGAACACCTCCTTTACCGGCAAGGTCTCGATCAAGTGGTTCGAGGACGGCCAGACCAACGTCTCCTACAATTGCATCGACCGCCATCTGAAGACCAATGGCGACCAGGTGGCGATCATCTGGGAAGGCGACAATCCCTATATCGATAAGAAGGTCACCTATAACGAGCTCTACGAACATGTCTGCCGGATGGCGAACGTGTTGAAGAAGCACGGCGTCAAGAAGGGCGACCGTGTCACCATCTATATGCCGATGATCCCCGAAGCGGCTTACGCGATGCTCGCCTGCGCCCGCATCGGCGCGGTGCATTCGGTGGTCTTCGGCGGCTTTTCGCCGGAGGCCCTGGCGGGGCGCATCGTCGATTGCGAATCCACCTTCGTCATCACCTGCGACGAAGGGCTGCGCGGCGGCAAGCCGGTACCGCTGAAGGACAATACCGATACGGCGATCCATATCGCCGCCCGCCAGCACGTGCATGTCAGCAAGGTGCTGGTGGTGCGCCGCACCGGCGGCAAGACCGGCTGGGCGCCGGGCCGCGATCTCTGGCACCACCAGGAGATCGCCACGGTGAAGCCGGAATGCCCGCCGGTGAAGATGAAGGCGGAAGATCCGCTGTTCATTCTCTATACGTCAGGCTCGACCGGCAAGCCGAAGGGTGTGCTGCACACGACCGGCGGTTATCTCGTCTATGCGGCGATGACGCATGAATATGTCTTCGACTACCATCACGGCGATATCTACTGGTGCACCGCCGATGTCGGCTGGGTCACCGGCCACTCCTATATCGTCTACGGGCCGCTCGCCAACTGCGCGACGACGCTGATGTTCGAGGGCGTGCCGAATTTCCCCGACCAGGGCCGTTTCTGGGAAGTCATCGACAAACACAAGGTCAATATCTTCTATACCGCGCCGACGGCGATCCGTTCGCTGATGGGGGCCGGCGACGACTTCGTCACCCGCTCGTCGCGCTCGTCGCTCCGCCTGCTCGGCACTGTGGGCGAACCGATCAACCCGGAAGCCTGGGAGTGGTATTACAATGTCGTCGGCGACAAGCGCTGCCCGGTCATCGATACCTGGTGGCAGACGGAAACCGGCGGCCACATGATCACGCCGCTGCCCGGCGCCACCGACCTGAAACCCGGCTCGGCGACCACGCCGTTCTTCGGCATCAAACCGCAGCTGGTCGACAATGAGGGCAAGGTGCTGGAAGGGGCGGCCGACGGCAATCTCTGCATCACCGACAGCTGGCCGGGCCAGATGCGCACCGTCTATAGCGATCACGAGCGCTTCATCCAGACCTATTTCTCCACCTACAAGGGGAAATATTTTACCGGCGACGGCTGCCGGCGCGATGACGACGGCTATTACTGGATCACCGGCCGTGTCGACGACGTGCTCAACGTCTCCGGCCACCGGCTCGGCACAGCGGAGGTCGAATCCGCGCTCGTCTCGCACAATCTGGTGTCGGAAGCCGCCGTCGTCGGTTATCCCCACCCGATCAAGGGCCAGGGCATCTATTGCTATGTGACGCTGATGGCCGGCCACGAAGGAACGGACACGCTTCGCCAGGACCTGGTGAAACATGTGCGTGCCGAAATCGGTCCGATCGCCGCGCCCGACAAGATCCAGTTTGCGCCCGGCCTGCCGAAGACTCGCTCGGGCAAGATCATGCGCCGCATCCTGCGCAAGATCGCCGAAGACGATTTCGGTGCACTCGGCGATACCTCGACGCTCGCCGATCCGGCCGTCGTCGACGATCTGATCGCCAACCGGCAGAACAAGGCGACTGCCTGAATAGAAAGGCCGCTCCCTCTCTTTAAGTTGGAGCGGCCTTTTATTCTGCGTGGGAAATAAAGCTGCTTTTAGGCTACGTTTGCCAAATCGGATGGGAACCAAACCGCGCTGCCAGACGACGCCTTCATGATCTCAATGCTTCGTTCGCAGTCGCTACGTTTGACATAGCCTTCGCTGCTAACCGCGATGGTCTCAGCATTGGAAGCATCATACTTCCAACGCCATTCATTCCGCGCATCTTTATACATCCAGTAGGATGGGTATGTACGTGTGGCCATAATGGCCTCCTTACGTTTGATAACGTCAGGCTTGACCACGGCGGCATTATCTGACTCAATACCAATTGTACGGATGCCGTGTCCCGCACCTAACGCAATAGAGCGGGATGCAAGTCCAAAGCCGTCACTTTTCCTTGGTCGGGGGGTGGCGGCTTTTTCTTTGCTACAACGAAGTAAGGGGGATTCGCGCATCGGAGTCAAGAAAGCCCATATGTTGGGGGTCTGATCGTATGCAGAATTTCAAGTTTTTGTATTTTTATCAGACAGTTAATAAAGTTTTTCTTCTCTGCGCTGAGTTCCACAGAGAACACACAATGTAGCTAGGTCATGCTACCCGAGGCCGAATCAGAAATCGATCGCCCGGCCGTTGATCTCGTAATCGCCGAATCGGGCCGGCTCGGCGCCGCCGCGGCCGCCGGTCTCCGGTGGCAGCTCCAGCGGCTTCTGGTTCTTTCGCCGCTCCTCGGCTTCGGCAAGGGCGCGTTTGGCAGCCGGAGACAGCATCTTGCGCGGCGGCTCCGAGCCCTCGGCCGTCGGCGTTCGGCTATTGTCGTTATCGGCGTCCTGCATGGCATCTCCTGCCGGAAAATATTGAAAATGGCTGGTGAATAACCAAATCATAATGCGCCGATACCGCGATTGAAAGCTTATCACGGCGAAATCGGAGATGGAGATCCGCAATGAACCTCGTCCGCACTGCCATGTTGCTTGCCTTCATGACGGCGCTTTTCATGTTTGTCGGCTTTCTGATCGGCGGTCGCGCCGGCATGATGATCGCCTTCGTCATTGCCGCCGGCATGAATTTCTTCTCCTATTGGAATTCCGACCGCATGGTGCTTTCGGCCTATCGCGCCCAGCAGGTCGATGAACGCAACGCGCCTGAATTCTTTGCGATCGTGCGCGATCTCGCCCGCAATGCCGGTCTGCCGATGCCGAAGGTCTATCTCTACGACAGCCCGCAGCCGAATGCCTTCGCCACCGGCCGCAATCCCGAAAACGCTGCCGTTGCCGCTTCCACCGGCCTGCTCCAGGCACTGTCTCCGGAGGAAGTCGCCGGCGTGATGGCGCATGAGCTCGCCCATATCCAGAACCGCGACACGCTGACGATGACGATCACGGCAACGCTTGCCGGGGCGATCTCGATGCTCGGCAATTTCGCCTTCTTCTTCGGCGGCAACCGTGAAAACAACAACAATCCCCTCGGTTTCGTCGGCGTCCTCGTCGCGATGATCGTGGCGCCGCTTGCCGCCATGCTGGTGCAGATGGCGATCAGCCGGACGCGCGAATATTCCGCCGACCGCCGCGGCGCCGAGATCTGCGGCAATCCGCTCTGGCTTGCTTCCGCGCTCGGCAAGATCGCCCGTGGCGCCGCCCACGTGCCGAACGAAGATGCCGAGCGCAATCCGGCGACCGCGCATATGTTCATCATCAATCCGCTCTCCGGCGAGCGTATGGACAATCTGTTTTCGACGCATCCGAACACGGAAAACCGCATCGCTGCGCTGCAGGACATGGCGCAAGGCGGCATGAACGTCTCGACGCCGCCGGTTCGGGCTGCTAATCCGTCGCGCAAATCGCGCTCTGTTCCGGATACGGGTCTTGGTCGCGGTGGTTCGCAACCGCCAAAAGGTCCATGGTCTTGAATTCAGACGGCACGAAGAAACCATCCCGCAAACATAAGCCCTCCACCGAGCGATCCGCGCCGGCAAAACCGGGCCTGCAGGCCCGGGCTGCAGCGGCAAAAATTCTCGGCGCCGTCGTCGATCGCAAGCTGCCGCTCGACGGCGCACTCGATCACGAACATGGCAATCCGGCCTACCGGGCGCTTGGCGAAAGCGACCGGGCGCTCGTCCGCGCCATCCTGAACACGACGCTGCGGCATCTGCCGCGCATCGATGCGGCGATTGCAGCGCTGCTGGAATCGCCGCTGCCGGAGGGGGCTCGGGCGCTGCAGCATGTGCTGGCAATCGGGGCGGCGCAGATCCTCTATCTCGACGTGCCGGATCATTCGGCTGTCGATCTTGCCGTCGAGCAGGCCAATCAGGATCCGCGCAACCGGCGTTTCGCCAAGCTGGTCAATGCCGTTCTCCGCCGGCTCGGCCGCGAGAAGGGTGAGGTGCTCGTCGAGATCGGCAAGGTCGCGCCGATGCCGGCCTGGTTCGTCGCCAGGCTGGAAAAGGCCTATGGCCGGGACGCGGCGCTGGCCATTTCGGAATCCCAGCTTCAACCAGCCGCAATCGATCTGACCGTCAAATCGGACGCCGAAGGCTGGGCAAAGCGGCTGAACGGTGTTGTCCTTCCCACCGGCGGCGTGCGGCTTGCCGCCTTCGACGGCGGCATCCCTTCGCTCGAAGGTTTCGACGAAGGCGCGTGGTGGGTGCAGGATGCGGCCGCAAGCATCCCGGCCAAGCTTTTCGGCGATCTCTCGGGCAAGCGCGCCGCCGATCTCTGTGCTGCGCCCGGCGGCAAGACGGCGCAGCTCATTCTTGCCGGCGGCACGGTCACCGCACTCGACCAGTCGCAAAGCCGGCTGAGACGGCTGCGGTCGAATCTCGACCGGCTCGGCCTTGAGGCTGAAACGATCGCGGCGGATCTGACGGCATTCGAGCCAGCCGAGCGTTTCGACGCGATCCTGCTCGACGCCCCCTGCTCCTCCACCGGCACGACGCGCCGACACCCGGACGTGTTGTGGACCAAGGGGCCCGAGGATATCGGCAGGCTGGCGGCGCTGCAGGAGCGGCTTCTGCGTCATGCGCTGACATTGCTGAAGCCAGATGGAACGCTGGTTTTTTCGAATTGTTCGCTGGATCCGGCCGAAGGCGAGGAGGTCGTCGCTCGCGTTCTGGCCGATACGGATGGGATCGAGCGCGTTCAAATCGATGCCGGCGACTGGTCCGGCCTGGAAGCGGCGATCACGCCGCTCGGTGAATTCCGCACGCTTCCCACCATGCTGAAAATGCCCGACGGCATCGCCTCCGGCCTTGACGGCTTTTATGCCGCCGTGCTGCGGCGCGTGGCCTGATTGCTCACGCCCGTTGCGGCGCATCCGCCCATGGAAGAGGCTTCACATCCGCGCGTGACCGCGCGGTGAAGCACGTTAATTTGCGTATATTCGAACATTGTTACGAATTAATTCATTGTGGGCGATGAAATCGGCCGCTTTTCACCTATTCTTAACCACGAGGGTCAATAGACAATAGAATATGCAGTCCGGTCGGCGTTTTGCGAGCATGTATGTTCGGGAGGCTTGGCGGCGCGCCTTGCGCCGCGTCGCGTTGCTGCGCCTAAAACTCTTCCGCCATTCCATCAACGTGCCCGAGCGTCTGATCGTCGCGCCGACCGATCTCCGCAGCATCGATTCGCATGTGGCCGACGAGATCCTCAACGGACGGTTTCTGTTGGCCGGGCGCATGCTGGAAACGGGTGGAAAGTCACCCTTCACCTTCACCCTGCCATCGCGCCCCTTCGCGACCCGCCTTCACAGCTTCGGCTGGCTGCGGCATATGCGGGCGAACAAGACGGAGCGCAATTCGGCCGCCGCCCGCGCGATCGTCGACAGCTGGCTTTCCCTCCATGCCGGCCGGATGGACGGGATTGCATGGGAGATCGACGTCACCGCACAGCGCGTTATTGCCTGGCTCTCGCATTCGCCGGTGGTGCTGCATAATGCCGATCGCGGCTTCTATCGCCGCTTCATGAAGTCGCTGGCATTCCAGGTGAGGTTCCTGCACCGCATGGCGCCCTATACGCTCGGCGGCCTGGAGCTGTTTCGGTTGCGTATCGCGCTCGCCATGGCCTCCGTCGCCATGCCTGTCCGTGCGTCGACGCTCCGAAGGGCGGCGCAGGCGCTCGACCGCGAATTCGATAGCCAGATTCTGCCGGATGGCGGCCATATCTCGCGCAATCCGCGCGTCGGCCTGGAATTGCTGCTCGATCTGCTGCCGCTGCGGCAAACCTATGTCAATCTCGGCCATGACCTGCCGCAGAAGCTGATTTCCGGCATCGACCGAATCTATCCGGCATTGCGGTTCTTTCGCCATCAGGATGGGGATCTGGCGCTGTTCAACGGGGCGACCTCGACACTGGCAAACGAGCTGATCTCGGTGCTCAGATATGACGAGACCGCCGGCCAGCCGTTCAAGGCCTTGCCGCAGTCGCGCTATCAGCGGCTTTCCGGAGGAAAGACCGTGATCATCGCCGATGCCGGCACGCCGCCTTCGGGAGGCGGGCTGCGGACCGTCCATGCCGGCAGCCTCTCCTTCGAAATGTCGTCCGGCCGCCACCGCTTCATCGTCAATTCCGGCTCGCCGAAATTTGCCGGGCACCGCTATGTCCAGATGGCGCGAACGACGGCGGCGCATTCGACAGTTATTTTGAACGACACTTCGTCCAGCCGGTTTTCCCCCTCGCCCTTCCTCAATCACGCGATCTCCGAACCGGTAAGGACCGTTACGGTCGAGCGTGCCGAAACCGAGGACGGACGCGACGGCATCAAGCTCAGCCATGACGGCTATCTCAGGGCGTTCGGGGTGCTGCACGAAAGAGAGCTGACGCTCAATGCCGCAGGCTCGATCGTGACCGGCCACGACCGGCTCGTCGTCCGGGAAGGATATGCACATGACGAGCCCGTGAAGGCCGTCGCCCGTTTTCATATCCATCCCTCCATCGTCGTGCATCAAAGCGATGGGGAGTCCGTGCTGCTGACGGCGCCGGACGGCGAAAGCTGGCAGTTTTCCGCGCCCGGCAATGAAGTGCTGATCACCGAGGACATCTTCTTCGCCGACAGCTCCGGCATCTGCGGTTCGGACCAGATCGAAATCGACTTCGATCTTGCCGAGAAGACGGAAATCCGTTGGTTTTTGTCCCGCAGGGGATAGCACCTGTTTGCGCGGCGGCGAAGCTGTGCTAACGCGGCCTCACAATGCGAGCGTCCTGGAGCAGGATGGTCTTAGGCCCGAGCCGGCCTGAAATCCGAATCCTGCTCCAACCCAAGCGGATGTCTCCCGAAGCCCGAACGGAGAAGGTTTGATGGCCGTCATTTCCAAGAAGATCCCCGCCCCCGACAAGGTCGAAATCAAGACCGCCCTCCTCTCCGTCTTCGACAAGACCGGGATTGTCGAGCTCGCCCAGTCATTGTCTGCCAAAGGCGTGCGGCTGCTGTCGACCGGTGGCACATACAAAGCCATCGCCGCCGCCGGCCTTGCCGTTACCGATGTCTCCGAGATCACCGGCTTTCCCGAGATCATGGACGGACGGGTCAAGACGCTGCATCCGACGGTGCATGGTGGCCTGCTGGCGATCCGTGACGATAGCGAACACCAGGAGGCGATGAGACAGCATGGCATCGAGGCCATCGACCTCGCCGTCATCAATCTCTATCCTTTCGAAGAAGTGCGTGCGGCCGGCGGCGATTATCCCACAACCGTCGAGAATATCGACATCGGCGGCCCGGCGATGATCCGCGCATCGGCCAAGAACCATGCCTATGTGACGATCCTGACCGATCCCAACGATTATGCCGAGTTCAGGGAGCAGCTTTCCGCCGATGAGGGCAAGACGGCCTATGCCTTCCGCCAGCGCATGGCCGCCAAGGCCTATGCCCGCACCGCGGCCTATGACGCTGTGATTTCCAACTGGTTCGCCGAAGCGCTGTCGATCGACACGCCGCGTCACCGCGTTATCGGCGGTGCTTTGAAGGAAGAGATGCGCTACGGCGAAAACCCGCACCAGAAGGCCGCCTTCTACGTGACCGGCGAGAAGCGACCGGGTGTGTCGACGGCTGCCCTCCTCCAGGGCAAGCAGCTCTCCTACAACAACATCAACGATACCGATGCCGCCTACGAACTGGTCGCCGAGTTCCTGCCCGAAAAGGCGCCGGCCTGCGCCATCATCAAGCATGCCAATCCCTGCGGCGTCGCCACCGGGTCGAGCCTGGTCGAGGCCTATCAGCGGGCGCTCGCCTGCGACAGCGTTTCCGCCTTCGGCGGCATCATCGCGCTCAATCGAACGCTGGATGCCGAAACCGCCGAGGAGATCGTCAAGCTCTTCACTGAGGTGATCATCGCCCCCGATGTGACGGAGGAAGCGAAGGCTATCGTCGCCCGCAAGCCGAACCTGCGGCTGCTCTCCGCCGGCGGCCTGCCCGATCCGCGTGCCGCCGGCCTGACGGCGAAGACCGTTTCCGGCGGCCTGCTGGTCCAGAGTCGCGACAACGGCATGGTCGAGGATCTGGAGCTCAAGGTCGTCACCAAGCGTGCGCCGACGGCGCAGGAACTCGAGGACATGAAGTTCGCCTTCAAGATCGGCAAACACGTGAAATCGAACGCCGTGGTCTATGCCAAGGACGGCCAGACGGCCGGCATCGGCGCCGGCCAGATGAGTCGCGTCGATTCCGCCCGCATCGCCGCGCTGAAGGCCGAAGAGGCCGCCAAGGCGCTCGGCCTTGCGGTGCCGATGACAAAGGGATCGGCGGTCGCCTCCGAAGCCTTCCTGCCGTTTGCCGATGGTCTCCTGTCGATGATTGCCGCAGGCGCGACCGCGGTGATCCAGCCGGGCGGCTCGATGCGCGATCAGGAGGTCATCGATGCCGCCAATGAACATGGCATCGCCATGGTCTTCACCGGCATGCGCCACTTCCGGCACTAATTGGGCGTCTATGCCCGATCGGCCGGATAGGGCGTGCGGACGAGCAGCACCAGTCCGCCGGCGAGAAACAGGATCAGCGTGGCCATTCCAAGCCGCGGTGATCCGCTCATATAGGTCACCAGCGAAAAGAGCAGTGTCGCCATGAAACTCGTGGCGCGCCCCGAAAGCGCGTAGATGCCGAAGTAGCGGCCGGCTTCTTCAGGGCTGACGCTGCGGGCGAGATAGGAGCGCGACGAGGCCTGGACCGGTCCGAAAGCGAACCCGATCAACAGGCCGTAAAGGATATAGGCCTTTTCCGCCGCGGTGCCGAAGAGGCCGCCGGAATCCGTCGTCGGCAGCGACAGAAGGCCGAACAGCGTATAACCCGGCCCGGTCGAGATGATGCCGATGGTGGCGAGAAGCAGCATGGTGAGGCTGATGACGACGGTCACCTTCGAACCGACGCCCTTGTCGATGCGGCCGGCGATCAGGCAGCCGAAGATGGCGACGACGTTCAGGATGATGCCGTAGATGCCGATCTCGATCGTTGCCCAGCCGAACATGCCGGCGGCGAAGACACCGCCGAGGATCAGCAGACCGTTGACGCCGTCCTGGTAGATCATCCGGGCGATGAGGAATTTCAGGATGCCGCGGCGCTCCTTGAGTTCGCCAAGCGTGTTTTTCAGTTCGCGCAGGCCGGCGCGGACGGCGGTGGCGAAGGGCAGGCCCCTACCGACATCCGGCGTGAAGAAAAACATCGGCAGGATGAAGATCAGATACCAGACCGCCGAGATCGGCCCGGTGATGCGCGCATCCTCTCCGGTTTGAGGATCGAGACCGAATAGCGGATCGAGGCCGAGGATGGTCTTGCCGCTCTCCGGGCTTGCCGCCAAAAGCGTGACGACGGCTATCAGCACGATGATGCCGCCAAGATAACCGAGCCCCCAGGCAGTGTTGGAGAGCTTGCCGACCTCGTGTTTGGCGACCAGGCGCGGCATCATCGAATCGTTGAAGACGATCGAAAACTCGGCCGAGATCGAGGCGAGGATCATGAAAATGACGGGATAGAGAACCGGCGAGCCTGGGGCTGCGAACCACAGGCAGAATAGGCTCGCGATCTTGATGACCGCGAAGAAGCCGATCCACGGCTTGCGTGCGCCGGACTGGTCGGCGATCGAGCCGAGGATCGGCGAGAGCAGGGCGATGATCACCGAGGAGATCGTCGCCATGTTGCTCCACGTCGTCTGCGCGGAAACCGGGTCATCGGTCAGACGGGAGACGAAATAGGGACCGAAGATGAAGGTGGTGACCACGGTAAAGAAGGGCTGGGCTGCCCAATCGAAGAACATCCACCCCCAGATGCCCTTCTCCGTGGCCTTCGGCGGCTGTGTTCCTGTCCAGTCGATGCGATTCAACATCCGCTCCTTTTTCCGCGGACTGTCTCACCTCACCCGGTCGCGCGCAAGATCGGTCAGGATACCTGCGGCAACGGTAATACGCGCAAGGTTGGGATCGCCGCCGTCGCTGAGGCTCGAAAGCTCTTCGACGATCCGGTTGATGCGAACGCGGTCCTGGGCATGCCAGGCCTGAACCGGCAGCTTTTCCTTGCCGTGATCGGACAGCGCCGAGATGACGATGTCGCGCCTTGCGCTGGCAATCTGGTCGATGCTGCGGGCAAGCGCCAGATTCTCGTAATGGTCGGAGGTAAGGATCCGCCCACCCGCCGCCAGCAGCCGTGCAATCCGGAAAGTCTGCGACACCGCGAAGTAGTTTTCGGCGGCGCGCACCAGGGGCTCGCCGGTGCGCTCGGCGATCTGCATGATCTCAGGCACCAGCGCGAAGCTCTGGAGGTGGGCGATCTCGGCTGCGAGTTTTTCGGGCACGCCCGCCTGGGCGTATTCGGCCTGGCGGGCAGCGGTGTCGCCGGCCGATTGTTCGGCGAAGGCGGGCTTCAGTTTCTTCAGGGCAGTCTGCAGCCGGCTAATCACCTCGGCCATATCAGACTTGGTCATGGCGGTCTTCAAGAGCAGGCGCGTCAGGACGGTAAAGCTATGGCTGATTTCCTCGTAAATGCGGTTCTGCATCTCGCCCGATATCCGGCCGTCGAGGCCATCCGTTTCGGCCCAGAGCCTGGTCAGGTCGAAACCGTCGCGGGCAACGATCGCCGCCCGCACCACTTCCGGTGCCGAAGCGGCTGTCGCGTCCATCATCGCAACGGTGAAGCTCGGCCCGCCGCGGTTGATCGCTTCGTTGGCAAGCACCGTCGCGATAATTTCGCGCTTCAGGCGGTGACCGGCGATATCGCCGGCGTTCGACTTCTGCATCTTGACGGGGAAATAATTCAAAAGCGTCGCGGTAAAATAGGGATCATCCGGTAGATCGCTGGCGGCCAGCGCATCGAAGAGCACGATCTTGGCATAGGATACCAGCACACCGATTTCCGGCCGCGTCAGCGGCTTGCCGGCGGTGTAGCGTTCGGCCAGCGTCTGCTCGTCCGGCAAAGTCTCGACCTTGCGGTTCAGCTGACCGGCGGCCTCGAGCACGCTCATGAAACGGCCAAGCTCCAGGCCGTTTGCCGTGCCCTTGCGTTCGGTCAGCGAGATCGCCAGCGACTGCAGGTAATTGTTGCGCAGCACCAGGGTCGCCACTTCGCCGGTCATCGAAGACAGAAGCTGGTCGCGTTTTGCCCGTGTCAGGCGCCCGTCATGCATGGCGGCCGCCAGCGCGATCTTGATGTTGACCTCGACGTCCGAGGTGTTGACGCCGGCCGAATTGTCGATGGCGTCGGAGTTGCAGCGCCCGCCCTTGAGGCCGTAGGCGATGCGGCCCTTCTGGGTGACGCCGAGATTTGCGCCCTCGCCGATCACCTTGGCACCCACTTCCGCCGCGGTGATGCGGATCGGGTCGTTGGCACGGTCGCCGACTTCGGCGTCGGTTTCGGACGGTGCTTTCACATAGGTGCCGATGCCGCCGAACCAGAGCAGGTCGACCGGGCTTTTCAGGATCGCCGTCATGATTTCGAAGGGCGTGGCGACAGCCTTGTCGATACCGATCGCGGCAACCGCTTCCGGCGTCAGCGTGACCGATTTCGCCGCGCGGGAGATGATCATCGCGCCCTTGGAAAGCACGCTTTTGTCGAAATCCTGCCAGCTCGAGCGCGGCAGATCGAAGAGCCGCTGGCGCTCGGCCAGCGTCTTTTCCATATCGGGATCGGGATCGATGACGATATCGCGGTGATCGAAGGCGGCGATCAGCCGGATCTTCGGAGAAAGCAGCATGCCGTTGCCGAAGACGTCGCCCGACATGTCGCCGACGCCGGCGACGGTGAAGGGCGTCGTCTGGATGTCGATGTCCATTTCACGGAAATGGCGTTTGACGGTTTCCCAGGCGCCGCGGGCGGTGATGCCCATCTTCTTGTGGTCGTAACCGGCCGAGCCGCCGGAGGCGAAGGCGTCGTCCAGCCAGAAACCGGCTTCCTGCGCCAGCGCATTGGCGGTGTCGGAGAAGGTCGCGGTGCCCTTGTCGGCGGCGACCACGAAATAGGGGTCGTCACCGTCGAGCCTGACCGTGTCCTTCGGCGGCACGATCTCGGTCCCCGAGATGTTGTCGGTGATCGACAGCAGTGTGCGGATATAGGTCTTGTATGCCTCGCGGCCGGCATTGAAGATCTCGTCGCGGCTGCCGCCGACGGGGAGCTTCTTCGGATAAAAGCCGCCCTTGGCGCCGACCGGCACGATGACCGCGTTCTTCACCTGCTGCGCCTTGACGAGGCCAAGCACTTCGGTGCGGTAATCCTCGGCGCGATCCGACCAGCGCAGCCCCCCGCGCGCCACCTTGCCGAAGCGCAGGTGCACGCCCTCGACTTCGACGCCATAGACGAACATTTCGCGGAAGGGTTTGGGTTGCGGCAGCCCGTCGACCAGATGCGGATCGAGCTTGAAGGCCAGCATCGATCTCGGCGAGCCATCCGGATTCCTCTGGAAATAATTGGTGCGCAGCGTCGCATCGACGATATTGACGTAGCGGCGCAGGATGCGGTCGTCGTCAAGGCTTGGCACATCGGCCAGCTCGGTCTCGATCGCCTGGTGCAGCTCGGCAAGCTTCTTGACGCGGACCTTTTCGGAAAGCCTTGTATCTAGCGTGTCGTGGAACAGCCTGAAGATGGCGGCGGCGACACCGGGATATTTGTCGAGCGTAGTGGCGATATAATCCTGCGAATAGGCGATGCCGGCCTGGCGGAGGTAACGCGCATAGGCGCGCAGCACGTTCGTCTCGCGCGCCGAGAGCCCGGCCGAGAGGATCAGCCGGTTGAAGCTGTCATTGTCGATCGTGCCGGCGAAGGCGGCGACAAAGGCTTCCTCGAGGGCGGCGCCGTAACGCTGCAGGTCGATGTCGCCGCCATTGCGGGCCTCGAGCTCCATGTCGTGCAGCACGACGAGTTTCGGTTCTCCGTCCGTGGCCGGTACTTCGATGTCGAAGGTGCGTTCGCTGACGACATTGAAGCCGAGATTCTCAAGCAGCGGCACGCGGCGCGACAGCGCCAGCTGGCCGCCGGCGTGGAAGATTTTCAGCGAGAGCGTACGGCTCTCATCTTCCTGGCGATGGTAGAACTGGATGCGAAGCGGCTCGCCTGCGGCACAAGCGACGATATCGGCGAGATCGGCCACGGTTTCTTCAGGCGTGAAGGAATCCTGGAAGGCTTGGTCGACCGAGATCTTCGGCGCCTTGGCTCCGGCCAGCGCCTCGAAACGGTCGTCCCAACGGGCGGTGATCTCGCGGATCACCTGCTCGAGCTTTGCCTGCGGAATGCGCGGCGTCTTGCCGCCGGAGCGGCCGATGATGAAATGCACGCGCGCCACGCCGCCTTCCGGGAAAGCCGGATAATAGGCAGAGACGCGACCGTCATAGACAGTCTTCAGATAGGTGCCGATCCGCTCACGGACGATCGAGTCGTATTCCTCGCGCGGCACGTAGACGATCACCGAGACGAAGCGGTCAAAATGGTCGATGCGCGGCAGGACACGCACGCGCGGGCGGTCGGCCAGGTCGTTGATCTGCTCGGCAAAACTGGCAAGCAGCGTGGTGTCGATCTGGAAAAGGTCGTCGCGGGGATAGGATTCCAGCGTGTTGTCGAGCATGCGGCCGGAATGGCTCATCGGGTCGAAGCCGAAATGCTCCTTCACCTTCTCGATCTTGGAACGCAGCAGCGGGATCTCCGAGGCGAGCGACGTATAGGCCGTCGAGGTGAAGAGGCCGACGATTCGCAGCTCGCCGGTGACGTTGCCGCTGGCGTCGAAGCGTTTGACGCCGACATAATCCATATAGGCCCGGCGATGGACGATGGATTTCACATTCGCCTTGGTGACGATCAGGAAGTCGGGGCCGTCGAGGAAGGCAAGAATCTCCGGCGTCGTCGTCACGGCGTCCTTGCCGGTGCGCAGCACCAGAACGTCGGGGTTGGAGAGCATGCCGAGGCCCGCACCCTTGTCTCGCTCAACCTTGGCATCGGCACCCTTGCCGGAATAGACATATTCACGCATGCCGAGGAAGGTGAAATTCTCGTCGCGCAGCCATGTCAGGAAGGCGACGGCCTCATCGCGATCGGCCTTTTTCCGGCTGGCGCCATTGGCGGAAAGCTCTGCGATCACGCCGTCGATCTTGGAAAGCATCGGCTTCCAGTCGGAGACCGACAGACGGACCTGTTCGAGCACGGTTTCAACGCGTTTGACGAGATCTGCGGCCTGGGCGGAATTGAGCGGCGCAATATGGAGCTGGATATGGCTGACGCGGCTGGCCGGGTCGCTCGGGTGATCGGCGGAATAGAGCGCTGGCGCCTTGCCCTTCTCCATGATCAGGATGGGATGCACGGCCATGAACAGGTCGCGATAGGTGCTGGTCACTTCGCCCATGACCGATTCAAACAGGAAGGGCATGTTCCGGTCGGTGACCGAAAGCACCGACACGGCAATCCCCTCAGGCGCCACATCGGCAATGGCGTCGATGCTGACGCGCGGCGCCTTGCCGTTCCAGGCGGCGAGTTCCCTTGCCGAATGCACGGCGGAGAGCGCCAGCATCTCAGGCGTATAGAGTTCGAGATCGTCATTGCTCGCCCGTCCGAAGAGAATTTCCGGATCGAGATGCGCCTCGCCCGTCGCCTTGGCGACCTTGCGCGCGCTTTCGATCTGCTTTTCCCGTTTCGGATTATTTCTGGCAGCCATGAAACGCCTCCCGCAATGGACTGATTTTCTGCAAGCTAGCAGAAGATTCTTCGAAAAAATCTCTAAAATAGGGGCCTAGGGGATGGTTTTGATGCTTTTTTGACGCAGGAAATGGGAAATTGTCAGAGATTTTTCCGTTTTCGTGGCCAAAACGAACGAAACGGCCCCGCTTTTGATTTCTCTTCCCCTGCACATTTTCATGCTCACGTGAAGAATGGTTGACAGCGCGGCGTCAAAAATATCATCAAACCCGGTCATCATTCGGATCTTGTATCATGTCGGAAAATGCAGCGGGCGCAATCATCGTCATCTCCAGCCACGTGGTGCGCGGCTCGGTCGGCAACCGGGCGGCTGTCTTTGCGCTGGAGACGCTCGGCCACCCCGTCTGGGCGCTGCCGACCATCGTGCTGCCTTGGCATCCCGGCCATGGCCGTTCGACGCGGCTGACATTTGCGGAAGAGGATTTCGACGCGGCGATCGACGATCTGATCCGGGCGCCCTGGATCGGCGAAGTCAAGGCGGTGCTTTCGGGCTATTTCGGCAATGCCGCCCAGGCGCGCTCCGTCGCCCGGCTGATCGCCGCGCTCAGGCAGGATAATCCGGAGCTGCTCTATGTCTGCGATCCGGTGATGGGCGATCTCGGCGGCCTCTATGTGCCGGAGGCGACCGCCGAGGCCATTCGCGACCATCTCATCCCGCTCGCCTCGCTGGCGACGCCGAACCGCTACGAACTCGCATGGCTTTCCGGGGCCGCGCTTGAAGACAACAGCGCGATCATGGAGGCGGCGCTGGCGCTGGGGCCATCGCGCATGCTCGTCACCTCGGCGGTGCCGATGATGGCGGGCGGTACCGGCAACCTCTATCTGTCCGGCCGTCACGCGCTTCTTGCCGAGCACCGCGTCGTCGAAAACCCGCCGAATGGTCTCGGTGACCTGCTGGCCGCCGTCTTTCTGTCGCGCCTGCTTTCCGGTCTCGAGGACGAAAAGGCGCTGCAGCTTGCCACCGCCAGCGTCTTCGAAGTGCTGGCGCGCGCCGTCAAGCGTGGCAGCAACGAGCTGATGCTGGCGAGCGATGCTTCCAGCCTTTCGACGCCGATGGCGATGGTGCAGATGCGCCGGCTCGTTCACCCGGCGCAGCGGCGGAAAAAATGACGCATATGCCGACGCGTTCATTTTGCATTGCAGCAGTTGAAATTGTCTGCCGCGCGCGCTAATCCAGAAGCATGCAGCGTTTTCCAAATTCCCTTCTGGACGGTTACCGCAACTTCATGAACGGGCGTTATGCCGACGCCCGCGACAGGTATCGGCTGCTTGCCGAAAACGGTCAGAGCCCCAGTACGCTGGTCATTGCCTGTTCGGACTCACGTGCGGCGCCGGAGCTGATCTTCGATGCCGGCCCGGGTGAGCTCTTCGTCATCCGCAACGTCGCCAACATGGTGCCGCCTTACGAGCCGGACGGTCATTTCCATTCGACGTCGGCCGCGCTCGAATTTGCGGTGCAGGCGCTGAAGGTCTCGGATATCGTCGTGATGGGCCATGGCCGCTGCGGCGGCATCCGCGCAGCGCTCGATCCGAATGCCGAGCCGCTGTCGCCGGGCGATTTCATCGGCCGCTGGATGTCGCTGGTCAAGCCCGCCGCCGAGCAGATCCAAAGCAATGACGTGATGACGGCGGCCGAGCGGCAGACAGCGCTGGAGCGTGTGTCGATCCGCAATTCGATCGACAATCTCAGAAGCTTTCCCGACATCAAGGCGCTCGAGGAAGCCGGAAAAATGCATCTCCATGGCGCATGGTTCGATATTTCGACCGGCGAACTCTGGGTGATGGATGCGGAGACACGAGACTTTATCCGTCCCGAAATCTAGGGATCTGCCGCTTTATCAGTTTATTAAGAATTGCTGCTAAGATTGCCGCCAATTGGTCGCGCACGACCGACGTTTTGATCACCGTGGCGATTGGCGATGAAGTTCGAAACCATCAAAAGGGTTATCCTGGCCGCCATTCTGCTGCCCTTCGTCTTCATGCTCATTGAAGGCGTCGTCGTCATACGGGCTTCAGTCACGCACTACAGAGATCTCGAGAAAGACCGGCAGTTCGCCGATGTGCTCGCCCGCGGCGGCTCCATCGCCGCCACGGAGATCCTGAGTGAAATCGGTGCCACCCGCCTTTATCTCGCCCATCCGAGCAGCAAGACCGCCGCCGACATGCAGCAAAGTCGGGTGACACTCGACGACGAGCGCCTTGCCTTCTACGCCAGCCTGCCCTCCCGCGATATGCTCGACGCCGGGCTTGTGGAAGAATTGTCGATTCTCAGCCTTGCCTATAGCCGCATCGTCGCCGCGCGAAGCGCCGTCGACCAGGGCCGCTATTTCGGCAGCGATCCCGGGTCCATCTACTGGTATGCCGCTCTCAAGCAGCTTGCCGTCGTTGATGCGCTATCGCCGCTGATCAGCGATCCGGTGCTGCTTGAGAAATCCAACCAGCTGATGGGCATCATGCTGACCTATTACGGCGAAAGGCTGATTACCGGCGTCGGCAGCCGCTACCTCGACCATGGCGTTTCCGCCAGATTTCCGGTGGAGCAGTTCATACAGGGCAAGGTCATGCTCGGTGAGGGCATGGATCACATGGTCTTTCATTCGGCGGCTCCGATCGTGCGCGACATCGCAGCCTATCTCGGTCACCGCGACCAGGTGAAGGCGAATGCGATCACCGATGCCATCCTTGCGGGATCGCGGCCGGCGGGCGCCGTGCGCGACGCATGGGCGGCCGCACAGAGCGAACGCATGGCTTTCCTGCAGCAGAAAATGATCGAGGCGGCGAGCGACATTCACGAGACCGGCCAAAACTTTTCGACGCGCTCGCATTTGCATCTGACCCGGATCCTGGCGTTGTGCGCCGGGCTGCTCATTCTTGCGACATTGGTGATGACGCTGGCGGCAAGGGGCCTGCGCCTGATCGACCGGCTGGCGCGCGACCGGGAGACGCTGGTCGGCGAGTTGCGCAACGCGGCCCAGACCGATCTCCTGACCGGTCTTTACAACAGGCGCGGCTTCGAGTTCGCCGCATCGGCCCTTCTCACGCAGGCCGAGCACGGATCACGCTGGATTTCCGTCGTGCTCTTCGACCTGGATCATTTCAAGAAGATCAACGATGTCAACGGTCATGATGCGGGCGATGCCGTGCTCCGGCATGTGGCAGGCGTCGCGCGTGAGAATTTCCGCTCTTTCGATCTGCTGGTGCGCCATGGCGGCGAGGAGTTCCTGGCGCTCCTGCCGGATTCGACCCCCGACGACGCCGCAATCATTGCCGAGCGTGTGCGGCTGGCGATAGAGGCGGCGGAAATCCCCCTGGAAAGCGGCGAGATTCTCAAGGTGACGGCGAGTTTCGGATGCGCCGGCCGGGCAAACGACGGCGCAAGCCGGAACTTCGAGGACCTTGTCAAACGTGCAGACCTGGCGCTCTACGCCGCCAAGGCCTCCGGCCGCAACTGCGTCGTTTCGGGGCCGGTCGTGCCGACGCAGGAGGAACGCCGCAAGACAGCGTCCGGCGGCGGTTTTGATTCCCGCCTATGAAAAACGCCGCATTGCAGCGGCGTTTCGGGGGATCGTTGTCTAGAGAAGGCTTATCTGCCGCCGTCGATCTGCTGGCCGATATAGGCAATCGCCTGCTGGTAGACGCTGGCGGCGTTCCAGCCCTGGATAGCGACGAAGTTCGGCTCTCCCGGCTGATAGCCGGCGCCGGCGCGCCAGCCATGGCCCTTGAGGAAATTCGCCGTCGAGGCCAGCGCATCGGCGCGGGAACCGACCATGTCGACGCGACCGTCGCCATCGCCGTCGGCGCCGAAGCGCACGACATTGCGCGGCAGAAACTGCGTCTGGCCGATTTCACCATGGGCGGCACCCTTGGCCTGCGGGCTCAGATAACCCTCGGAGACCAGCTGGAGCGCGGCATAGAGCTGGTCGGTGAAATAGTCCGAACGGCGGCAGTCATAGGCGAGCGTCGAAACGGCCGACAGTGTATGCTGGTTGCCCATATAGCTGCCAAAACCGGTCTCCATGCCCCAGATCGCAATCAGCGGGCCGGCCGGAACGCCGAAACGGCGCTCGATCGAGGCAAAAAGCGCCTGATTGGCAGCCTTCATGCTGCGGCCGCGGGAGATGACGGCGGCGCCGCCGCGCTTCTGCATGAACGCGTCGAAGGAGAGTTTGAAGCTTTTCTGGCCGCGGTCGGCGGCGATCGTCGGCTTGTTGTAGTTGACGTTGGCGAAGGCGCGGCTGAGCACCGACTGGCTGACGCCATTGGCCGCTGCCGTCTGTTTGAAATCGGCAACCCAGGCGTCGAAGCCGGCGCTGGTATTGCCACATTGCGGTCCTTGCGCGAACGCCGGTACCGCATGGAGAATGCCCATTGCCGCAGCGGCCGCCAGAAATAACTTTGTCATGCGCATTGAGAAAACCCCACTTTGCCCGGAAAAGCCCCGCTCACCGAGCAGGGCTTTAGCATCTTATGGTTTACAAATGGTATCAGGCGGCCTGCTTGCGCGGCTTGACAAGGCCGCGATTGACCAGCAGCTCGGCGATCTGGATGGCGTTCAATGCCGCGCCCTTGCGCAGATTGTCGGAGACCACCCAGATGTTGAGGCCGTTTTCGACCGTCGCATCTTCCCGGATGCGCGAGATGTAGGTCGCGTCCTCGCCGGCGGATTCATACGGCGTGATGTAGCCGCCGTTCTCGCGCTTGTCGATGACGAGGCAGCCCGGTGCATCGCGCAGGATGTCGCGCGCCTGGTCGGCGGTGATCTCGTTTTCGAACTCGATGTTAACCGATTCCGAATGGCCGATGAAAACCGGCACGCGCACCGCGGTGCAGGTTACCTTGATCTTCGGGTCGAGCATCTTCTTCGTCTCGGCCAGCACCTTCCACTCTTCCTTGGTGTAGCCGTCTTCCATGAAGACGTCGATGTGCGGGATGACGTTGAAGGCGATACGCTTGGTGAACTTCTTGTTCTCGATCGGATCGGCGACGAAGACGGCGCGCGTCTGATTGAAGAGTTCGTCCATACCGTCCTTGCCGGCGCCGGAGACCGACTGGTAGGTCGAGATGACGACACGCTTGATCTTGGCGAAGTCGTGCAGCGGCTTCAGCGCCACCACCAGCTGGGCGGTCGAGCAATTCGGATTGGCGATGATGTTGCGCTTGGTGAACTGGCTGATGGCATCCGGATTCACTTCCGGCACGATCAGCGGCACGTCGGCGTCATAACGCCAGGCCGACGAATTGTCGATGACGATGCAGCCCTGCTGGCCGATCTTCGGCGAGAATTTCTTGGAGATCTCGCCCCCGGCCGACATCAGGCAGATATCGGTATCGGAGAAATCGTAATTCTCCAGGTTGGAGACCTTCAGCGTCCGGTCACCATAGGAAACCTCGGTGCCCTGCGAACGCGCGGAGGCGAGCGCCACGACCTCATCGGCGGGGAAGCCGCGTTCGGAGAGGATGTTGAGCATCTCCCGGCCGACATTTCCGGTCGCTCCCGCAATTGCTACTTTGAAACCCATTTCTCAAGCTCTCTTTCTCTTCTCTCCTCTTGTCCGGTGAGGGGAAAGGCGCGACGGATCGCGTCTTCCTGTCCCCAGCCGAGCCGGGGAGAGAGCGGCAGGCCAGAGACGTCAGACGGTTTTCGTCGTCGTTTTGGCCTTGGTTTTGGCAGAAACCGGAACGGCAATGTCCACCCCGGCAACCTGTGCCCGGTCATTGCATGCAGCAATGGCGTGTTCGTCGCGAACCATGGAGATTCCTTTTCCGCTGTTGCTCTTAAAAGGTTTTCCACAGGAGTCAAGGTTTTTGCGCTCGAAGCAGGGCGCGAAAGCAGCCGCCCGGTGCTGCGACGTTTTGTCATGCCGCTGTCATCCTCGGCAGGTATCCCGGCCAAGTCATCAATGTCTGCAACGAAAACGGGGGTTTTCCATGCGTACGCTTCTTGCCGCCTTTGCGGCCAGCACCATCCTTGCGGGCGCCGCTCAGGCGACGACGGTCTATCCGCTCGATCGCGCGACGATTCTTGCCGGTTCGCCGTTCGATTTCAAGGTCGAACTCAACAAGCAGGTCAAGCCCGAAGACGTGAAGATCACCGTCAACGGCCAGGACTACAAGACCGTCCTCGGCGGCGAGGCACAGTTCGTCGAGCTGGAAAAGGGCAAGGATGACAAGGCTCTCGGCTCGGCGCTGCTGCTGCGCGGCCTGAAGATTTCCGCTCCGGGCGACTACAAGATCGAAGTCGCCGCCGGCGACGAAATGAAGTCCGTCACCTGGAACGTTTACGAAACCGCAGCTCAGCCGAAAGCCAAGAACATCATCTTCCTGCTTGGTGACGGTCTTTCGGTCGCGCACCGCACCGCCGCCCGCATCATGTCGAAGGGCATGAGCGAAGGTAAGGCGAACGGCCGCCTGAATATGGACGACCTCGATCGCATGGCTTTCATCGGCACGTCGGCGACCAATGCGGTTGCCACGGATTCGGCCAACACCATGTCGGCCTACATGACGGGCCACAAGACGGCCGTCAACGCGATCGGCGTTTACGCAGACCGTACGCCAGCCTCGCTCGACGACCCGCGCGTCGAAACCTTCGCAGAAGCCGTTCGCCGCACGACGAAGAAGTCGATCGGCATCGTCGCGACGGCTGAGGTGGAAGACGCGACGCCAGCTGCCGTCGTTGCCCATACCCGCAACCGCAACGACAAGGCCGATGTCGTCGGCATGCTGCTCGACGTCAAGCCGGAAGTCCTGCTCGGCGGCGGTTCGGCCTACTTCCTCGGCAAGGAGATCGCCGGTTCCAAGCGCAAGGACAACCAGGACTACATAAAGCTGTTCCAGGATGCCGGCTACAAGCTTGCGACCGACAAGAACGAACTCGCCGCCAATGCATCGGCTGAAGGCAATCTCCTCGGCCTGTTCCACACCGGCAATATGGACGTGACGCTCGACCGCGAATTCCTCAAGAAGGGCACGGTTGAAAAGTTCCCGAACCAGCCGGGTCTCGTCGACATGACCAAGGTCGCGCTCGACCGCCTCTCCAAGAATCCGGAAGGTTTCTTCCTGATGATCGAAGGTTCCTCGATCGACAAGATGTCCCATCCGCTCGATTGGGATCGCGCCGTCGTCGAAACCATCGAATTCGACCAGGCGATCGGCGTTGCCCGCGAATTCCAGAAGGCCCATCCCGATACGCTGATCGTCGTCACCGGCGACCACACGCACGGCGTTTCGATCATCGGCACCGTCGATGACGAGAAGCCCGGCACGGAAATGCGCGAAAAGGTCGGCACCTATGCCGAAGCCGGTTTCCCGAACTACAAGGACGAAAACGGCGACGGTTACCCCGACAAGATCGACGTCAGCCGCCGCCTGTTCCTGAGCGCCAACAACGGCCCCGACCACTACGAGACCTTCCGTCCGAAGCTCGATGGCCCGTTCGTTCCGGCCGTCCAGAACGAAAAGAAGGAATATGTCGCCAACGAACAGTACAAGGATGTTCCCGGCGCCGTCTTCGTTCATGGCAATCTTCCGAAGAGCAGCGAGAGCGGCGTCCATGCAGTCGACGACGTCGTCCTGCAGTCGGCTGGTCCAGGCTCGGAAGAGTTCCATGGTTACATGGAACAGAGCGACGTCTATCGTGTGCTCGCCGACACCTTCGCGCTCGGCGCCAAGCAGACGAACTGATCCCGCAAGGCCGTTTGCCGGCCTTGCGCTTTCTTCGATCACTGTCCTGGCCGTTCAGCGGCCAGGATTTGCTTTCTGGAGGTCGCAATGGACATATTCTCTTCGCTGCATCTCAGCCGCCGCCGGCTGATCGCCGCCGCCGTTGCGCTTCCCTTTCCCGCTTCCGCCGTGCGCGCGCGGGCGACGCCTCGCTCTCCTTCGACGAGCTCTACGGCAAGTTCGGCGTGCTCAGCCTCGAATTTTCCGACAAGGTGAAGCGCCTCGCCGGCCGGGACATCAGCATGAAGGGCTTCATGGCGCCGCCTTTGAAAGCCGAGGCGCAGTTCTTCGTGCTCACCGAAGTGCCGATGTCGCTCTGCCCCTTCTGCTCCTCCGATGCGGACTGGCCTGATAATATCGTCGTCGTCTATCTCGGGGAGAAGCAGACCTTCGTGCAGCCGCGCCAGACGATCGAGGTGCGCGGTACCCTGGAATACGGGTCCTGGACGGATCCGGAAACCGGCTTCGTCAGCCTGCTGCGCATCCGCCAGGCCAAATATTCCGCCGTCTGAACCGATATGCTCGCTCTTACTATCGAAAATCTTGCCGTCACCTTCCCAGGCCTGCCCTTGCCGGTGCTGGCAATCGGCCGGCTGTCGATCGATGCCGGCAGCAGGGTCGCCATTACAGGCGCTTCCGGCTCCGGCAAAAGCACCTTCGTCAATATCGTTGCTGGGCTGGAGCGGACGCGGCAAGGCTGCATCCGTTGGAACGGCGAGGATATTGCGGGCTTTTCGGAAAGCCGGCGCGATCGGTTCCGGGCGGCCAATATCGGCCTGGTCATGCAGGAATTTCATCTCTTCCCCGGCCTGTCGGCGCTGGAGAATGTGCTTTTGCCGGCGCGGCTTGCGGGTGCGGCCACGGCCGATGTCATCGAGCGGGCGCATGCGCTTTTGGGCACGGTGGGTCTTTCCCGCCCCGGCCAGAAGATCGAAACCATGTCGCGCGGCGAGATGCAGCGCGTGGCGATCGCCCGGGCGCTGCTGCGCAAGCCCGGCGTCATCATTGCCGACGAACCGACGGCGAGCCTCGATGCCGAAAGCGGTGAGGCTGTCGGCGATCTCATCCTCGATCTCGCCATTGCCGAAGGCAGCACGCTGATCGTCGTTTCGCACGACCAGCGCCTGGCCGGCCGGCTTGACCGGCGCATCACCTTCGGCTCCGGCCGGATCAGCGGCGATTCTGTGGCAATGGCGGGAGAGGCTGCATGATCCGCTTCATCCTTTCCGATCTTCGCCGCCTCTGGGCGGGATCGCTGGTGGTCGTGCTGCTGGTGGGGCTGGCGACCGCGCTCGGCGTTTGCGTCGTGCTGCAGGAGCGGGCGCTTCGTCTCGGCAGCGCGCGGGCCGCCGACAAGTTCGATCTCGTCATCGGGGCCGGCGGCAGCGAGACGCAGCTGGTGCTGTCCTCCGTCTTCCTGCAGCCCTCGCCCTTGCCGCTGATGCCGGGCGACGTGCTGGCCGGGCTTGCCGCCGATCCCCGCGTCGACTGGGCCGCGCCGATCGGCTTCGGCGATTCCTTCTCCGGCTATCCGATCGTCGGCACGACGGCAATACTGGCGGAGAACCTGTCCGGCGGCTTCGCGGAGGGCAAGGCGTTTGCCCGCGAGGGCGAGGCGGTGGTCGGTTCCGCCGTCCGCCTTTCGCTCGGGGCCGAGATCACGCCGATGCACGGTTCGGCGGAAGAAGGCGGCGAAACCCATACCGAACTCGTTTATCACGTCACCGGGCGCTTGCGGCCCACGGGAACGGCCTGGGACCGGGCCATTCTCGTTCCAATCCAAGCCGTCTGGCATATTCATGGTCTGGGGGCGGAGGCGCATGAATCCGAGACCGGACAGGCTCATGAGCACGAAGGCACCGGTCACGATGGGCATGAGCATCACGGCGAAATCGACCCGGATGCCGTCATCGACGAGAAGTGGGCTGCGGATGCTCCCGGCCTTCCCGCCATTCTCGTCAAGCCGAAGACCATCGCCGATGCCTACAAGCTGCGGCAAGAGTATCGCAGCAGCAATACCGTCGCCGTCTTTCCCGGCGAGGTGCTGACCAATCTCTATGCCACGCTCGGCAACGCCAAACAGATCCTCGTCGCGGTCGCCGCCGGCGCGCAAGCGCTCGTCGCCGCCTCGCTGGTGCTGGTCACGGTCATCCATATCGGCCAACGCCGCCGCCAGATCGGCGCGCTTCGGGCTTTCGGCGCTCCGCGCGGCGCGATTTTCGGCATCGTCTGGCTGGAATTCTTCTTCCTGGTGGCAGTCGGCATCGGGCTCGGATTTTCCTTCGGCTATGCTGCGGCGCTGACCCTGTCCGGCATGTTCTCGGAGACGAGCGGCATCGCCATGCCGGTCAGCTTCGCCCATGAAGACGCTGGGCTTGCGGCGGTGCTGCTCACCTTTGCCGCAATTCTGGCCGCACTGCCGGCGGTGCTCGCCTACCGGCAATCGCCGGCGCAGGCGCTGAGAGCCTAACCACGGCCGACTGACGCCGCTGCCTGCCAAAGCGCGCTGCCCTTAGACTAAAGTCATAATCCCAAAGCATCTCTCTTTTTGATCTGCCGTTTCTGGCACACTCCCGTCAGGCGTGTCGCGGCCAGGGGTCTGCTTTGAGGAGAGTAGGTCGCGCGCGTTGCTCATCACTCTGTGGAGGACAGACAATGGCAAATGTCGCAAGCATCGACGGCGCGAAGGCCGGTCCGATGACCGGCGAAGAGAAGAAGGTGATCTTCGCCTCTTCGCTCGGCACCGTTTTCGAATGGTATGATTTCTATCTCTACGGTTCGCTCGCCACCTATATCGGCGCGACCTATTTCACCCAATATCCCGAGGCGACCCGCAACATCTTCACGCTGCTCGCCTTTGCCGCCGGCTTCCTGGTGCGCCCCTTCGGCGCACTGGTGTTCGGCCGTCTCGGCGATCTGGTCGGCCGCAAGTACACCTTCCTGGTGACGATCATGATCATGGGTCTGTCGACCTTCCTGGTCGGCATCCTGCCGGGTGCCGCCACCATCGGCATCGCCGCCCCGATCATCCTGATCGCGCTGCGTCTGCTCCAAGGCCTGGCGCTGGGCGGTGAATATGGCGGTGCGGCAACCTATGTCGCCGAACATGCGCCGAACGGGCGCCGCGGCTACTTCACCTCGTGGATCCAGACGACGGCGACGCTCGGCCTGTTCCTGTCGCTGATCGTCATCGTTCTGGTTCAATATCTGATGGGTGCGGCTCAGTTCGCCGCCTGGGGCTGGCGCATTCCGTTCCTGGTCTCGGTTGTCCTGCTCGGCATTTCCGTCTGGATCCGTCTGAAGATGAACGAATCGCCGGCGTTCCAGCGGATGAAGGCGGAAGGCAAAGGTTCCAAGGCGCCGCTGACCGAAGCCTTCGGGACGTGGAGAAACGCCAAGATTGCGATCATCGCGCTTCTCGGCGCCACCATGGGCCAGGCGGTCGTCTGGTACGGCGGCCAGTTCTATGCACTGTTCTTCCTGCAGAACGTGCTGAAGGTGGACCTGCAGTCGGCCAATATCATGGTCGCCATCGCACTCTTCCTCGCCACGCCGTTCTTCGTCATCTTCGGCGGTCTCTCCGACAAGATCGGCCGCAAGCCGATCATCATGGCAGGCCTTCTCATCGCGGCGGTGACGTATAATCCGCTGTTCAAGGCGATGACCTGGACCGCCAACCCGGCGCTTGCCGAAGCCCAGGCCTCGATCCGGGCAACGGTGACGGCCGATCCGGCGGATTGCAAATTCCAGTTCAATCCGACCGGCACGTCGAAATTCACCAACTCCTGCGACGTGGCGACGGCATTCCTGACGAAGAACTCGGTGCCTTACGATGTCGTTCCCGGTCCCGCCGGTCAGCCGGCAACGGTAAAGGTCGGCAACGAGACGATATCGAGCTTCGACGTCGTTGCCGCCGGCGACAAGGCCAAGGGCATGACCGCCGCCTTCGAAAAGGGCGTCAACATTGCGCTCCACGATGCCGGCTATCCGCTGAAGCGCGGCGCCGCCAAGGTGCCGGATGCCAAGCTCGATGCGTTCATCGCAGCCAATCCGGAACTGTCGCTGAATGCCGATACCGTGCGTGCCGGCGAGAAGGAAACCATGCCGGCGGCAAAGCTGGTCGAGACCAAGCTGCTGACGGCGGATGAGGCCAACGGCGTCACCGACATGGCGGTCTACACCGTCGCCAATGGCGGAGCCTTCGCCATGACCGCCGATCCTGCCCGCGTCAACTGGATCGGCACCATCGCCATCCTGTTCGTCCTCGTCCTCTATGTGACGATGGTCTACGGCCCGATCGCCGCCCTGCTGGTCGAACTCTTCCCGACCCGCATCCGCTATACCGGCATGTCACTGCCCTATCACATCGGCAACGGCTGGTTCGGCGGCCTGCTGCCGGCGACAGCCTTCGCGATGAGCGCTGCCGCGGGCGATATCTATTACGGTCTCTGGTACCCGATCGTCTTCGCGTCGATCACGCTGGTGATCGGTCTGATCTTCCTGCCGGAAACGAAGAACAGGGATATCCACGCGCTGGATTGATACGCCGCACGTGAGAAGCGTGAGACAATGGCCCGGCGCTCACAAGGCGCCGGGCTTCTTGATGTCAGGGAAAAGCCGTTTGGCAATTGGCCAGCCGTCCGGCGCCAGTTTGAAGAGCAGGCCGCAGCGGGCAAAGACGATCGCCGTCAGCAGCGAAAACCAGCCGCCGAAGGCAAGGCCGGCAATGACGTCGCTCGGATAATGGGCGCCGACCATGACGCGCGTCATGGCGAGCCAGATGGCGCAGGCGACGAAGAGAACGCGGTAGCGCGGAAACAGCAGAGCAAAGGCGGCGAAGAAGGCGCCGACCGTGGTGGAATGGCCTGACGGGAAACTTTCGAAAGCGGCATGGCCTGAAAAGGGCGTGAAGGAAAACATGCCGTAGTCGTGAAAATGATCGGGACGCGCCCTGCCGATCGCCCGTTTCAAGAGATTGGCGAGAAGCCCTGAGAAGACGACCGTGGCAAAGAGATAGGCGCCGATCCAGCTGATATAGAGGGCCTGCGCCTTCGAGCGCGCCGTCTTCACCAGCTTGTAGCCCGCCCTGCCCTGAAAGAACAACAGGATGCTGGTAAAGATCAGCCAGGCGGAATCGCCGAAACCGGTCATCATCTCGCCGAGATGTTTCACCGGCGCGGGAACTTCGCTGGCGCCGATCGGCGCATCGAAGAGCAGCATGGAGAGGATCACGGCATTGAGCGTGATGAAGAGACAGGCCTGCCAACGCAAAGGCGGCATGCCGACGCCGCTCCGGCGCCAGCGCCTGTCCAGGGAAGCCCAAAATGCCCGCATTTGCATCGTCCGTTCGAATCTGTCCTGAAGCGGCGCCCGTTCGAAAGACGCGTCAAGGCGCTCTATCGCTCTGGTTATGCGCTCGCTGAATCCGGCGCAAAAATACACGAGATTGTGGCTGAGAATAGTCCGTTTCGGAGAATTCGACCGAGCGGGCTGCGACTTCTCGGCCCTTGATGAAAAAGGCCCTCCGCATGCGGAATGCGAAGGGCCGAGTATTGTTTCACGTGAAATATATCAGGCGGAAAGTGCCTTGAATTCGGCGAGGATCGCATCGCCCATCTCGACGGTGCCGACCTGTCTTGCGCCATCGGCCATGATGTCGCCGGTGCGGATGCCCTTGTCGAGCACGTTGGCGATCGCCTTTTCCAGGTCGTCGGCTTCCTTCACCAGGTTGAAGGAGTAACGCAGGCACATGGCGAAGGAGGCGATCATGGCGATCGGATTGGCAATGCCCTTGCCGGCGATGTCGGGAGCCGAGCCGTGCACCGGCTCGTAGAGCGCCTTGCGCTTGCCGGTCTTGCCGTCCGGCGCGCCGAGCGAGGCCGACGGCAGCATGCCGAGCGAGCCGGTCAGCATGGCGGCGACGTCGGAGAGCATGTCGCCGAAGAGATTGTCGGTGACGATGACGTCGAACTGCTTGGGCTGGCGCACCAGCTGCATGCCGCCGGCATCGGCGAGCATATGGTCGAGCTGGACGTCGGAATATTTCGCCTTGTGCGTCTCGGTCACCACCTGGTTCCAGAGCACACCCGACTTCATGACGTTACGCTTTTCCATGGAGCAGACGCGGTTCTGGCGCGTGCGGGCCATTTCGAAGGCGACGCCGGCGATGCGCTCGATCTCGTAAGTGTCGTAGACCTGGGTGTCGATGCCGCGCTTCTGGCCGTTGCCGAGATCGATGATCTCCTTCGGCTCGCCGAAATAGACGCCGCCCGTCAGTTCGCGGATGATCAGAATGTCGAGGCCTTCGACCAGTTCCGGCTTCAGCGACGAGGCCGAGGCAAGGGCCGGGTAGCAGATGGCAGGGCGCAGGTTGGCAAACAGCTGCAGATCCTTGCGCAGCCGCAACAGGCCGGCTTCCGGGCGCACCTCGTAAGGCACGCTATCCCATTTCGGGCCGCCGACGGCGCCGAAGAGAACGGCATCGGCTGCCAGCGCCTTCTGCATATCGGCTTCCGAGATCGCCGCGCCATGCGCATCATAGGCAGAGCCGCCGACAAGGCCTTCGTCGGTGACGAAACCGGCATTCATTGCCTCGTTCATATAGGCGATGATCTTGCGGACCTCGCCCATGGCCTCGGGACCGATGCCGTCACCCGGCAGCAGGAAAAGATTGCGCACAGTCATGAAACCCTCCTGGGAAAAACAAGTTGCGGTTTCTTAGACCCCGGAAATGGGCATTTCAAGCGAGAGAAGCGGTGAATCGGTACGCTTCGCTCCCGGTCGTGATGATTGCTCCTGCGCCTGCAAACGGGCTAGAACGGCGTCTTACCTTCCATGTCCACGGATGTTTCCCATGCCTTTCGCACCGCTCCATCTCGATACGCCCTTGGTTCAGACCGCGCCTGGCTACAGCGCCAGCGGCAAGCGGCTCTGGCTGAAGCTCGATGCGCTGCAGCCTTCCGGCAGCTTCAAGCTGCGCGGCGTCGGACGGCTTTGCCAGCACGCGGTGGAAAATGGCGCGCGCGAGATCTTCTGCGCGTCCGGCGGCAATGCCGGTATCGCCGCGGCCTATGCCGGCCGGGCGCTCGGTGTGCCGGTCACCATCGTCGTGCCGGAAACGACGGCGGCCGATGTCCGGCAGGTGATTGCCGCAACCGGCGCGAATGTGCTCGTTCATGGTGCGGTTTTCGATGAAGCCAATGCCCATGCGGTCGAACTCGCGGAGAGCCGCGAGGCGAGTTATGTGCATCCCTTCGACCATCCGCTGCTGTGGGATGGCCACGCGACGGTGATCGACGAGGTGGTGGCCACGGGTGCGAAATTCGATTGCGTCGTCACCAGCGTTGGCGGCGGCGGCCTGCTTGCCGGCATTGCCGAGGGGCTGAAGCGCAACGGGCTTGCCGATGTGCCGGTGATCGCCGTCGAAACGGAAGGCGCGGCCTCGCTGAACGCCAGCCTCAAGGCGAATGAACGCATCACCCTGCCCGCCATCACCTCGATTGCCACCTCGCTCGGCGCGCGGCAAGTGGCGCAGCATGTCTTCGACCTGCCGAAACGGCATCCGATCGAAAGCATTGTCGTCAGCGACGCCGATGCCGTGGCCGCCTGCCTGAAATTTGCCGATGCGCAGCGCGTTCTGGTCGAGCCAGCCTGCGGGGCCGCCCTTGCCGTTGCCGATGTGCATGCCGGGCTGCTTGCCCGCTTCGATAATCCGCTCATCGAAGTCTGCGGCGGTATCGGCGTGTCGCTTGAAAAGCTGAGGCTCTGGAAAGAAAAGTTTCTCTGAGCTGAGATCAAAGAAAAAGCCGGGCAAAACCCGGCTTGATCGATAATTTATTGGAGAGCGCTTAAGCCGCCCAGGGGTGCGACGCGGCGTTCTTCTTTTCGAAGCTGTCGATCGCCTTGCCCTTCTCGAGCGTCAGGCCGATGTCGTCGAGGCCGTTCAGCAGGCAGTGGCGCTTGAACTCGTCGAGATCGAACTTGATCGAGCCGCCATCGGGACCGGTGATTTCGAGGTTCTCAAGATCGACGGTGAGGATGGCGTTGGAACCGCGCGAGGCGTCGTCCATCAGCTTGTCGAGATTTTCCTGGCTGACCTTGATCGGCAGAATGCCGTTCTTGAAACAGTTGTTGTAGAAAATATCGGCGAAGCTGGTGGAGATCACGCAGCGGATGCCGAAATCGAGCAATGCCCAGGGAGCGTGCTCGCGCGAGGAACCGCAGCCGAAATTGTCGCCGGCAACCAGGATCTTGGCATCGCGGTAGGCCGGCTTGTTCAGCACGAAATCCGGATTTTCGGAGCCGTCTTCGTTATAACGGGCTTCGGCGAAAAGGCCGGTGCCGAGGCCGGTGCGCTTGATGGTCTTCAGATAATCCTTCGGAATGATCATGTCGGTGTCGATATTGACCACCGGCAGCGGCGCTGCAACGCCCGTGAGCTTCACGAATTTATCCATGACCCATGCTCCATTTCAGTAAATCTACTTTCCTGAATGTGCATCTAGTCCAGTTTTCCGCCGAAATGAAGGAGAATCTTTGGAAAATGGGGGCCACGCGACGTTTCGCGCGGCCTGCCCTTTAATTATGTCGGGTTATTTGGTCGGTGCGTTCAAGCCCCAGAGGACGCCGAACGGGTCGCGAAGCTGGCCGTAACGGTCGCCCCAGAACATCAGTTCGACCGGCATGACGACTTCGGCGCCGGCAGCGACGGCGCGATGCCACCAGAAATCGATATCGTCGATAACCAGCTGGATGGCGAAGCCTTCATGGCCTTTGAAGGGGTGGCCGTATTCGGGATAGGCATCCGCCAGCATGAGGGAACTGCCTTTGATGTAGAGATGCACATGCATCGTCCGGCCGCTCTCGTCGACCGGCACGATATAGGCTTCTTCGGCGCCGAAAGCTTTCTTGTAGAATTCCGCGGCTTTCACCGCGCCGCCGACCGTCAGATAGGGCAGCAGGCCGTTCTTGACCGGCGGCATCTTGACCGGACTGTTTTCCGTCGCATTCATGCTCGTTCTCCATCGTTTCAAGCGCCGGCTGAATGCCTGGCTGCTTCAAGGACGTAGCATGGCAGCATGATCCGACAATGTCGGTCGGTTTTTTCGCGTGAAGCGGCTTAGAGATCGATGATCGTGCCGCGGCCGTCGTTCCAGATCCGCATTTCGCGTTGGCCATTGTTTGCCTTGGCGCGGACCGGAGCAGGCTTCATCTTCAGCGACAGTGCGCGGCCGACCATCAGCACGGTCAGAATGCCGCCGACGGCGAGCGTCACCGAGAAGGTGAGAAGCAGCATGGCCACGAAAACGGTGGCGCCGGCAAGCATGAAGAAGATGGAGCGAATGTTCTGCATGGGTTTGGTACCTTTCTACGGAAAGGAATGTGGTCCTTCTTTTTCTTCTCTGCAAGGCAAGCATGGCTTTTTGTTGTCTTGCCGGGCCTTGCGAAGCTTGGCACTAATGATCGATGAGCCAAATACCCCCTCGCCGTTCCTTAAATCTGCGCCGCTCGGTGCTGAGCGTGCCCGCCATCAATCTCCGGGCGCTCGAAAAAAGCCATTCGCTTGATTGCGATGCGGTTATTTTCGATCTGGAGGATTCCGTCTCGCCCGAGAAGAAGGGGCAAGCGCGGGAAAATCTGCGCGCCTTTTTTGCGGGGCCGCCGCTTGAAGGCAAGGAAAGGATCATCCGCATCAATTCTTTGTCATCCGAATTCGGGCCGGCGGACCTGGATCTGGTCAAGGCGCTTCTGCCCGATGCCGTTCTCCTTCCCAAGGTGGACGGACCTCGCGGTTTCACCGATATAGGCGATCTGCTCGCCGATGCGGATGCGCCGGAGGAACTGCGCATCTGGGCGATGATCGAGACGCCGCGCGGCGTGCTGAATGCCGGGGCGATCGCCGAAGCCGGTCGGACGCCGGGCTCGCGGCTCGATTGCCTCGTCGTCGGCCTCAACGATCTGCGTAAGGAAACGGGCGTCTTGCCGCAGCCGGGACGAACCTATCTCGTGCCGTGGCTGATGCAGGTCGTCCTGGCGGTCAGCGCTTACGGGCTCGATGCGATCGACAGCGTCTTCAATGATTTCAGAGACGAGCAGGGTTTCGATGGCGAATGCCTGCAGGGCCGGGCCATGGGCTTTGCCGGCAAGATGCTGATCCATCCCACGCAGATCGAGCCCGCCAATCGGCATTTCGGCCCGGATCCGGCAGCGATTGCGGAAGCGGAGGCGATCATATCGGCTTTTGCCGATCCGGCTTCCGATGGCTTGAACGTCATCAATTCAGGCGGGCGGATGATCGAGCGGCTGCATCTTGTCCAAGCCGAAAGCCTGGTTCATAAAGCTCGCCTGATTTCTGCAAGAAAGCCCGCCTGATGAAACTCTACCGCTTCCTGACCGGCCCCGACGACGCTTCCTTCTGCCATAAGGTCACCGCCGCCCTCAACAAGGGCTGGTCGCTGGAGGGCTCACCGACCTATGCCTTCAATGCCGCAACGGGCGCGATGCAGTGCGGCCAGGCGGTCGTCAAGACCGTCGAAGGCAAGGATTACCATCCCGAGATGAAGCTCTCCGAGCAGTAAGGTTTACAGCGCCGAGCGATGCCGGTTTTTTCGGGCGATGCGTTAGCGCTCGGCGGCTTCCTCGGCGCTTGCCTCGATCCGCTCCATATCGTCGTCGCTCAGCCCGAAATGGTGGCCGATCTCGTGGATCAGGACGTGGGTGATGATATCGCCGAGCGTCTCGTCATTCTCGGCCCAGTAATCGAGAATGGGGCGCCGGTAGAGGCGGATGCGGTTCGGCATCTCGCCGGTTTCCACCGTGAAACGTTCGGAAATGCCCCTGCCCTCGAAAAGGCCGAGCAGATCGAAAGGGGTTTCCAGCGCCATGTCCTCGAAAACGTCGTCATCGGGGAAATCTTCGATCTCGATCGTGAGGTTGGTCGTCAACCGGCGAAATTCATCCGGCAGATGGCTATAGGCCTCCATGGCCAGCGACTCGAAGGTGCTGATCGTCGGCGCATGGCGGTCCCGCCAATCATCGCTCTGGTCTATGCGGGCCATGAATATTCCTTCCTTTGCGGGCCCATATAGAACCTTTATCGCCGGTTTTCGAGTGCGGAATCAAAGGCAGGAATAAATTCATAGAAAATGGCCGTTGACTCTTCATTAGCTCTCTGGAATCTATAAGAACATAACAGGAACAAGACGGATTGGAGAACGCCATGGCGCAGCACGCCCTGGCGCGCGAGCGGCTTTTTGCGCTCCGCGAAACCATCGCCAGATTGGAGGGGAAACCCGCGCCGGCGCTTGCGGCAGCGCAGCGGGAAGCCCTGGCGGAAGGAGGCAAGGCACCCCGGAGACCCAGTCTGCCGCCCCTGGCGTTCGGGGTGGAATCGCTTGATGAGGCGCTGGAAGGCGGCCTGCCGCTCGATGCGATCACCGAATTCCGCTCCGCTCTGTCGCGTGATGCCGGTGCGGCAAGCGGGCTGGCGCTGGCTGTCGCCGCGCGGCTGCAGAGCCAGGAGGCGGATGCCGGCAGGCTTTCCCCGCTGCTCTGGATCGGTGATGCTGTCGGCACGCTGGAGGCCGGCCGTCCCTATGTTCCCGGGCTTCGGGATTTCGGGCTGAGCCCGGAGCGGTTTTTCCATGCCGCGCCGCGCAAGCTGGACGAGGCGCTCTGGCTGGTGGAGACCGCGGTGGAAAGCGCTGCCTTTTCGGCGGTCATCTTCGAAGTGCGAGGCAATCCCGCCCATTTCGGCCTGACCGAAAGCCGCAGGCTCAGTCTCAGGGCGCGTGCTGCCCGCCGTCCGCTCTTTCTTGTCCGCCAGGCCGGGGTGGAAGAGGCAAGCAGTGCGGCCTTCCGTCTGCATGTCGAGCCGGCGCCGTCTGGTCTGCGGCCGTTGCCGGATGGATCGAAGCTTTCCGGCAGCATCGGCAATCCGATTTTCCGTCTCACGCTGGAGAAGGGGCGCAATCCGGCCCCGCTCTGCTTTTTTCTGGAGTGGAACCCCCATGAATGCGAATTTCTCCCCGTCGCCGAGCCAAACCTCCTTCGTTCTCCAGGCGAGCAGTCAGCGCATTCTGGCGCTCAGCTTTCCGCATCTGCCAACGGACCGCATCGCCCGCAGGCGATGGGGGCTCTCCTGGCGTTCGACAGGGCGTCCTGAGGCACCGCCTATCGTCTGTTCCGGCAAACTCAACAATGCCATGCGGCTGACGGCGCTGGACGAGTTGGCCGAAAGGCTGGGGCTGAAAAAGGACCAGGGCGTTGCCGAAGCGCGGGCCATGTACCCAATGCTCGAGGTCGCGGAAGAGGATCCGGCGGCCGACCGCCGGCTGCTGGAGGCCATTGCCGACTGGTGCGACCGTTATACGCCGCTGGTGGCGTTCGACGGCAAGGACGGCCTGTTTCTTGACATTAGCGGCTGCGCCCATCTCTTCGGTGGGGAAAAGCCGCTTCTCAAGGATGTGCTGTCGAGGCTTTTTCATATGGGAATCGATGCGCGCGGCGCCATCTCATCCTCGCCAGGCCTTTCCTGGGCCGCGTCGCACTTCGGGCGAGGCGGCGTGATCGAGGATGAGGAGACGGAGCAGGTGCTGATGTCCTTGCCGGTGGCAGCCTTGCGGCTGGAAGGACAAACCGTCGATGCGCTGAAGAAGCTCGGCCTGAAATATATCGGCGACGTCATCGATGCACCGCGCGCGCCGCTGACCCGCCGGTTCGGCCCGGGACTGCTTCTGCGGCTCGACCAGGCGCTGGGACGTGAGGAGGAGCCGGTCTCGCCGCGGCGTCCGGTCGCCAGCCTCTCAGCCGAAAGCCGCCTGATCGAGCCCATCGGGACGGAAGAACAGATCCTTGCCGTCATGCGGCAGGTCGCCGTGTCGCTGCAGCCGTCGCTGGAGACGCGGGGGATCGGTGGACGGGTGTTCGAACTGGTGCTGTTCCGCGTCGACGGCAGGGTCTTTCGTATCTCCATCGGTGCTTCGCAGCCGCTTCGTGAACCAAAATTCATTGCCGGGCTTTTTTCCGAGCGATTGCAGGCGGTTTATGACGATCTCGATGCCGGCTATGGTTTCGAAATCCTGCGGTTGAATGTGCTGCGGCATGATCCCTTCAACGAGGCCCAGGCGGATTTCGAGGGCGAACGTCAGGACGAGATCTCGCTTTCTGTTTTCGTCGACCGGGTCTCGGCCCGGCTGGGTGCGGATTGCCTGCACAGCTTCCAGCTCCGCGAGAGCCATGTGCCGGAACGCGCCGTCATCAGCGTTCCTGTGATGGATGGTCTTCCCAGGCGGAAGGCGGCGCAGGACATCCAGCTTCCGTTCCGCGAGGAGCGCCCGCTGCGGCTCCTTGCCACGCCGGAGCCGGTCGAGATCATGCTGGCCGAAGTGCCCGACGGTCCGCCGCAGATCTTCCGCTGGCGGCGCATGCAGCATCAGGTGGCAAAAAGCGAGGGGCCGGAACGGATCGCCATGGAGTGGTGGATCGATGGGGATGACGCCGAGGCGCGCGACTATTTCCGCATCGAGGACGAGACCGGGCATCGCTTCTGGATCTATCGTCGCGGTTTTTACGGCCGGGAACTCGATCCTCGCTGGTTCATGCATGGTGTGTTTGCATGAAGAGCGGGTCCGCATTTTTCGAGATCGGCGTGAGAACGAATTTTTCGTTTCTCGAAGGCGCCTCCAGTCCGGAAGAGATGGTCGTCCAGGCCGCTCATCTCCGGCTCGGCGGTCTTGGGATTGCGGACCGGAATTCGGTGGCAGGCGTCGTCAGGGCGCATGCGCAAGCGCTGCAGCTCGAGGAGAGATACAGGAACAGAGATGCGATCCTGGCCGAGGCGAAGAAGGACGGGAAAACGGAAAGGATTTTCGATCCCATCCGGATTCAGCCGGGCGCCCGTCTGGTCTTTTGCGACGACACGCCGGATATCCTCGCCTATCCGCGCAATCGGCGGGGCTGGGCAAATCTCTGCCGCCTTCTCAGCGCCGGCAATCTGAAAGAAGAAGCGGTCAAGGGAAGCTGCCTCCTGACGGAAGCCGAGCTGCTGGAATGGGGAGACGAGATGATGCTCGCGCTTGTTCCCGATCGCACTCTTGTCGATCGTCAGTCAGGCCAGTCGGCGCTGGAAGATTATCTGGAACGGTTTCGCCGACGGTTCCGCAAGGATTTTTTCATGGCGCTGGCGCCGGCCTATGACGGCCGCGACCGGCAGGTCTTTGCGGTGCTTGCCATGCTTGCGGCGCGAAACCGCGTGCCGCTGATTGCGACCAACCAGCCGCTTTATCATCACCCCGAACGCCGGCCGCTTTCGGATGTGGTGATCGCGATCCGGGAGCATGTCCAGATCGCGCAGGCCGGATTCCTGCTGGCGCCGAATGCCGAGCGCTACCTTAAGGATTCACGTGAAATGGCCCGGATCTTCCGGGACTATCCCGGCGCCATCGAAAATAGCCAGGCCTTCTTCGATAAGCTGACCTTTTCGCTGAAGGAATTGGAGCATAATTATCCGCTTGAAAACGATCCCGGCGAAACGCCGCAACAGACGCTCGATAGGCTGACGAGGGCGGGAGCCGCAAGGCGCTATCCCGAGGGTGTGCCGCCCAAAGTGGCGCAGCAGATCGATTATGAACTGAAACTCATCGGCGACAAGAACTACGCCTCCTATTTCCTGACGGTTTACAGAATCATCCAGCACGCCCGTTATGACCTCAAGGTCTTGTGCCAGGGGCGCGGATCGGCGGCAAATTCGGTCATCTGCTATTGTCTCGAAATTACGGAAGTCGATCCTCAAAAGAGCACGCTGCTGTTCGACCGTTTCATTTCGATGGACCGCGACGAACCGCCGGATATCGATGTCGATTTCGAGCATGATCGGCGCGAAGAGGTCATCCAGTTCATCTACAGAACCTATAAGAGAGAACATGCCGGGCTGACGGCGGGGGTGACGACCTACCGCACCCGCTCGGCCGGCCGCGAGGTCGCCAAGGCCTTCGGACTGTCGGAAGATGTCCAATCGGCGATCAGCAGCCTCGTCTGGGGCTGGTCGGAGGACAATCTTTCCGAGCGGGATGCCAAGGCGGCCGGCCTCGACATCAAGGACCCGGTCACCAGGAACGTGCTGAAATATGCCTCCGCGCTTCTCGGCTTCCCGCGCCACCTCACCCAGCATGTCGGCGGCTTCGTCATCACGCGGGACCGGCTCGACGAGGTGGTGCCGATCATGAAGACGGCGATGCCGGATCGCTACATGATCGAATGGGACAAGGACGATCTCGACAACGTCAAGATCCTCAAGGTGGATGTGCTGGCGCTCGGCATGCTGACCTGCCTGCGGAAGGGTTTTTCGCTGCTTGAACTGCATTACGGCGTGAAGAAGACGCTCGCCGATCTCGGCAACAGGGAACATGGGGACGAAGGCAGGCCGGTTTACGAGATGATGGGCCGGGCCGATACGCTTGGCGTCTTCCAGATCGAGAGCCGGGCGCAGATGAGCATGCTGCCGCGCCTGAAGCCGAAACTGTTCTACGACCTCGTCATCGAGGTGGCGATCGTCCGGCCGGGCCCGATCCAGGGCGATATGGTGCATCCCTATCTGAAGCGCCGGGAGCAGCGGGCCAGGAATATTCCGATCGAATATCCAAGCGAGGAGCTGAAAACGGTTCTGGAAAGAACCCTCGGCGTGCCGCTGTTTCAGGAACAGGCGATGCAGATCGCCATTACCGCTGCAGGCTTTGCGCCTGCGGAAGCCGACAAGCTTCGCAGGGCGATGGCGACATTCAAGCGAACCGGCACGATCGGCAATTTCGAGACGAGGTTCATCGAGGGAATGGCCTCAAAGGGTTATGCTCGGGAATTCGCGCAGCAATGTTTCAACCAGATCAAAGGCTTCGGTGAATATGGCTTCCCTGAAAGCCATGCCGCCTCCTTTGCGCTGCTCGTCTATGCCTCCTCTTGGCTCAAGGCCTATTATCCCGACGTCTTCTGCGCGGCGATGCTGAATTCCCAGCCGATGGGGTTCTATGCGCCGGCGCAACTGGTGCGGGATGCACGCGAGCATGGGGTAAGGATCCTGCCGGTCGACATCAATGAATCCGACTGGGATTGCGGTCTGGAAGAGGCTGTTTTCGATCCGAATGCCATCGATTTCCGTCACCGTGAGATGCGCGGGGTCATCAAGGCCCGGCATGCGGTGCGGCTCGGCTTTCGGCAGATCAAGGGCGTCTCGGATAAGGAAATGGAGCTGCTCATCAAACATCGAGGCAGAGGCTACGGTTCCGTTCGGGATCTCTGGCTGCGGTCCGGCTTGCAGAAATCCGTCATCGAGCGGCTGGCGGATGCCGATGCCTTCCAATCCCTCAAGCTATCGCGACGCGACGCGCTCTGGGCGGTGCGGGCCTTGGATGTGAAGAGCGCGGCCGAGGAGCTGCCGCTTTTCGAGCAGGTCCGTCATGTCGATCTCCAGGCTGAGCCGGCAACGAAGCTGCCGGACATGCTGCCCGGAGAGCAGGTCATCGAGGACTATCGTTATCTCTCGCTGTCGCTGAAGGCGCATCCAGTCTCCTTCCTGCGCGAGGAATTGCGGCATGCCGATGTGACGCGCAATGTCGATCTGTTGAAAGTCGCCAACGGCAGAAGGGTGACGATTGCGGGCCTGGTGCTGGTGCGCCAACGGCCTGGATCGGCCAAAGGCGTGATCTTCATGACGCTCGAGGATGAGACCGGCGTCGCCAATGCGATCGTCTGGCCGAAAATCTTCGACACATACCGCTCGGTGGTGATGGGCGCCCGGTTGGTGAAAATCCGCGGCAGGCTGCAAAGCCAGAGCGGCGTGATCCATACCGTCGTCGAGCAAATCGAGGACATGACGCCGGCGCTCGGCATTCTCCAGCGCGAGGCCCGGCGTTTCGGCGTCTGCGAGCGGGCAGACGAAGTGCTGAGCCCAGGTGTCGATCAGCGGCAGAAAAAGCTTGCGCATGCACAGGAGAGAGCTGAGCTGGAAAAACGAATGGCGGCCACAGGCCGCAATTCCGGCATAGCGGAAACTGCCGAGGTGATGCCGCGCGGACGCAACTTCCATTAAAATGCGCCGCACCCGTCGGGATCCCGCGGCCCGCCTTCAGTTGCCTTATGGCGTCATCATCCTGGAAGCACTGGATTAATCCCGGACGATATGCATCGGCTTCTCATTTGGACGCCGCATCCGATGAAGCGGGGCTCGAATTTTTTCTTGACAGCCACCATCTTCTTTAGCAGAAAACACGATAGTCAGTGTCATGTTTGGAAATGAAGACGTGCTTGTCTGCAGCTGCAATTATATAACCGACAAGGAAATCCGGGAGGTTATCACCAACCTTCTCGATGAAGACTGTTGGCAGCTTATCGTGCCGGCGAAGGTCTACCACGCCATGGAAAAACGCGGCCGCTGCTGCGGCTGTTTCCCCAACGTCGTCGACATCATCATCCAGACGACCGAGGAATATCACGCCCGTCGCCACTCGACGGAGACCGAAATATTTGATTTCATGTCACGCTTGAAACAATTCCATGAGGAAAACAGGAGAGCGGACATTGAAAGGCGACAAAAAAGTCATCGAGCGGCTTAACGAGGCGTTGTTCCTCGAGCTCGGGGCAGTCAATCAATATTGGGTACATTATCGTCTTCTTGAGGACTGGGGCTACACCAAGCTCGCCAAGAAGGAACGCGCCGAATCTATCGAAGAGATGCACCATGCCGACCGGCTTGTTGCACGCATCATTTTCCTTGAAGGCCACCCCAATCTGCAGACCCTTGCGCCTCTGCGCATCGGCCAGAACGTCAAGGAAGTGCTGGAAGCCGATCTTGCCGGCGAATACGACGCCCGCGCGGCCTATAAGAAGTCGCGCGATATCTGTTACGAAGCCGGTGATTACGTTTCCATGAAACTCTTCGAAGAGCTGCTGATGGACGAGGAAGGCCATATCGACTTCCTGGAAACGCAGCTCGAGCTGCTCGGGAAGATCGGCGAGAGCAAATACGGCCAGCTCAACGCCGATTCCGCCGACGAAGCCGAATAAACATTCGAACGAATACCGGCCGCTCAGCGGCCGGTATTCGCATCTGTATTATCAAACCAATCCCGTATCGATCAGTCTTTTCGCAGCGCCGCCAGATGCTGGAATTCGGCCACCACCTGGTCGTAGACGCTGCGCTTGAATGGGACGATCAGCCCCGGCAGTTCCTGCATCGGCTTCCATTCCCAGCAATCGAATTCCGGCTCGTGGCCGCCGGGCGGCGGGTTGATGGCGATCTCGCTGTCGTCGCCATCGAAGCGGAAAGCGAACCAACGCTGCGTCTGGCCGCGGAATTTCCCTTTCAACCCGATGCCGATCAGCGCCGGCGGCAGATCATAGTTGATCCAGTCCGCCGCTTCGGCAAGCAGGGTCACCGTCTTGATGCCGGTCTCCTCGTAGAGCTCGCGATAGGCGGCGTCCAAGGGATCCTCGCCCTTGTCGATGCCGCCCTGCGGCATCTGCCAGAGCTGCGGCGAGCCGTCATATTCCGAATTGCCGTCGGGAATGCGCCGCCCGGCCCAAACCAGGCCATCGCGGTTCAGGATCATTACGCCGACACAGGGGCGGTAGGGCAGGTCCTCGGCTTTTACGGTCGCCCGGCTCATCTTCTTCTCCGTCCAGGAATGTTCTCAGGGATTGCTTTTCACGGATTCTGGGGGTCGCTGGTCAGGGCGGCGACGCCGACGATCTCGATGCCGCGCATCGCAGCCTCCTCGCTCCATTTGGCGATGGCGTCGACGCTCTCATCGAAAGCCGAGGCGACACCGATCGCCTGGCCGTTCTTGCGGGCGATGCGCTCGAGTTCGTCGAGCTTCTTCAGAACGGCATTGATATCGAGCTGGCCGTCGAGCTGCAGATCGGCGAAGGCGTAGGGCAGCTCGGTGCCCTTGGCGACCACCGCCGTCTTCGACTGCGCCGAGGTGCCGTCATCGAGGAACAGCAGGCCGCGTTTGCCGATATCGCGCATCACAGGCTCCATGGCGGTGGAATCGGAGAGGAAACGGCCGCCGAGATAATTCATGATGCCGGTATAATTGGTGATTTCGCCCATCGCCTTGTGCAGGTTCTCGATGTTGCGGGCGACAGGCTTCGAGGTCAGCAGCGTCTCGGGACCTGGATCATTCGCCGGGTAATCAAACGGCTCCAGCGGCACTTGCAGCAGGATCTCGTGACCGCCGCGGCGGGCCTCCTGCATCCAGCGCTGCAGGCTGTTGCCGCTTGCGGCAAAGGCAAAAGTGATTTCTTCAGGCAATTCGGCAATGGCGCGCTGCGTCCCGGTCTGGCTGAGCCCGAGGCCGCTGACCACGATGGCGATGCGGACGCCGCGCGCGCCGGAGGCGGGGCGGGCATATTGATCCATCGGCCGCCGGCCGTCGGGGCCGACGATCGGCAGCCTGCCGAAAGGCGTTTCCTCGAGCAGCGCTTCATTCGGCTGGGCCGCCATGCGCGGATCCTGGCCGATCTGCATGGCATCGACCAGCACCGGCCCGCCGCCGTCGCGCGGGCGGGGGCTGTATTTGGTGACGACGGAGCCGTCGCCGGTGACCATCTGTTCGACGTTGGCGCCCGAGCGCGGTTCGGCGCGCGGCATGCCGTCCGCCGCCTGGTTGGCGCTCGCCGGTGGCTGAGGGGTATTGGAGGATGGCGTTGCGGCCTGTTCGGTGGCCGATGGCTTGGGGCGCTCGAGCCCATCGCCGCGAAACGCCGTATAGAGAGAAAAGCCGCCTATGGCGAAAAGACAAAGACTGGCAGCGATACGACCGAGGCGCAGAACACCCGGGCGCCGGCTGCCGGTTTTGCGGTTGCGGCCCAAAGGCGCATGCAGGTCCGTTCCCAATTTTTCACCCGCTCCAAAACCGGGAAACAGCAGAAAGGGTCAAGGCCGGACGAGGTGCCCGGCCTTGAGGTGATCATCACTTGGCGACGATGGCCTTGTCGGGGTTCGGCGGGAAGGACGGATCGGTCTTCTTGCCGCGCAGCAGATCGAGCGCGTAGTTCAACTGAACGTCGTCCTTCGGATCCGGGGGCACATAGGCAACGGAACCCGAACCTTCGTCGGTCTCGCTCTGACCCTTGATGTGGCCGCGCAGGCTGGATTCGCCTTCGGTTACCATCTTGCCCTGCAGTTCCTCCGGCAGCGGCTCCTCGACCTTGATGTCGGGGGTGATGCCGGTGCCCTGGATCGAGCGGCCCGACGGCGTGTAGTAGAGCGCCGTGGTCAGGCGCAGCGCGCCGTTTTCGCCGAGCGGGATGATCGTCTGGACGGAGCCCTTGCCGAAGGAGCGCGTGCCGAGAACGGTGGCGCGCCGCAGATCCTGAAGAGCGCCGGCGACGATTTCCGATGCGGAGGCCGAGCCACCGTTGATCAGCACGATCACCGGCTTGCCATCCGTCAGGTCGCCCGGGCCGGCATTGAAGCGGCGGGTTTCATCGGGATTGCGGCCGCGGGTCGACACGACTTCGCCGCGCTGCAGCAGCGCATCGGAGACGTTGATCGCCTGGTCGAGCAGACCGCCCGGATTGAGGCGCAGGTCGAGGACATAACCCTTCAGCTTGTCGGCCGGAACGGTGTCCTTGATCTTCTTGATCGCCTTTTCCATGTCGGGATAGGTCTTCTCGGTGAAGGAGATGATGCGGAGATAACCGACATCGTCCTCAACACGCGACTTGACGGCCTGGACGGCGACGACGTCACGGACGATCGTCAGCTCGATGGGCTTGTCGGCGCCCTTGCGGATCAGCGTCAGCTTGATCGGCGTGTTGACGGCGCCGCGCATCTTCTCGACGGCGTCCTCGAGCTTCAGGCCGCGCACGGACTGGCCGTCGATCTCGGAGATGTAATCGCCGGCGAGAACACCGGCCTTGGCGGCGGGCGTATCGTCGATGGGGGTGATGACCTTGACGAGTTCGTCTTCCATGGTGACTTCGATGCCGAGGCCGCCGAATTCACCCTTGGTCTGGGTGCGCATGTCCTCGGCGTCCTTCGCATTCATGTAGCTTGAATGCGGATCCAGCGAAGAGAGCATGCCGTTGATGGCGTTTTCGATCAGCTTGTCTTCGGCCGGCGGCGTCACATATTGGGCGCGCACACGCTCGAAGACGTCGCCGAACACCGAGAGTTCCTTGTAGGTGGAGGATCCGGCCGCTTCTGCCGGCACGCCCGCCGAGTAAATGACGCTCATGGCGGTCGCACCCATCAATGCGCCGACCAGAACAAGAGAAGCCCTACGAATCATTGCGTGCCTTTCCAGTGTCTTTGGCGGTCCACCACGGTCGGGAATCGACCGGTTTACCGTCCTTTCGAAATTCAATGTAAAGCGTTGGCCGGTCCGTTTCCAGCGCCAATGCAGTTGCGCTTGCCACTCTTTTCGCGCCCATCACGGCGAGCGGCTCGCCGGAGAAAACGAATTTTCCCTGACGGGTATTGATCGTGTCCATTCCCGAGAGAACCAAGTGGTAGCCATCGCCGGTGTCGAGGATGATCATCTGGCCGTAACTGCGGAAAGCGCCGGCGAAAACCACCAGGCCATCGGCAGGCGCCGTCACCACCGTCTCCGGATTGGTGGCGACCGTCATTCCCATCGCCTCGTGGCCGGTGCCGTCGGCATCGCCGAACTGGCGCAGGATATCGCCGGCAACGGGCACCTCCAATTTCGCCTTCAATTCTCCGAAGGGATATGCGGGCGCAATGCGGTTTTTATCGGGCACACCACTGTCGGCCAAGGCCTTGGCCTGGGCGCGCTGCTCGTCCGTCATCAGCTTGCGGTTCTCCTCCGCCTGACGGGCGGCGGCGGCGGCATCGCGCACCGAAGCGATCTCGGATTCCATCGAGGCGACGAGACCTTCAAGGCTGGTCGCCTTGCCTGCCAGTTCCTCCGAGCGTTTTCTCTCGGCCTCGAGTTCGGCGGCATTGCTGCGGCTGAGCTTGTCGTTTTCGGCAAGCAGCAGGTCCATGCGCCGCTCTTCCTCGATACTATCCGTCATCGTCGCAGTCAGGCCGGCTTTCTCGGCGGCGCTTGCGGCCTGCAAGGCGGCGAGACTTGCCAGATCGCCGGCAAGCTTGTCGGTCTCCTTGCGGATGCCGGGCACTACCGCGCCGAGCAGGATGGCGCTGCGCACCGAGGCGAGCGCGTCGTCAGGGGTGACGAGCAAAGCCGGCGGCGGGTTGCGGCCCATGCGCTGCAGCGCTGCCAGCACCTCTGCCAGAAGGCCGCGGCGCTCGTGCAGCGATCGGCGGATGCCATCCTCCTTGACGCCGAGATCGGCAAGCTTCTTCTCGCTTTCGAGAATCTGCTTGTCGAGCCCCTTGCGGCGGGCGGCTGACTCGATCAGCGCCTGGCGGATGCTTTGGGTGCTTTTTTCCAGATCGGCGATGCTCTGCTGCAGCGCGCTCACCTTGTCGCTGGAAAGACTGATGGTTTTCGACAGGGTTTCGAGTTCGGCGCGGGTCTTATCCCGTTTGGCGGCCAGTTCGGCGGCCGGATCGGGTGGCGGCGGCTCGGCTGCCGGCGGCGCCCATTGTGCCGCTTCGGGTGCGGCATCCTCAGCCCGGACGATGAGGGGATCTGCCGACACGGCAATCACCGCCGCACCGATACCGGCCGCGATAGCCGGCAGGATCATGCGGTGTCGCCTGGTGGATGCTCTCGTCATGCGTGTTGGGGCACTTTCTCAAATCGCGCGGAGACTAAGCTGATTTGGCGCGCTTTGCCAGAAAGTTCGAAGCACATCGGGCGGCCAAGCAAACACGGCTGCGTGACAATGTGGCGCATCGGGCCGATGCGGCATCAGACGCGGTGATAGGGATGGCCGGACAGGATGGTCACGGCGCGATAGAGCTGTTCGGCAATCAGCGTGCGCACGAGCTGATGCGGCCAGGTCATTTTACCCAAGCAAAGCGTGGCGTCGGCACGGTCGTAGAGGGAGGGATCGAGGCCGTCGGCGCCGCCGATGGCGATGGTCAGCTCGCGTTTGCCCTGGTCGCGATAGGCGCCGAGCAGGCCCGCGAAGGCTTCGCTGTCGAGCGCCTTGCCGCGTTCGTCGAGAAGAATGAGGACGCTGCCGTCGGTAAGCGATTTCACAAGCTGCGCCGCTTCCTCGCGCTTGCGAGTTTCCGCATTGGAGGCGCGGCTTTCGGCCACTTCGGCAACACGGGTAAGTTCGAGGCCGACAGCAGGGCCGGCCTTGGCGAAACGGTCGAAATAACGGGCCGCAAGATCCTTTTCGGGGCCGGATTTCAGCCGTCCCACCGCAAAAAGACCAACTCGCATTCATCCGCTCCTGCTGATGCGGCACATCGGGCGCACGAGGCGCCACCGGCCGGTTTTCATATTACCCGGCCAGCCAATGCCACGTTCAGGCGCCGGACAAAATGCCGGCCTGCCTGTCAGTGCCGCGTTTCTTCATCCATATCCGGAGCCGCCCACATCTTTTCGATGTTGTAGAACTCGCGGATTTCAGGACGAAACACATGCACGATAATATCACCGGTGTCGATCAGGACCCAATCGCCGCCTTCCTGGCCTTCGACGCGGGCCGTGCCGAGGCCGTCGTCTTTCAGGTCGGTGAGCAGGTGATCCGAGATCGCCATGACATGCCTGTTCGAGCGGCCGGAGACGACGATCATGTAGTCTCCCAGCGCCGATTTTCCGGCAATGTCGATGGTGACGATATCTTCAGCTTTGGAGTCCTCGAGGCTGGCGAGGACGGTTTCTAGGGCACGGGCGGCGGCATCGGCGCCACGTTCCGCACTCTTCGGGATAACGGCGAACGTTTTTCCCTTGGCGTGTACTGTTGTCAGTGCTTTCCCTTTCCTGGAATGACAAACCATGCACAACACGAGATCCGATCGAGACCGGATCATGGTTAAGATAGGCATCAGACCATTAATGTTTCAAGACGTGCTAAGATACAGAACGGTCGAAAATCCGATCTGGCGTCCGAATTGAAGAATATTGCCGCGCGGGCTGCTGGTGCGGGCGGTGTACAGTTTCCGTACCGCCGCGTAAAGTGTGGCAAATTCCACGATTTCACGATTCGATGACCGATCCAGCCGCAAAAACACTCGTGCCTGTCCTGCGAATCAGCTTCCCGGACGAAGATCGTCTCGGTCACGGCAAGATGGAGCTCTTGGAGCATATCCGCGCGACAGGATCGATCTCGGCGGCGGGGCGGGCGATGGACATGTCCTATCGGCGCGCATGGCTGCTGGTCAGCGAGATGAACCGGATGTTCCGTGAACAGGTGGTGGAGCCGCAGCGCGGCGGCCAGAAGGGCGGCGGCGCGGCGCTGACGCCGTTCGGCGAAGAATTGCTCGAGCGTTTCCGCCGGATGGAAAAGACGATACACGAAAGCCTCGCCGAGGATCTCGCCTGGCTCGAAGGCAAGCGCAGGCTGTAAGGGGGCAGCCTGTAGGGAGGCGCCGTTCAGGCCTCCAGAGCAACCGTCTTGATGACGGCAAAGACGGTCTTGCCGGGCTGAAGATCGAGGCGCTCGCAGGAGAGCGCTGTGATGCGCGAGAGAACGGCGTCGCCGCCGCAATCGAGCCGGATTTCCACCGTTCCGTCCTCGTCCGGCGATATCGCCGCGATCCTGCCTTCGAGAATGTTCAGTGCGCTGAGGCCCTCGGGCCTGGCGGTCGCAAGCATGACGTCTCGCGACGGAATGCGAATGCGCACCGGCCTGCCTGCGGTAAGCGCTGCACCGGGGATGTGCAGCTGAGCAGATTTCAGCGCGATGGTCGACAGGTGGTGGCGTGGATCGTAGCTTTCGACCGTGCCTTCGAGAAGCGCGCCCGCCTCTCTCCGATCAGCCGCCGCAGACGGGCGGCTCAATATGTCGACGGCCGGGCCGATCGTTTCCACCTTACCGTCGTTGAGGACGACGACCTGGTTTGCCAGCCGCGCCACCTCGGCGATCGAATGGCTGACATAGATGATCGGAATTTCGGTCTGGTCCCGCAATCGCTCCAGATAGGGCAGGATCTCGGCCTTGCGCGCCTCGTCGAGGGCTGCCAGCGGTTCGTCCATCAGCAGCAGGCGTGGCGCGGCGAGAAGGGCGCGGCCGATGGCGACGCGCTGCTTTTCGCCGCCGGAAAGTTTTGCGGGGCTGCGCTCCAGCAGCGGCCCGATGCCGAGCAGGTCGACGATGCGATCGAAGCTCTCGCCGCGTGCGGTTTTCGCCGTAAACCAGCGGCCGTAGGAGAGATTGGCGCGGACGCTGAGATGCGGGAAAAGCCGGCCCTCCTGGAAGACATAACCGAAGCGGCGGCGATGTTTCGGGACGAAGGTGCCGGTTTTGGTTTCGGTCAGGGCCTCGCCGTCAAGGATAACGCGGCCTTCGTCGGGGCGGGCGAGGCCGGCGATGATGCGGATCAGCGAGGTCTTGCCGGAGCCGGAGCGCCCGAACAGCGCGGTGACGCCACGCTCGGAGGTGAAGGCGGCGTCGAGCGAAAAGCCGCCGAGCCGCTGTTTTGCCGCGACGATCAGCGTCATTCGGGATCGATCCTTTGGCCGGCGAGGCGGGCGAGAAATTCGGAGGCGAGCAGCGCGGCCATGGAAATGACGATGGCGACGGCTGTCAGCCGCAGCGCGCCGGCATCGCCGCCCGGCACCTGGGTAAAAGTGTAGATCGCTGAGGATAGCGTCTGGGTCTCGCCGGGAATGTTGGAGACGAAGGTGATCGTCGCGCCGAATTCACCCATGGCCTTGGCGAAGGACAGGATCATGCCGGTGATGATGCCGGGCAGGGTCAGCGGCAGGGTAATCGTCAGGAAGACCCAGGCGGGACCGGCGCCGAGCGTTCCGGCCGCCTCCTCCAGCTTGCGGTCAACAGCCTCGATCGACAGGCGAATGCTACGCACCATCAGCGGAAAGGCCATGACCGCGCAGGCGAGTGCCGCGCCCGTCCAGCGGAAGGAAAGGACGATGCCGAAATACTGGTCGAGCAGACTGCCGACTGGACCGCGGCGGCCGAACAGGATGAGAAGAAGGAAGCCGGTGACGACGGGGGGCAGGATCAACGGCAGGTGCACGACGCCGTTCAGCACCGACTTGCCCCAGAAGCGGCCGCGGGCAAGCAGCAGAGCGACGAGAATGCCGAAGGGCAGGCTCGCCAGCATGGCGACAAAAGAGACGCGCAGGCTGAGCAGGATCGCCGTCCATTCCTCGTTGCTCAGGCCCAGTATATTCAAACGCATGTCTCCAAGATCGAAGGCTTGCTGAGGCGAGCCTCAGTTGGCGCCAACTCTCTCTCTCCTCCCCGACGTCATCCTCGGCCTTGTGCCGAGGATCTGCTGCCCTATCGACCGGAAGCAGATGCTCGGGACAAGCCCGAGCATGACGAAAGAGGAGTTGGGCGACTTTGTCAGCAGCCTGAGCCTCTGTGAGCCTCACGCTAGGCTGTCGCTATTGATTCCGCAATCATGCCAACCGCTCAATCACTTGAGGACAGTGAAACCCTGCGCGGTGAAGAAGGCGGCGGCTTTGTCGGATTTCAGGAAGTCGAGATAGGCTGCCGCATCCGGGTTTTTGTTCTCGGCAAGAATGGCGACCGGATAGATGATCGGCGGATGGGAATCGGCCGGGAAGGTGCCGACGACGGCGACACCCTTATCGGCGGCTGCGTCCGTCTGATAGACGATGCCGTAGGGCGCTTCGCCGCGGGAGACGAGGGCGAGGGCGGCGCGGACGCTTTCGGCGCCGGCGACCTTGCTTTCCACGGATTTCCAGATGCCGAGTTTGTCGAGGGCGGCCATGGCGTATTTGCCGGCCGGGACCGATTTCGGCTCACCCATGGCCAGTTTGCCATCACCCAAAAGCGCTGCGAGATCGAAGCCCGGCTTGATCTCGACCGGTTTTGCCTTGGCCTTCTCGGCAACGAGCACGATCCGGTTGCCCAGTAGGTTCGAACGGCTGCCGGCCTTGATGAGGTTCTTCTCGGCGAGGTAGTCCATCCAGGCAAGGTCGGCCGGGATAAAGACATCGGCGGGTGCCGCGTTTTCGATCTGCTTGGCCAGTGCCCCGCTTGCCGCATAGGAGGCGACGGCTTCCTTGCCGCTTTCCTTGGCCCAGGCGGCATTGGCGGCATCGAGCGCATTCTTGAGGCTCGCCGCCGCAAAGACGGTGAGCTTTTCGGCTGCGGCGGCAGGTGTCGGCAGCGCTGCCGCCCCAAGCCACAGGGCCGATATCGCGGCGGTTGCCAGTTTCATCCATTGGCGGCGATTCTGCATGATTATTCCCCAGGGTTCGAAATATTGCGACGAATATAACGGCGATCTCGCTTTGGCTAGGGATATATTCAGGAAAATATAACCCTAGCGACAGACCGTTCCGCGTTCGCCTATTCACAAAGCGCATGGCTTTCCCAGAGACGGAGATCTACGGACGTGGAACTGTCCGGGCAGCGCCGATCGGCAACCGATAAAGTCCGCCATTGCAAGGGCCGTTTCGCCGGCCGTGCCGCTAAAAACGGCAGTATCCCGAGGGCTGTCCGCGACAGGATTGCAGCGCCCGCATTGCTGCATTGCACAAATCGATATTCATCTTCTGGCGGAATATGGTACAACACACTCATCGAAACGGCTTCTCCTCCTCCCATAGCCGTTCGATAGGGTCGACAACACTCCTCCTCCCAGTTGTCGATCGAGTTTATAAGCCCGACGGATCCTCCCCCGTCGGGCTTTCTCGTTTCCGGGATTTCCTTAAAAATCAGCCTATTCGGAACTGCCTGGCAGCGAGCCGTTGCGGATTGCCGTCGAGCTTAGGCCGGAGCGTGGCCCGTGGATGAAGGTCCAGGCCGGCGCGGGCTTCTTCCAGAGGATCCGCGCGTCGTCCTCGTCGACGCGGGCGAAATCGAAAGTCCTGGTCATTTTCGAGGAGAGGTAGGAGAGCGTGGCACCCGGCCGGTCGATCACAGCGATCGGGAAGGTGCGGACGATTTCCTGCCATTTCTGCCATTTGTGGAAGGTCTGCAGGCCGTCGGCGCCCATGATCCAGATGAAATGCACATGCGGATTGCGGGCCTTGACGCGGGCGAGCGTATTGGCAGTGTAGCTGACGCCGAGCGACTGTTCGAAGGCGGTGACCTTGACGCGCGGATCGGCGGCGACACGCTCGCTTTCGGCAATGCGCTCGGCAAGCGGGGCCAGCTGGTTGCGGCTTTTCAGCGGATTGCCGGGGGTGACCATCCACCAGAGCTGGTCGAGGCCGAGCCGCTTGATGGCGATCTCGGCGACCAGCGCGTGGCCCTGGTGCGGCGGGTTGAACGAACCGCCGAACAGGCCGACGACCATGCCGCGCTCGCTGTGCGGCATGCGGAGATAATGCCGGTCCACACTCTCCGCCGTCACGTCAGGGCCGCGTCTGTCCGGCGCCGTGCACCCGATATTTGAACGAGGTCAGCTGTTCGACGCCGACCGGGCCGCGGGCATGCATCTTGCCGGTGGCAATGCCGATCTCCGCGCCCATGCCGAACTCGCCGCCATCGGCAAATTGGGTCGAGGCATTGTGCAGCAGGATCGCCGAATCGACTTCGGTGAAGAAGCGCGCGACGACATCGGGGTCCTCGGCGATCACCGCTTCGGTGTGGTTCGAGGAATATTTTTGGATATGGGCGATCGCGCCGGAGATGCCGTCGACGACGGCGACCGAGATGATCGCGTCGAGATATTCGGTCGACCAGTCCTCCTCGGTCGCAGGCTTCAGGCCGGGGGCGACCTTCAGCACCGTCGGCGAAGCGCGGACCTCGCAGCCGGCCGCGGTGAGAACCTCGAGCAGCGGCGTCAGATGCGTGCCGATCGCGGCACCATCGACGAGAAGGGTTTCGGCAGAGCCGCAGATACCGGTGCGGCGCATCTTGGCATTGACGACGATCTGCTTGGCCATCTCGATATCGGCCGAGCCATCGACATAGATATGGCAGAGGCCCTCGAGATGGGCGAAAACCGGCACGCGGGCCTCGCTCTGCACGCGGGCGACCAGGCTCTTGCCGCCGCGCGGCACGATGACGTCGATCGCTCCGTCCAGGCCGCGCAGCATGGCGCCGACGGCGGCGCGATCGGTGACGGGCACGAGCTGGATAGCATGCTCTGGAAGTCCGGCGGCCTTCAGACCCTCGACGAGGCAGGCATGGATCGCCTGCGATGAACGGCGCGAATCCGAACCGCAGCGCAGGATCACGGCATTGCCGGCCTTGAGGCAGAGGGCGCCGGCATCGGCCGTGACATTCGGCCGGCTTTCGAAAATGACGCCGATGACGCCCAGCGGTGTACGGACGCGCTCGATCTTCAACCCGTTCGGCCGGTCCCAGGCGGCGATGACTTCGCCGACCGGGTCGGCAAGGGCGGCAATGGCGCGGATTCCTTCGGCCATCTCGGCGACGCGTTTGTCGTTCAGCGTCAGCCGGTCGACGAAGGAGGCGAGCATGTCGCTGCCTTCGGTATCTTTCAAATCCTGGGCATTCTCGGCAAGGATCTCCGCCTGGTTGGCCAGGATCGCATCGGCCATGGCGTTCAGCGCCCTGTTCTTGACCTCGGTGGACGCAAAGCTCAGCGGTCGCGCGGCAGCCTTCGCCTTGCGGCCGATGTCGTTCATCAGCGCGTCAATGTCAGGGCTTAGCGCAACGGTATCAAGCATGGGCCGCGTCCTTCTTCTGCCTTTCCGATTTCTGTCTGATCTGGGCGGTCATCACCATGTCGTCGCGATGGACCATGGCGGCGCGGCCGGGATAACCGAGAATGGCCTCGATTTCGGCCGACTTGCGGCCGGCAATCCGGCGGGCATCCTCGGCATCGTAGCTGACAAGCCCGCGGGCGATCTCGCGACCTTCAGGGCCGACGATCGCCACCGTATCGCCGCGGCTGAACAGGCCGGAAACGCCGCGCACACCGGCCGGAAGCAGGCTCTTGCCGGCCCCGAGGGCGGTGACGGCGCCGTCATCGACACGCAGTTCGCCGGCCGGCTGCAGCTGTCCGGCGATCCAGGTCTTGCGGGCGGTGACCGGCGTGCCCGACGGCGCGAACCAGGAAGAGCGCGCGCCGCTTTCGATCGCCGACAGCGGGCTGTCGGTCTTGCCGGAGGCGATGATCATGGCGCAGCCCGATGTCGTGGCGATCTTGCCGGCATCGATCTTGGTGCGCATGCCGCCGCGCGAAAACTCCGAAGCCGCGCCGCCGGCCATCGCCTCGATCTCCGGGGTGATTTCGGAAATCGTCTCCAGGAACGTCGCGTTCTGATCGAGATGCGGCGGCGCGGTATAGAGGCCGTCGATATCGGAAAGAAGGACGAGCAGATCGGCGCCGGTCATCGTCGCGACGCGGGCGGCCAGGCGGTCGTTGTCGCCATAGCGGATTTCGCTGGTGGCGACCGTGTCGTTCTCGTTGATGATCGGCACGGCGCCGATTTTCAAAAGCTGATTGATGGTGGCGCGCGCATTGAGATAGCGGCGGCGCTCCTCGGTATCCCCGAGCGTCAGCAGGATCTGGCCGGCGACGATCTCGCCGTGCGACAGGCTTTCCGACCAGGCACGGGCCAGCGCGATCTGGCCGACGGCGGCGGCCGCCTGGCTTTCCTCCAGTTTCAGCGCGCCGGAGGGCAGGTCGAGCACCGAGCGGCCGAGCGCAATGGCGCCGGAGGAGACGACGAGCACGTCGATGCCCTTGGCCTTCAGCCCCGCAATGTCGGCGCACATGGCGTCGAGCCAGGCCTTTTTCAGCCCGGCCTTGCGATCGACCAGCAGGGCCGAGCCGATCTTGATGACGATGCGGCGGTAGCGGCCGAGCGGCTTACGGCTGGTCATCGGCCCCATCCTCGCCAAGGTCCTCAGCCTCGTCGGCGACAACAATGTCGCGATGGCGTTGCTTCGGCACCTTGGCCGGCTTTTCCTCAGCATTTTCTTCGACGATGATGTCGCGCAGCGCACGCAGCACCTCGGTCATACCCTTGCCGGTGACGGCGGAAATCTGGAACGGCGTCTTGCCGCAGGCCTTGGCCAATTCCTTCGTCTTCTTCTTCAGTTCGGCCTCGTCGAGCACGTCGATCTGCGACAGAGCGACGATCTCGGCCTTATCCGTCAGATCGTTGCCATAGGCTTCGAGCTCGTGCTTCACCGTCGTATAGGCTTTGCCGACCTTTTCCTCCTGGGCGGAGACGAGATGGAGCAGCACGCGGGTGCGCTCGACATGGCCGAGGAAACGGTCGCCGATGCCGACGCCTTCATGGGCGCCTTCGATCAGGCCCGGAATGTCGGCCAGGATGAATTCCCGCTCGTCGATGGTGGCGACGCCGAGATTGGGGTGCAGCGTGGTGAAGGGATAATTGGCGATCTTCGGCCGGGCGCGGGTGACCGATGCCAGGAAGGTCGACTTGCCGGCATTGGGCATGCCGACGAGGCCGGCATCGGCAATCAGCTTCAGCCGCAGCCAGAGGGTCTTTTCCTCGCCGGGCAGGCCGGGATTGGCCCAATCCGGCGCCTGGTTGGTCGAGGTCTTGAAATGAGCGTTGCCGAAGCCGCCGTTGCCGCCATGGGCAAGGCAATAACGCTGGCCTTCGACGGTGAGATCGCAGATTAGTGTTTCCCGGTCTTCCTCGAAGATCTGGGTTCCGACGGGTACCTTCAGCGTCACGTCGCTGCCGTTGGCGCCGGTGCGGTTCCTGCCCATGCCATGGGTGCCGATCGTCGCCTTGAAATGCTGCTGAAAACGGAAATCGATCAGCGTGTTGAGGCCGTTGACGGTCTCGACCCAGACATCGCCGCCACGGCCGCCATCGCCGCCGTCCGGCCCGCCGAACTCGATGAATTTCTCGCGCCGGAAGGAAACGCTGCCCCCGCCGCCGTCTCCGGATCGGATATAGACCTTTGCTTCGTCGAGAAATTTCATTTTACTTCCAGTATCCGGTGGCGGTTGGACGGCCCGTCTTGGCCCATTCGATATAGGCGGTTCCGACGGAGGTCAAAGATTATCGTGAATTTTGCGAGCTATAACATACAGTACGGCTTCGGTCTCGACGGCAGATACGATCTCGCGCGCATTGCCCGGAGCCTCGAGGGCGCCGATATCATCGCGCTGCAGGAGGTGACCCGCGGCTTCTCGCGCAACGGTTTCGCCGACATGGCGGCCGATCTTGCCGCCTTCTTTCCCGACCATTTCTGGGTGTATGGGCCGGCCTGCGACCTGCATGCCGAGCCTGCCGGAAACGGGCTCCCGCCGGTGCGGGGCACACGCTTCCAGTTCGGCAATATGGTGCTGTCGCGCTGGCCGATCCTTTCGACCCGGACGCTGCTTCTGCCGCGCAGCCGCACGATCGGCAAGATCAACCTGCAGCGCGGCGCCACCGAGGCGGTGATCGCGGCACCCGGCGGCGCAATCCGTTTCTACTCCGTCCATCTCGACCACGTCTCTCCCGACGAGCGCATCCGCCAGCTGCAATTCTTGAACGCGCATATCAATGCTTTCGTCCACGACGGCGGATCGCTGACGGGGGGCGGCGAATTCGATCTGCCGGAGCCGCCGCTGCCGGAGGATTACGTCGTCATGGGCGATTTCAACATGGAGCCGGAATCGCCGGAATATTGCGCACTTGCCGGCGCCGGCGGTGGATATTACGGCCGTGTCTCCAGGATCGGCACGCCGATCGACGCCTTTGCGGCGCTCGAAGCCTATGGCCCGGAGAGCTACAGCTGGATGAATCCCGAAGATCACGGCGAACGCATGCATCTCGATTATTGCTTCGTCAGTTGCGGCCTCGAGGGCCGGTTGCAATCCGCTCGGATCGATACGCAATCCGTCGGCTCCGATCATTTTCCGCTGTGGGTCGAGATCGGACATTGACGGAGACGCCGCCGGTCGTGTGGCGGCGTCTCCTTAGTGATTAAGCCACCTTCCGCGGCTGCAGCATGCCCGGCTGCAGCACGGTTTCGATGTGCGAGACCATGGTGTTGCGGGCGAAACAATAGATTTCGCCGCAACCGGTCATGCGGAAACCGAGCTTCTCCTGCAGCCGCAGCGAGGCCGGGTTGTCGGCGAAGACGCCGGAATGGATCGGCGTCTCCGGCATGCGGCGCGAGAAGCGCTCGATAATCCCAGCCACAGCCTCGCTCATATAGCCGCGCCGCCAGTAGTAGCGGTTCAGCCAATAGCCGAGGTGCCAGCGGCCGTGGCGCAGCTCGATCGAGACGTTGCCGATATGGACATCGTCCTTGCCGGTGATCGCCAACGGCCAGTCGGGCAGGGCGCCCGAGGTGACCGGGACCAGCCAGTCCAGCGCATCCTGCCGGTCGAACGGCGCGGGCACGCGGGACAGCATGCGCGTGACAGCGAAATCGGAAAGCGATTCCGCAATCGATGGCGCGTCGCTCAGCCTGTGGGGGCGGAGCGTCAGCCGGGCGGTCGAGATGACAGGCGCGGGGCCTGGCATCATCGGCCTGGTCTCCGGCCTTTGCAGCGCGGTCGTGCTCATGCGATGTTCCCCCAGCTTCTGAGCGACATCCAGGTCTTGCGGTCGAGCCTGTACCATTCCACCGGCACGTTGCTGCCGAGCGCCAGCGAGGCGGCGAGCCCCGATCCCTGGAACTGGAAGCCGCACTTCTGGATGACGCGGCGCGAGGCGACGTTCATCACCCGGCAACGGGCATCGATCTGATCGACATCCTGACGGGTCCTGAACACCATATCGACCAGGGCATGGCAGGCCTCGGTCGTATAACCCTTGTTCCAATAGGGCTCGCCCAGCCAGTAACCGATCTCGACGGTCCTGCCGTCGGCATGCGGCTCGACACCGCAGCAGCCGATAAAGGCGCCGTTTTCGGCTTTGGTGATTGCATAGACGCACTTGCCAATCTCGCCTTTTTTCGTGCGACGCACGAAGTCGGCAGCATCATCGGCGGTATAGGGGTGCGGCATACGCGATACCATGGTGGCGACTTTGGCGTTATTGGCGAGATGGGCAAGGGCGTCGATGTCTTCTTCGTGGGGCGCGCGCATGACGAGCCTTTCCGATAACAAGACAGGGCAATCGGTCCTTAACCGCTCCGGCCTCAGCCGTTCTTCGGAAGACACCTGGCCTTCCCGGGGCGACCGTGATTGGTCTACCCTTAACAATTCGCCTTGCATGTTCAGTCCTCCTGTTTGGACAAAGAAAAAGGGGAGATGGCGCCCCATCTCCCCTGTTTTCTAGACTGAACCTAATACGGCCAGCCGGGTCGATGAGACGCCGGCTGTTTTTGAGCGCTACCGGCTTATTCCGCTGCTTCCGCTTTCGGCATGACAGACACGTAGACGCGACCGTTGGCCTTGGTTCGGTAGTTCACATTGCCGGCGGTAAGCGCAAAAATCGTGTGATCCTTGCCGAGGCCGACGTTGGAACCCGGATGCCACTGCGTCCCGCGCTGACGCACGAGGATGTTGCCTGCGATGACGGCTTCGCCGCCGAACTTCTTCACGCCAAGGCGCTTGGATTCGGAATCGCGACCGTTGCGCGAGGAACCGCCAGCTTTTTTGTGTGCCATTGGAGTTCTCCTTTAAACCTTGTCCCGTTGATCTTACTTGGCAGCCACGATGTCCGTGATACGGACGACCGTGTGATGCTGACGATGGCCGCGCGAACGCTTCGAATTCTGACGGCGGCGCTTCTTGAAGGCGATGACCTTCTTGCCGCGGTTCTGTTCGACGACTTCTGCCTTGACAGAGGCGCCGGTAACGAAGGGCGCACCGATCGCAGCGTCGGCGCCTTCGCCGATCACGAGCACTTCGGTGAATTCAATGGAGTCGCCAGCGGTGGCTTCCAGCTTTTCGATGGTCAGCACGTCGTTGGCTGCCACACGGTACTGTTTACCGCCGGTCTTGATGACTGCGAACATTTTTTATCCTTTCATGTTCGTTCCAGCTCTCCCCGCTGATCAGCAGGGTGGCCGTCTTTTTATCAGTCGAAGTTAAGCAGGGATTTCAGAGGGCTGGCCTCGAGCTCTTCCTGCCGGTGAAACGCCCCACGCGAGCGCGGGACTGGCAAGGCACGGATTACTCCGAACCTATTGCGCAGCCGAGATACGCGAGTGACAAAAAAGTGTCAAGGCAAAAGGATGGAATGCTTCGACTTTTCGGCTTGCCAACCCGTCACAGGCTCGTTATGAGAACGCCCGCGCCGAACAAGCGCCGACCTGACCGCGGAGAGGTGGCAGAGTGGTCGAATGCACCGCACTCGAAATGCGGCATACCTGCAAGGGTATCGTGGGTTCAAATCCCACCCTCTCCGCCATAACATCCGCTATAAAACTGACTTGCCTTGTTTTTCGTCGCAAGCTTGGCGGTCACGCCGAGCCTCACCCTAGAGGCAAATCGCCCATAATGGTCGCCTTTGATCACGGAACCGTGATCGAGCGCCAATTTTCCGAAAACGCTCATTCGTCAGCGCCTTAGTAAAGCCTACCCTGGCTCACTTTGCGGTCAGCAAACGGCAGGCCAACTGTCGCGATCTCCACCGAACGGCGAACGTGTCAAATGCGATGAACCAGGCGCCACTTTGACCAGAGCCGTGATTTGCTCCCATGCAGGAGCATTGGCACTCGTGACCAACGGCGTTCCAGCAAGCCGGCGCGCAAATCTCATGTTCATGGTACGGCCGGACAACATAGACGCGGAGATATCGCTTCAGCGCCCGGATTACGAAATCATTGAACCAGGATTGCGGGACCTCCCATCGCTTTTCATTTGGGAGCCAGTCCGGGATCGACCGCTTACCCGCCCTTAGCCAAATTTTGTTATCGTCCGCATACGGCAACTTGACTTGAAGTTTCGAGCCCCTTCCCATGCGGATAGCTAACCGGAGTTCCGGTCTGTGTGAGTACCCACTGCAGCTTTGACGGGTCAGAGTCCATAGCGTCAACGTTCCGCTGAGTCTGGCTCCTGTGTCAAGTAAAGTACAACTGTTGTTTGCGCATATTCAAGCAAGCCGACTCAGTTTACAGTTGCGGTCGCGGGTTCATTCAGCGGGGCAGTAATGGCGCACAAATACGGTGGCCCATGGTCGGAAATCAAACTCGATGCCGTGGAGTATTACCTGCAGTGTTACAGCAAGGCGCTTACTCCGAAGAACATGGACATATGGTACATCGATGCCTATGCCGGTTCGGGCGATCGGGAAGCTGAACGGGAAGTCGGCGGCATATTGGAAGGGCGAGAGCTCGAAACGGTTGTAGAGGTCTTGGACGGTTCGGCACGGCGTGCGCTCAAGATAAATCCGCCTTTCAAGCATTTCGTCTTTATCGAAAAAGATCCTGTGCGTGCCAGACAATTGACCGCCGTCCGCAACGATTTTCCTAGCGTTGAGATTGAGGTGTTGAGGGGTGACGCAAACGAGGAACTGCGGAAGTTTATCGGCAAGGCGCCATGGACGCGCAAAGCCAAAAGCTTCTCGCGCGGCGTGGTGTTTCTTGATCCTTTTTCAATGCAGGTCGACTGGTCGACGCTCAAGGCGTTGGCCGAAACAGAATGTCTTGATGTCTGGTATTTCTTCAATGTGCAGGCGATCATTCGACAGCTCGCTCACGACATTGAAGGCGTCGGCAATAAGGAGAAAACGCTAGACCGCGTTCTAAGCCCCCGCTGGCGTGAGCTATACGCCATTCAGCCGGAAGAGCCATCTGGACAGGTGGATCTGTTTGGAAACCTTGCTGTCCCGTCGAAAGAACCGACTGCAAAGCGCACCATCTCCAAAGATCAAATCGATAAGTGGTTCAAGACGCTGCTCGAAAACGAATTCCCGTTCGTATCCGATCCGCTGCCGATTTTGACGCCGCACAGTGGACATACCTTTTCGCTGTTCCTGGCTGTGGCAAACAAGCATCCGAAGGCCACAGAGCTAGCCGAAAAGTTCGTGCGCTACGTCAATAAGCACTTTGCGCCAGGTTCGGCATCTCGTCGTAAGTCCGGCCATTGAGTTCGCGCCCTGTCGCCTTCTTGTTTTTGCCGCCCCACTGCTTGAAAAAGAAAGCCGTTCCGTGCGCGCGGCACATGCGCTCAATTTCATTGACCCATTCCGGATCCATATGCCGAGCCTGTGGCCCGGACTCGCCGCCAACGATTGCCCAATGAACTCCTGTTAGGTCGGCACCTTTGACTGATCCGATTAACGGTTCGAATGACGCAAAACGAATAGCAGCGGGAACTGTGCGAAGTTCATTCAACCGGTGCAAAACGCGGCTATCTTCGACACTTGTTCCAAGCCATACGTTCGGCAGCACCTTAAACTGCTTGCCAGGCAGGATCTCGGCCATTCGGTCGGGGCGCTTCGTCAGGATCTGGTAAGTATGCTGTGGGGTCGCCTCCATGATCTTCCACACGGCAGCGATGAAATCGGCCGGAACCTCTGTATGGAATAAGTCGGACATAGAGTTCACGAAGACGAGGCGCGGACGCGTCCATTTTGCCGGCACGTCGAGAGCTTTCCAGTCGAGCGTGATCTTACCAGTCCACTTCGCGCGGCCGCCGCTCTTGCGTGTCAGCCCCTTATATTTCTCTTGGCCCATCGCCTCCAGGCGCGCAGCCATTCGCATCGCGTAGCAGTTGGTACAGCCCGCCGTCAGGATGGTGCAGCCGGCCACCGGGTTCCATGTGGCGTCGGTCCATTCGATTGATGTCTCAGCCATAGGAGGCCTCCAAAACCGGAACGAATGTAACCATTAATTGAGATCTCATTAAGGATACGTTTCGCGGGGGCCGGGGTGCCTCAAGCAAATTTGCCTTATCAAGGTAAATTGTTGCAGGCGCCACTGCGCTCCGTGCCGGGGATCCGAGGCGTCAGTGTTTGCGATTTTAGCCCGCCGGCATAACTGGCGTCAGCTAACCAGCACCTTCTTCACCCAGGCCGCAACCTCATCACCGCCGCTCATATCCGCCTGCACCAGCCCGTCGATCATGAAGGTCGGCGAGACGTGGATGCCGTTTTGGCGGGCATAGTTGCAGTGCCGCTTGATCTCCCGGTCGAGATCCGGGATTGCGCAGGCGTCTTTTAGCGTTACACCGCTATAGCCTTCCAGGCGCTCGATGATCTGGTTCGGCGTCACATCCATATTCGCGCCGCCGGCGTGGTGATCGAATTCGAATTCCTCCCGATGCGCGGCGACGGCGGCTAAGACCTTCTTTGCCGTCTCCTTGCCGCCTTCCAGCGTCGAGGCTGCGATGATGCAGCGGACGATCAGGCCGGAATACATATGCCAGGATTGCGACTGCAGGCGGATCTTCACTGTGATCCTGTCCTCGCCGGCCTGATCGAGAAGAGCGTCCAGCTTGTTGAATGCTTTGGCCGAGTAGGGGTCCGTCGGCTCAAGGAAGGCTTCGAATATGTGTAGGCCATTGCCCCAGCTCAGGGGATCTGCGTGCCACGAAGTATCGGTCATAGCGATGTCCTTTCCGTTCGTGAATCGGGCATGCGGCTTAACGTATTAGGCTCCAGAAGCCATGCTTGTTTCCGTGTTGACGCTTCAGATCGTCGACGTAGGCGTCGTGAGGCCGGGCGTCGCCGAAATCGTCGATATGCGGCGCGAGCGCGGCGCATTCCGCCAGATGGCGCGCGGCATGCCTGTAGCGGCGGGATCGGCCGTTATCGAGGGCGAAGCCGATCATCGAGCGTAACAGGATTGTTGCCGCGAGTGGGTGTTTCTCCCGCAGCATTTCGGCGCCCGACGTCATCAGCTCGTAGAGGTCGCCGTCCAGTTCCGCCTGGCGCCTGGAGACGAGTTTCGCGGCCTCGGCGTGTGCGGGCCAGGCAAGGAAAAAGGCAAGGGCGCGATGAACATCCGAAAAACCGTGCGCGAAGGCGAATGCCTTCTCTTCGGCCTCGATGTCATCGAAGTCGGCGAGCTTTCGCAGGAAAGCGCGAAGGTGCTCGCCGTTCAGCGACTGCTCGAAGCATTGCCATCGATAGGCTTGGGCTTCCTCCCCCCGTCCGAGCGCTTCGAGCGTTTCGGCGCGGGCTTCCTGCCAATCAAAAGGCATTTCGAACCGGTGGTCGACGCCGTCCAAAATCCTCAATGCTTCCTCGGCGCGTCCAGCCAGGAGCAAGCGGTCGGAAATCGCGATCGCGACCATCGGCATCCTTAAGGTCTCTTCCGGCTGCTGGGCGATGAAGGCATCGGCATCATCCTGGGCATCGGCAATGTCCTGCAGAGCGATTCGCGCCGTCTGTTGCCGATGCCTGGCATAGATCTCGTTCAGGTAGGTCGTTCCGCCGCCGCCCCAGTCGAGAATTTTCCTGTCGGCGCCGGCGGGCTTCCCCTCCTCTTCATTCAACCATTGCACCAGGAGGCCCTTCAAACGGTCCAGACCGTCCTTGCCCAGCGCCGGAACCATCTCGGCGATCAGCGGGTCATATTGGCCGTGGTCGTTATCCTGCAAGGCAGCGAAAACCTTGTCGGCAAGGACATCGATACCGATCCCCGCGGAGCTGGCGATGACGCCGGCATCGGCGCATGCCTGATGGAACGTCTCGGTGAAGGCGATGTCGTTGCTGTTGGATCGGTGGAAAATCGAGTCGGCAACGGCAAGGAATTGCCAGATGAGATCGAACGCTTCCTTTGGATCGTCGGCGGCCACGACGGTGACGATCGCGGACCGCTGCGTTTCGAGGTCGGCGTTGACGGCTTTTACTTTATGCCATTCGATGACGCTCTGCGCACGTGCGATGCTGCCGAGGCGCTTGCGGATCTCACGCGCCACCTCGGTGCTGCCCTGATTGCCGGCCAGTTCCATGCGCAGACGCCGTTTATGGGCGGCGCTGCCGGTGCTGATCTCGATCAGCAGTTCGGCGAGACGCTGCGCACCGAGCGCTTCCAGGTTCTTCGTGTTGAGGGTCGTCTTTGCTGCCATAGGTCACCGCTGTCGTTTCGCGCCGACCCTAACCCGGTATTTAAATCAGTCCAAGGTGCCGAGCGAGGGGGGCGCAGATCTATCGCACCACGAATTCGTATGACTTTATCGGCGGTTAGTCTCGCCGAATCATGACCGTTAGCTAAAAACTAACGCTGCCTCGTAACGACTCCTAAAGCCGGTTTTGGCACCTTGTTGCCTGTCGAATATTTTTTCCAAATTTCTCGCTGGGGTTGATTATGAGTCATAATAAAGACGCCTGGGTCAGCCAGCGCGCCTATTCACTATGGGAATCGGAAGGCAGGCCGGATGGGCGTGGGGACAGCCATTGGGCGCAGGCGCTGAAGGAGTTCGAGCAGCTGGAGCTGACGAAGGCGTCGCCTGACGGAAACGATCTTATCGAGAAATTGAAAGCGGCCGGGCGGCTGATGCGGGTCTATGACGCGGCGGCCCCTGCCGTCGACAACGACCGGCTCAAGGCGGCGCGCTAGACCCCAATTTCCGGACAGCGAAATCGTCAGCGGCAGGCCAGACGGACGATCGGCCTTGTGGGCAGACGTCTTGCCACTTCGGCAAAACCGGCATCGAGAAATATCGAAAGCGTGCCCGGATAAAGCTCGCCGGTTCCCAAGGCGCGGCCCTGATCGACGGGATAGGCTTCGAGACATTCGGCCCCATTCTTGCTGGCAAATTCGACGGCCTGTTTCAAAAGCAAGCGAGACAGGCCCTGCCGGCGGAACGGCTTGCGCGTGATGAAGCAGTTGATCGACCAGACCGGCCTGTCATCGACGGGGGCAAAGGGTTTTGAGCGACGCAGCCGGTCGAAGACGGCGCGCGGCGCGACGCCGCACCATCCGGCTGGGTCGTTGCCGTGATAGCCGAGAATGCCCGGCGGGCGCGGCCCATCAAGCAGGTCTCGAAACCAGCTGCGGTTTCCCTCGCCCCATCCCGCCTTGAAATCGGCATTCGGCAGATACCAGTAGGCGCAGCGGCAATTCCTTCCGCCGCCGCAATCGTCGAAGACCATTTCGATATCGGTGAGGCGATCGGCGGTGGCGGGGACGAAAGAGAAGCGATCCGGCATGGGGGCAAGTTAGGGTGCCGCCGGCGCTCGGCAAGCGGCCGCTCCATGACGCAATGCGCCGTCGTCCGCTACTGGCGGGCGGCCCAGCCGAGGCCGCGGCGCAGGATCAGCGGCATGTAGGGATGGTCGAATTCGGCCGCGACATGGCCGAGCGCGGAATAGAAGATGCGGCCGGCGCCGAAATGGCGCTTGAAGACGACCGGCATCACGACGTTGCGGGCGGCAGGATCATAGGCGCCGGTGAAGGTGGTGGTCGCCAGGATTTCGACTGTCGGATCATAGTGCAGATAATATTGCTCCGACCGGTAGTCGAAATCGGGAATGCCCTCCATGACCGGATCGTCCTGGCGGGTGACGGCGACGCGGAAGTCGATGATGTTGCCGGGATGGGCGACCCAGGTGACGCCGGAGACATAGCGGAAAGGCGCGCTTTCCTTGAAGGAGGTGGCGAGCGCGCCGTGATGGCCGGCAAGCCCCAGCCCGCCGCGCACCGCCTCGACCAAGGCGCTGGCGTGGGGTTTTTCCAGCGTTTCGCCGGTGATGATCGGCACCAGCAGATCGGCTTTCACAAGCGTCGGCGATCCGAATATGCCGAGATCGCCAGTGACCTCCACCGTAAAATCGTCCTCGCGCAGAAGATCGGCGACGATATGAGCGCATTGCTCCGGCTCATGGCCCTGCCAGCCGCCCCAAACGACCAATGCCTTTCTCATTCGCGCGCTCCCCTGTCCGATTGTCACGGTCCGTTGCATCACATGGTGGTGAAAGCCCCTTAGGGCGGCCTGCTATGCAAATCACGCGAATAATGCGCGAAGGTTGGCGGTCCGGACCAAATCATATAGGGCCGGGGCAGTTCGGCATTTGACGTATTGTCCGTTCACGCCGATCGTAATTCCTTCTTTTTATTGACGTGTATCTCGTCTAGGTTTCTTTCATCTCTCGCTAATAATAAGGGTGGTGCATGGCAGGTGAAACGGTTCTTGTCGTCGGCGGCGCCGGTTATATCGGCTCGCATACGTGTCTCGACCTGGCGAACAAGGGCTATACGCCTGTCGTCTTCGATAATTTTTCCAACGGCCATCGCGAGTTCGTCAAATGGGGACCGGCCGAGGAAGGCGATATTCGCGATCGCGCCCGGCTGGATGAGGTGCTGGCCAAGCACAAGCCGGCGGCGATCCTGCATTTCGCGGCGCTGATCGAAGTCGGCGAATCGGTCAAGGATCCGGTTTCCTTCTATGAGAACAACGTCATCGGCACGTTGACGCTGCTGTCGGCGGCGCAGGCGGCCGGCATCAATGCCTTCGTCTTCTCCTCCACCTGCGCCACCTACGGGCTGCCGCAGAGCGTGCCGCTCGACGAGACGCACCGGCAGGTGCCGATCAATCCCTACGGGCGGACGAAATATATCGTCGAACAGGCGCTTGCCGATTACGACCAGTACAAGAGCCTGCGCTCGGTGGTGCTGCGTTATTTCAATGCGGCGGGCGCCGATTTCGAAGGCCGGATCGGCGAATGGCACCAGCCGGAAACGCATGCGATTCCGCTGGCGATCGACGCGGCACTCGGCCGCCGCCAGGGCTTCAAGGTGTTCGGCAGCGATTATGAGACGCGCGACGGCACCTGCGTGCGCGACTATATTCATGTGCTGGATCTTGCCGATGCGCATGTGCGCGCCGTCGAATATCTGCTGAAGGGCGGCGAGTCCGTCGCGCTCAACCTCGGCACCGGCACAGGCACCACGGTCAGGGAATTGCTCGGCGCGATCGAGGACGTGTCGAACCGGCCTTTCCCCGTCGAATATATCGGCCGGCGCGAAGGCGATTCGCATACGCTGGTCGCCAATAACGACAAGGCGCGCGACGTGCTCGGCTGGGTGCCGCAGTATGATCTCAGTCAGATCATCCGTTCCGCCTGGAACTGGCATGCCAAAACCAACCAGCATTGAGCCCAGAATTGAGAAAGGCGCCAGGCCGAACATCCTGCTGATCACGGCGGATCAGTGGCGTGGCGATTGCCTGTCGGCCGTCGGTCATCCTTGCGTGAAAACGCCCAATGTCGACGCACTGGCGCGCCAGGGCACGCTGTTCCGGCGGCACTATGCCGGGGCGGCGCCCTGCTCGCCGGCGCGGGCGACACTCTATACCGGCCTCTACCAGATGAACCACCGCGTCTGCCGCAATGGTTCGCCGCTCGATGCCCGCTTCGACAATCTGGCGCTGGCCGCCCGGCGGGCGGGATATGACCCGACGCTGTTCGGCTATACGGACACGGCGCCCGATCCGCGTGGCATGGATGCAAATGATCCGCATCTGACGAGTTATGAAGGCGTGTTGCCGGGCTTTACCGCACGCCAGCTTCTGCCGGAGCATGAAAGGCAGTGGCTCTCCTGGCTCCGGTCCCGCGGCCATCGGGACGCCGTCAGCCGCGACATCCATAGTCCCGTCGGCGCTGCAGCCGGCGGCATTTCCGATGCGGCGCCGGCCTATTCCAGCGAGGAGACGCAGACGGCGTTCCTTGCCGGCGAGTTCATCCGCTGGCTGGGTGAGCAGGACCGGCCGTGGTTTGCGCATGTCTCGTTCCTGCGCCCGCATCCGCCCTTTTCCGTGCCGGCGCCGTTCAACCGTATGTTCAGGCCGGGCGAGGGGCCGGCTTTTGCGCGCGCGGCAAACGCCCAAGCGGAAGAGGCCAGTCATCCCTATCTCGCCTATGCGATGCCGCGCACCGGCAAGGGCAGTTTCATCCACGGCGCGACGGGGCCGCTGAGCGACTGGAACGGCGAGGATTTCGCGGCGATCCGGGCGATTTACTACGGCATGATAGCAGAGGTCGATGCGCAGCTCGGCCGGATCTGGCAGGCGCTGCAGGATGCCGGCGCCTGGGACGATACGCTTATCGTCTTCACCTCGGATCACGCCGAGATGGCGGGCGACCACTGGACGCTGGGGAAGGGCGGTTTCTTCGACGGCAGCTATCATATTCCGCTGGTCATTCGCGATCCCGCAAGCAGTGCCGCCGGCGGGGCCGTCGACGATTTCACCAGCGCCGCGGATATTTTTCCGACACTTTGCCAAAGGCTCGGCATCGAGGCGAAGAACGGGCTCGACGGCCAGTCGCTCATGCCGTTCGTCGAGGGCGGCAGCGCGGAAGGCTGGCGGGACGCGGCATTCTGGGAGTTCGACTTCCGCGATATCGCCGGGGGCGAGACGGAGCGGTATTTCGGGCTCAGGTCGAACGAGTGCAATCTTGCCGTGATCCGCGACGCGCGGTTCAAATATGTGCATTTTGCCGCCTTGCCGCCACTGCTCTTCAATCTCGGGGACGATCCGATGGAGCTCAAGAATGTCGCGGCCGATCCGGCCTATGCGGCGATCCGGCTCGACTATGCCGAAAAGCTGCTGTCGCTGCGCGCGCGGCATCTCGATCAGACGCTCGCCTATACCGAGCTGACGGAAAAAGGGCCGGTGACGCGCCGGCCCTGATGCCTTTTACCCGAGATAATCGCGCTTGCCGATCGGCGTACCCTGGTTGCGCAGGATGGCGTGGGCCGTGGCAACGTGGAAATAGAAGTTCGGCAGGGCGAAAACGGTGACATACTCGTTTCCGGGAAGCACGATGCCGCTTTTGCCCGGCAAAGTGATGTCCCGGGCTTCCGTGCCCTCCAGCGCGTCCTCCGAGAAGCCGGCGAGATAGGCTTCGGTCTTGGCCAGCCGTTCGCGCAGTTCGTCGAACGTCTTCTCATTGTCCTCGAACTTCGGGGCGTCGGTGGCGGTTAGCCTCGAGAGGGTGAATTTGGCGCTGTCGCTGGCGCGCTGATATTGGCCGGAGAGCGGCAGCATATCGGGCGCGAGACGGGCGGCGACCAAGACGGCGGGATCGATGTTCTTTTCCTTCGCATAGGCTTCCGCCTTGTCGAGATAGGTTTTCAGGCTGGCGAGGCCGCGCTGGAACATCGGAACGGTGAGGCGATAGATCGAAATGGACATCTGTCCTGTCTCCAAAATCTTTAAATGACCGGCCGCGTCGAGGATATCGAAGACGCCTGCGGCCGCGGTCTTGTCTTCGAGCCCTCCATAGATGGAGGCGGCCTTGATCTTTCACAACAGAGGCAATGCCGGCGGCGATCGTGACCTGCGCGGCCTTGCGACTTCTACCCGATCACGTCGCGCTAAAGAGGCTTGACGTCGTTCTCAGAAAATGGAATGAATATTCCGAAGAGCAAATTTTACGGTTTGTTTGTTCCGTTTTAGGCGGAGCGCCGCAGGAGAGGCGGCGGGAAATTGCGGCTCCAGGGCAAATGCCTGGGGCTCCGGCGTGAGGAGGTGCAGCCGGGCACCGTTTGTGGAGGAAGTAAAATGAAAAAGTTTATCCTGGGCACTGCGATGGCGCTCGTCATGTCGACGGCCGCTCACGCAGAAACCGTCGGCGTTTCGATGGCGAAATTCGACGACAACTTTCTGACCGTGCTACGCAACGGCATGACCGATTATGCCAAGACGCTGAGTGGCGTGACGCTGCAGGTTGAAGACGCGCAGAACGACGTTTCCAAGCAGCAGAGCCAGATCCAGAATTTCATCGCCTCCAAGGTCGATGCCATCATCGTCAACCCGGTCGATACCGACGCGACGACGGCAATGTCGAAGCTCGCCGCCGACGCCGGCATTCCGCTGGTTTACGTCAACCGCCAGCCGGTCAATGTCGACACGCTGCCGGACAAACAGGCCTTCGTCGCCTCCAACGAGCAGGAATCCGGCACGCTGGAAACCAAGGAAATCTGCCGCATTCTCGGCGGCAAGGGCAAGGCTGTCGTCATCATGGGCGAGCTTTCCAACCAAGCTGCGCGCATGCGCACCCAGGACGTTCATGACGTCATCAAGACCGATGAATGCAAGGGTCTGGAGATCGTCGAAGAGCAGACGGCCAATTGGGACCGTACTCAGGGCGCCGACCTGATGACCAACTGGCTCTCCAGCGGCATCGAATTCGACGCCGTCATCTCCAACAACGACGAAATGGCGATCGGCGCCATCCAGGCGCTGAAGGCGGCCGGCAAGGATATGACCAAGGTCGTCGTCGGCGGTGTCGACGCCACGCAGGACGCGCTTGCCGCCATGCAGGCAGGCGATCTCGACGTCACGGTGTTCCAGGATGCCGCCGGCCAGGGCAAGGGTTCGCTCGACACGGCGCTCAAGCTCGCCAAGGGCGAAAAGACCGAGAAGAAGGTTTATATTCCCTTCCAGCTCGTCACGCCTGAAAACGTCAAGGACTTCGTCACCAAGAACTGAGGCGAACGCCAAACCGGATGCGGGCTTCGCCCGCATCCTTTTCGCCTGTCCGGAGGAGATGATATGGCCGTCAGCCCGACAACCATGGCCGCCGTGCGCGCGAGCGGTGCAGTCCCGAATGCGGAATATCTGTTGAGCGCCGAGGGCGTTCGCAAGGAGTTTCCCGGTGTCGTCGCCCTCGACGACGTGCAGTTCCGGCTGAAGCGCGCCTCCGTGCATGCGCTGATGGGCGAAAACGGCGCCGGCAAATCGACGCTGATGAAGATCCTTGCCGGCATCTACATACCGGATAAAGGCGATATCCGCCTGAAAGGCATCGAGATCCAGCTGAAATCTCCACTCGACGCGCTGGAGAACGGCATTGCCATGATCCATCAGGAACTGAACCTGATGCCGTTCATGACGGTCGCTGAAAATATCTGGATCCGCCGCGAACCGAAGAACCGCTTCGGCTTCGTCGATCACGGCGTCATGCATCGCATGACCGAAGAGCTGTTTGCCCGGCTGAATATCGACATCGATCCCGATATCGAGGTCCGGTACCTGTCGGTCGCCAACCGGCAGATGGTCGAGATCGCCAAGGCGGTTTCCTATAATTCCGACGTGCTGATCATGGACGAGCCGACTTCGGCGCTGACCGAGCGCGAGGTCGAGCACCTCTTCCGCATTATCCGCGACCTGAGGGCCCAGGGCATCGGCATCGTCTACATCACCCACAAGATGAACGAGCTTTTCGAAATCGCCGACGAGTTCTCCGTCTTTCGTGACGGCCGCTATATCGGCACGCATGCCTCGACCGAGGTGACCCGCGACGACATCATCCGCATGATGGTCGGGCGCGAGATCACCCAGATGTTCCCCAAGGAAGAGGTGCCAATCGGCGAGGTCATGCTTTCGGTCAAGGATCTCTGCCTCAACGGCGTCTTCAAAAACGTCTCCTTCGAGGTCAGGGCGGGCGAGATCCTCGGCGTGGCCGGCCTTGTGGGGTCCGGGCGGTCGAATGTCGCCGAAACATTGTTCGGGGTGACGCCGGCAAGCTCCGGCTCGATCGAGCTCTACGGCAAGCCGGTGACGATTTCTTCGCCGACCGAGGCCATCCGCCACCAAATGGCGTTCCTGACCGAGGACCGCAAGGATACCGGCTGTCTGCTGATCCTCGATATTCTCGAGAACATGCAGATCGCCGTGCTGCAGGACAGGTATGTCAAGGGCGGCTTCGTGCAGCAGGGCGCCATCGAGGCGACCTGCGAGGATATGGCAAAGAAGCTGCGGGTGAAAACGCCCAATCTCTACGAGCGTGTAGAGAATCTTTCGGGCGGCAATCAGCAGAAGGTGCTGATCGGGCGCTGGCTGCTCACCAATCCGCGGATCCTCATCCTCGACGAGCCGACGCGCGGCATCGATGTCGGCGCCAAGGCGGAAATCCACCGGCTGGTCACCGAAATGGCGCGAAACGGCGTGGCGGTCATTATGATCTCATCCGAGATGCCCGAGGTTCTCGGGATGAGCGACCGCATAATGGTCATGCATGAGGGACGCGTGACCGGTTTCCTCAATCGCGATGAAGCAACGCAGATCAAGGTGATGGAGCTGGCTGCGCAGTGATGCGTCGTCCGTCATCGCCCAAGGGAGGTTTGACATGAGTACCAAGGCAGCAGAGGGCGCGGCTCCGCTCGCTACCCGGCAAAGGCGGCGGCGTTTGCCGACCGAGCTCAGCATTTTCCTCGTGCTCGTCGGCATCGCGCTCATCTATGAAGCGCTCGGCTGGATGTTCATCGGCCAAAGCTTCCTGATGAATTCGCAGCGCCTGACGATCATGATCCTGCAGGTCTCCGTCATCGGCATCATCGCCGTCGGCGTCACCCAGGTCATCATCACCGGCGGTATCGACCTGTCGTCCGGCTCGGTCGTCGGCATGACGGCGATGATCGCCACGAGCTTCGCCCAATCGTCGACCTGGGGACGGGCGGTCTTTCCGTCGCTGACCGACCTGCCGGCTTTCGTGCCGATCATGATCGGACTGCTGATCGGGGCCGCCGCCGGTCTCGCCAACGGCGCGCTCATCGCCTACACGAAAATCCCGCCGTTCATTGCAACGCTCGGCATGTTCGTTTCGGCTCGCGGTGTCGCGAAGTGGTATACGAAAGGACAGCCGGTTTCCGGGATCACCGAGCAGTTTCACTTCATCGGCACCAAGGCGTGGCCGGTCGTCGTCTTCCTGGTCGTTGCGCTGATCTTTCACATTGCGCTGCGCTACACCCGTTACGGCAAGTTCACCTATGCCATCGGCGCCAACCCGCAGGCGGCGCGTGTTTCCGGCATCAACATCGAGGCGCATCTCGTCAAGGTCTATGTGATCGCCGGATTGCTGGCGGGTCTCGCCGGCATCGTCACGGCGGCCCGCGCCGAAACCGCGCAGGCCAGCATGGGCGTCGGCTATGAACTCGATGCGATCGCCGCGACCGTCATCGGCGGCACTTCGCTCACCGGCGGCGTCGGGCGCATCACCGGCACCGTCATCGGCACCATCATCCTCGGGGTCATGACTTCGGGCTTCACCTTCCTCAGGATCGACGCCTATTACCAGGAGATCGTCAAAGGTCTCATCATCGTCGCGGCTGTGGTCATCGACGTCTACCGGCAGAAGAAGCGCCGCAAGCACTGATCTCAGATTGTGCGATCCGATGGTTTTTGCGGGGGCTTCGGCCCCCGTTCCGTTTTTAGAGCGTGACGACGGAATTTATAAAAAAGAGGTGGCGAATTCCGCCAGCTTTTCTATTCTGGTCTTCCCGCTCGGGCAGCGCAGGAAGACAGATGCAATTCGTATTTGACGGTCACAACGACGTTCTCCTTCGACTCTGGACACATTCAAAAGACGGCAGTGACCCGATCGCGGAATTCGCAAGCGGCACGACGCTCGGCCATATCGATGCGCGCCGGGCGAGAGAAGGCGGTCTTTCCGGCGGTCTCTGCGCCATCTACATTCCCTCGGGCGATCTGGTCTTTGCCGATCCGGATGCCGACGGCCGCTATGTCACGCCGATGGCGGCCCCCCTCGATCCGCTGTCTTCCCTTGCCATTGCCACTGAAATGGCGGCGATCGCGCTGCGGCTCGACCAGGCCGGCGCCTGGCGGCTCTGCCGGACGGTAAAAGATATCCGCGGCGCCATGGCCGACAATCTTTTTGCCGCCGTCATGCATATGGAAGGCTGCGAGGCGATCGGCGCCGATCTTGCGGCGCTCGAGGTGTTCTATGCAGCCGGACTGCGGTCGCTCGGGCCGGTCTGGAGCCGGCACAATGTCTTCGGCTACGGCGTGCCCTTCGCCTTCCCGATGTCGCCGGACACGGCGCCCGGCCTCACCGATGCCGGTTTCGAGCTGGTCAAGGAATGCAATCGTCTCGGCGTCGTGGTCGACCTTGCCCATATCACCGAAAAGGGCTTCTGGGACGTGGCGAAGACGACCGACCAGCCGCTGGTCTCCAGCCATTCCAATGCCCACGCATTGACGCCGGTCGCGCGCAACCTGACGGACAGGCAGCTCGATGCGATCCGCGAAAGCCGCGGGCTCGTCGGCATCAATTATGCCACCGCCATGCTGCGTCCCGACGGCCGCTCGGACAGCGACACGCCGCTTGCCGACATGATCCGCCATATCGACTATCTGGTGAACCGCATCGGCATCGATTGCGTGGGCCTCGGATCGGACTTCGACGGGGCCACTATTCCGGAGGAAATCGGCGATGCCAGCGGCAATCAGAAGCTGATTGCCGCTCTCCGGGAGGTTGGTTATGGTGAGGCCGATCTCACGAAACTTGCCCGTGAAAATTGGCTTCGCATTCTGGCACAAGCTTGGCGGGAGGACCGCGCCTAAAGCGCTGTGCGCCTCTGGACGTGCTGCGAATGGACAATAGTTTTAATGGGGCATGACCGACAAAACGCTTCGTAATCAATCAAGAACAGGGGAACAGACCATGATGATCACCAAGCTCAGCCGCAATTTCCGCCTGCTTTCCGCAGGCGCCGCTCTTTCGCTGCTGATGATGGCGGCACCCGCCGCCTTTGCCGAAACACCCAAGGATACGCTGGTCGAAGGGTTCGCCATCGACGACATCATCACGATGGATCCGGGCGAGGCGTTCGAGCTTTCGACTGCCGAAATCACCAGCAACAGCTACAGCCTGCTCGTCCGTCTCGACATGGACGACACGTCGAAGGTGAAGGGTGATCTGGCCGAGAGCTGGAGTGTTTCCGATGACGGTCTGACCTATACGTTCAAGCTGAAATCGGGGATGAAATTCGCTTCCGGCAATCCGATCACCGCCGAAGACGTCGCCTGGTCGTTCGAGCGCGCCGTCAAGCTCGACAAGAGCCCGGCCTTCATCCTTACCCAATTCGGCCTGACCGGCGACAATATTACCGAAAAAGCCAAGGCCGCCGATGCCAATACCTTCGTCTTCACCGTCGACAAGGCCTATGCTCCGAGCTTCGTGCTCAACTGCCTGACGGCAACGGTTGCCTCCGTCGTCGACAAGAAGCTGGTGATGGAGCATGTGAAGGCGGTGACACCGGATGCCGAGCACAAATACGACAATGATTTCGGCAATGAGTGGCTGAAAACAGGCTATGCCGGCTCCGGCGCCTTTAAGCTCCGCGAATGGCGGGCCAACGAAGTTGTCGTTCTCGAGCGCAACGACAATTATTACGGCGACAAGACGAAGCTCAACCGCGTCATCTACCGCTATATGAAGGAAAGCGCTGCCCAGCGGCTGGCGCTCGAAGCCGGCGATATCGATATTGCCCGCAACCTCGAACCTGGCGACATCGACGCCGTTTCCAAAAATGCCGATCTGGCGACGACGAGCGCGCCGAAGGGCACGATCTATTATGTCAGCCTCAACAACAAGAACGAGAACCTGAAGAAGCCCGAGGTCCAGGAAGCCTTCAAATACCTGGTCGACTATGATGCGATCGGCGCGACCTTGATCAAGGGTATCGGCGAAATCCACCAGACCTTCCTGCCGAAGGGCCAACTCGGCGCGCTCGACGAAAATCCCTACAAGCTCGATGTCGCCAAGGCCAAGGAACTGCTCGCCAAGGCCGGCGTGCCCGACGGTTTCTCGATCACCATGGATGTGCGCAACACGCAGCCGGTGACCGGGATCGCCGAATCGATGCAGCAGACGCTGGCGCAGGCCGGCGTGAAGATGGAAATCATTCCGGGCGACGGCAAGCAGACGCTGACCAAGTACCGCGCCCGCACTCACGACATGTATATCGGCCAGTGGGGTTCGGATTATTTCGACCCGAATTCCAATGCCGATACTTTTACCGGCAATCCCGACAATTCCGATGCCGGTACGGTGAAGACGCTCGCGTGGCGCAACACCTGGGAAGCGCCGGAACTCGACAAACAGGCCAAGGCCGCACTGCTGGAACGCGACGCCGCCAAACGCGCCGCCATCTATCAGGATATCCAGAAGAAATATCTGGCCAATAGCCCCTTCGTCTTCATCTTCCAGCAGACCGAAGTGGCCGGCTACCGCAAGAACCTCAAGGACTTCAAGCTGGGTCCGAGCTTCGACACCAATTTCGTCGGTCCGATCGCCAAGGAATAGTCCGGCAGGATTGGTCGCTTGAGCACCGTCGAAACAACACAGGAGGCGCGGCCCCGCAAGGGCCGTGCCGGGGCCTTCGCAAAGGCTGCCGGGCGGTTCCTGTTTGCCGCCGTCACCACCTATCTCGGCCTCCTGGCCGTCACCTTCTTCATCGGCCGCGTCGTGCCGATCGACCCCGTGCTCGCCATTCTCGGCGACCGCGCGCCAAGCCACGTCGTCGAGCGGGTGCGCCAGGAAATGGGCTTCAACCTGCCGCTCTATCAGCAGTTCTACATCTATATCAAAGGCATCTTGTCCGGCGATTTCGGCAATTCGGTGCTGACGACCAATCCCGTCATGGTCGATATCCGCCGTGTCCTGCCGGCAACCATCGAGCTCGCGACGCTCGGAACGCTGATCGGCGCTTTCGTCGGCGTGCCGCTCGGCGTTCTCGCCGCCGTGCGCCGCGGCAGCATCGCCGACCAGGTGGTGCGCGTCGTCGGCTTGGTCGGCTATTCGGTGCCGATCTTCTGGCTGGCGCTGATTTCACTCGTCATCTTCTATGCGCAGCTGCGCTGGGTGGCTTTTCCCGGCCGCATCGACATCGTTTTCGAATATACGTTCACGCCGATCACCGGCCTGTATCTGCTGGACAGCGCCTGGCAGGGGCAATGGGACGTCTTCTACGACGTCTTCCGCCACATCATCCTGCCTGCATCGCTGCTCGGCTATTTCTCGCTCGCCTATATCAGCCGCATGACCCGCAGCTTCATGCTGAACGAGCTTTCCCAGGAATATATCGTCGCCGCGCGCGCCAAAGGGCTTTCGGAAACGCGGGTGATCTGGGGCCATGCGCTGCGCAATGCCGCCGTGCCGCTGGTCACCGTGATCGCGCTTTCCTATGCCGGCCTGCTCGAAGGATCGGTGCTGACCGAGACCGTGTTTTCCTGGCCGGGCATCGGGCTCTACATCACCAATTCGCTGCAGAACGCCGATATGAACGCCGTGCTCGGCGGCACCATCGTCATCGGCACCGTTTTCATCGGCATCAACCTTCTGTCCGATCTTCTCTACCGGACGCTCGACCCGAGGACGCGAAACCGATGACCGCTCCCGCCAGCCCAGCTCCTGCGATGAGCCGCCGCGAATGGCTGCTGTCCGACCGGCCGCAATCGCGCCTGCAGGCCCGTCTCGGCCGCGCCTATGTGACTTGGCGGCAGTTCACCGCCAACCGGCTCGCCGTCGTCGGCCTGCTGATCATCGTCGCACTGCTGTTCGTCGCCGTCTTTGCCGACGTGATCGCCACCCATAATCCCGTCGTCGGCGATCTGCGCAACGCCCGGCTGCTGCCGCCGGGTACGGATGGGTTCCTGCTCGGAACCGACGACCAGGGCCGCGACATCTATTCGCGGCTGATCTACGGATCGCGATTGACGCTGTTCGTCATCGTGCTCGTCGCCGTCATCTCGGCGCCGATCGGGCTGATCGTCGGCACGGTCTCCGGATATGCCGGAGGTTGGGTGGACGCGACGCTGATGCGCATCACCGATATCTTCCTCGCCTTTCCGAAGCTGGTGCTGGCGCTCGCCTTCGTCGCCGCGCTTGGTCCCGGCATTCAGAACGCGATCATCGCCATCGCTATCACCTCCTGGCCGCCCTATGCCCGCATTGCCCGCGCCGAGACACTGACGGTCCGGCGCTCCGACTATATCTCGGCGGTGAAGCTGATGGGCGCCTCGCCGTTCCGCATCATCCTGCGCCATGTCATGCCGCTCTGCATCTCCTCGCTGATCGTGCGCGTGACGCTCGATATGGCCGGCATCATCCTGACGGCGGCCGGTCTCGGTTTCCTTGGCCTCGGAGCGCAGCCGCCGCTGCCGGAATGGGGCGCGATGATCGCCTCGGGACGGCGTTTCATTCTCGATCAATGGTGGGTCGCGGCGATGCCCGGCATCGCCATCCTCATCGTCAGCCTCGGTTTCAATCTGCTCGGCGACGGCCTGCGCGATGCGCTCGATCCGAAGGAGGCCGGCCAGTGACGACACTTCTGACGGTCGAGAAGCTCAAAGTCAGCTATCCCACGCGCACCGGGGTGATCGAGGCCGTGCGCGGCGTCTCCTTCACGCTCGGCAAGGAAAGGCTCGGCATCGTCGGCGAATCCGGCTCCGGCAAATCGCAGACCGGCCGGGCGATCATGGGGCTGACGCCGAAACACGGCATCGTCACCGCCGACAGGCTCGACTTCAACGGCATCGACCTCATCAAGGCCTCCGCCAGCGAAAGGCGCAGGCTGCGCGGCAAACGCATCGCCATGATCCTGCAGGATCCGAAATATTCGCTCGATCCGGTCATGACGATCGGCCGGCAGATCTGCGAAACCTTGCGCACGCATGAGAAGGTCGGCAAGGCGGAGGCGCGCGAGCGCGCACTCGCCATGCTCGAGGCGGTGCAGATCCGCGATCCGAAACGTGTCTTCGACCTGCATCCGCATGAGGTTTCGGGCGGTATGGGGCAACGCGCGATGATCGCCATGATGCTGATTGCCGGGCCGGAGCTGCTGATTGCCGACGAGCCGACCTCGGCGCTCGACGTGACGGTGCAGCTCGATGTACTGAGAATCATGGACAGGCTGGTGGCGGAGCGCGGCATGGGGCTGATCTTTGTTTCCCATGATCTCAGGCTGGTCTCGTCCTTTTGCGACCGGGTCATCGTCATGTATGCCGGAAAGATCGTCGAGGAACTCGCAGCCGCCGATCTCAGACATGCGCAGCATCCCTATACGCAAGGCTTGCTGAACTGCATGCCCGAGATCGGCCAGAACCGCCATCCGCTGCCGGTGCTCGACCGCAGGCCGGAGTGGGCGGCATGAGCGCAGCCCTTGAAATTGACGATCTCAGCGTCGTCTATGACCAATTTCATGCGCTGAAGGATGTCAGCATCGCGGTCGAAGGCGGCGAATCTTTCGGCCTCGTCGGTGAATCCGGCTCCGGAAAATCGACATTACTCAGGGCCGTGGCCGGGCTGGCGCCGATCAGCGGCGGTGCGATCCGGATCGATGGCGAAGCGCTGAAGGGGCCGAAACGCAGCAAAACCTTCTATCGGCGCGTGCAAATGGTCTTCCAGGACCCCTATGGTTCGCTGCATCCGCGCCAGACGATCGACCGGCTGCTGCTCGAACCGCTGGCAATTCACGGCATTGGCGACGGCGAGATCCGCATCGCCCGTGCGCTCGACGAAGTCGGTCTCGGCAACGGTTTCCGCTTTCGCTATCCGCACCAGCTCTCCGGCGGGCAGCGGCAGCGCGTGGCGATCGCCCGGGCGCTGATCGTCGAACCGTCGATCCTGCTGCTCGATGAGCCGACCTCGGCGCTCGATGCCTCGGTGCAGGCCGAGGTGTTGAACCTGTTGGAGCAGATCCGGCGCGACCGCAAACTCACCTTCGTGATGGTGAGCCATGATCTCGGCGTCATCACCCATATGTGCGAAAGGCTGGCGGTGATGCGCAACGGCGCCGTCGTCGAACGCTTGAGTTCGAAAGATCTGGCAAGCGGTGCGGTTCATCAGGACTACACGAGAAATTTGATGATTGCGAGCAAGGGGTTCGTCAAAGCCTGAAGGGCAATCTTTTCAACTCCTTGAAAAGAAAAGACCGGCGGCGGCGTTAAGGATAAGACTTTCCTAAAAGACGACCATTCAACTAGACTATTGACAGCTGCCCCGCTTCTGTCATGATCCTGTTAACGATTGTTAGCTTTCGTGATCGATGGAGGTTGAGACATGTTCTTTCTTGGTGGGATGACCATGGGCTACCTCGATCCTCCTGTGAAAGCCGATCGCCGGGACCAGGCTTCGGTCTCCATTCCTGCGGAAAAGGATCGTCGGCTGATCGAGGTCCCCGCCAACCCGTCTCAGAGCGAAGACGCCGTCGAGCGTTCGTGGATCTGGGCATGGCGCACGGTCTGCTAAAAATGCGGGCTGCTAATGCGGACTGCTAAAAAGACAGGCTGCTAAAAGGGCTGGTTGAATATTCTCTTTCGTTTGCTCTGGACGGAAATTTATCTCTACCTACTTGATAGAGAAAATAAGAATATCACCGCGAGCCGCACAACCGGCCGCTTAAAAACAACGGAGGCGACATATGGCAGATCTGGGTATTTCGCATGCTCACGTGAACCAGTACGGTTCCGCAGCGACCAAGAAGCCGATCACCACGCGCCACAGGCTTCAAATGGCGGTGCATGGCGCAATCTTCACGGCGGCATTCCTGTTCGTCGTGGCGATGGTTTGCGGGATCGTCGGCTGATCGGCAAATGTTAGACGCCGGCCAATGCCGGCGTTGCGGCGATTTTCGCCTGGTTGATCGGCGTCTGATCCCCTCTTCGTTCTTCTGTCCTTCTTCATTTCATCATGCGCGACTGAATCGCACGTATTCGCGCGGTGCATGTCCGATCTTGTGTCTGCATGTCGCCGTTTTCGAACCGGTGATGTCATCCGTTCGGGATCGCGCGTCTTTTCCCAAATCCAAGAGCGTTTGCATTGCCGGAATCAGGGGCCGGCATTTTGGCGTTCACGCATTTCCCAAGCTCGGCGGGCGCGCGGCTCATGCCTCTTGACTTGAATTATCGCGATGGTGTCCAATTTTCGACATGGCTTTCGCGGAGAGGGTATCGATGATCTTGATCACCCGTCGGGCCGCGCCCTGGATCGGGGCTTAGCCCGTTCGCATCGCTTGGCCCAAGCGTCATTTATCCCGGCTTCATCGATCTTCGAAGAAACGGGCTCCGTTCATGTAGCAGTCATGATAAGCAGTGCAAAAGGCTGAGCAAAACAGCCATAACTTCGTTTGGATCCAGAACCGAACCCATGTCTATTTCTAATCTTTCTCCGAGCCTTCCGCGCGAACCCGAGACGAAGCAGATCGATCACAACGATTCGATCCGCTCGACATATCTTGCCATCGAGGACATCAAGGCGATCGGCGAGACGGTCGCCCGCGGCGGCGTCGACCGGCTGCCGGCTTTCGCCCCCTTCGATTTCTTCGCGCGCCACAAGGAAAACGAGAAGGAAATTCTGCGCGTCTACCGGACCACGGCGACTGATGTCGAAGCCGGCGAGACGATCACGCCGGCGGCGGAATGGTTGCTGGACAATCATTATATCGTCGAAGAGGCGATCCAGGAGGTGCGGCGCGACTTCCCCCGCCGCTTCTATCGCGAATTGCCGACTATGGTGGTCGGCGGCGTCGAGGTGCCGCGCACCCTCGTGCTGGCCTGGCTCTATGTCGCCCACACCCACAGCACGATCTCGCAGGAAAGCCTGACGGCTCTGGTCGACGGTTTTCAGGCCAGCGAGACGCTGAGGATCGGCGAACTCTGGGCCTTGCCTTCGCTTGTGCGTTATGTGCTCGTTGAAAACCTTCGTCGCATTTCCAGCCGTGTCGAAGCCAGCCGCCGCCTGCGCCGCCGCGCCAACGAGGCGGCCGACGAACTGGTGCGCCTGACCGACCCGGCCGCGGCGGCCAGTTATCTGAAGACGCTGGAACCGCTTGCCGAGGACAATACCTTCTCGACGCAGTTCCTCTATCGCATGCGTGACGGCTCGCAGACGTCGAGCCTGGCGATCACCTGGCTCGACGAGCGGCTGGAAGAACTCGGCCGCAACACCGAAGAGGCGACGACGGCCGAACATAGCCGCCTCTCCTCCGGCAACGTGACGATGGGCAACATCATCCGCAGCCTTCGCGAGATCGACGATGCCGAATGGTCGGTCTGGGTCGAACAAGTCAGCCATGTCGACAAGCTGCTCTGGGAGCATTCGGATTACGGCATCCTCGATTCCGGCTCGCGCAACAAATATCGCAAACAGATCGAAAAGCTCGCCAAACGCTCGCCGCTGACGGAAATGGAAATCGCCCAGCTGGCGCTCGACATGACGGATGCCGCCAAGGCTTCCGACGAACCGCAGCCGCATGAACCGAATGTCGGCGGCTTCCTGTCCGGCGCGCAGCGGCCGAAGCTCGAGGCGCGGGCGAACTATCGCCCGACGGTCACGCAGCATTTCGTGCGCGCGGTGCGCCAGTTCAACTGGCTGGCCATTGCCGTGCCGGTCATGCTTTTGACGGTCATCGCCATGGCGATCGTCGGCCGGTTCATGGCCAGTGCCGGCATGGGGGCGATCGAAATCGCCCTGCTGCTGATCATGTTCTCACTGCCGGCATCGGAGGGGGCGACGGGCCTGTTCAACACCGTGCTGTCCTTCTTCGTGACGCCGGCGCGCCTCGTCGGTTACGAGTTCAAGGAAGGCATTCCGGAGGATGCGCGCACCCTGCTGGTCGTGCCCTGCCTGATCTCGAACCGAGACAGCGTCGACGACCACGTGCGCAATCTCGAGGTTCACTACCTCGCCAATCCGCGCGGCGAACTCTATTTCGCGCTGCTCAGCGATTGGCCGGACAGCGAGGTCGAGGAAACGCCCGCCGATCTCGAGGTTCTCGACTATGCCAGGCGCGAGATCGCCAATCTTTCCGCCCGCTATGCCTATGACGGCAAGACGCGTTTCTATCTGCTGCATCGCCGCCGCCTCTACAATCCCTCCGAAGGCGTGTGGATGGGCTGGGAGCGCAAGCGCGGCAAGCTGCACGAGCTGAACATGCTGCTGCGCGGCGACCGCGACACGACCTATCTGCCGGGCGCCAACACCGTGCCGGCCAATGTGCAATATGTCATGACGCTCGATGCCGATACGCGCCTGATGCGCGATGCCGTCACCAAGCTCGTCGGCAAGCTCTATCACCCGATCAACCGCCCGGTGATCAACCCGAAAACCGGCCGTGTCGAAAGCGGCTACGGCGTGCTGCAGCCGCGCGTTACCCCGTCGCTGACGACGGGCAAGGACGCGTCGGTCTTCCAGCGCGTCTTTTCGATCAACCGCGGCCTCGACCCTTATGTCTTCACTGTTTCCGACGTCTATCAGGATCTCGCCGGCGAAGGCACCTTCACTGGCAAGGGTCTCTATCATGTCGATGCCTTCGAAGCCTCGCTGAAGGGCCGGATCGATGAGAACTCGGTGCTCAGCCACGATCTTCTCGAAGGCTCGATGGCGCGCTGCGCGCTCGTCACCGATCTCGAGCTGGTGGAGGATTTCCCGATCCGCTACGAGGTCGAGACCTCGCGCCAGCATCGCTGGGCGCGCGGCGACTGGCAGCTGCTGCCCTATATGTTCAATCCGAAATACGGCGTCACGGCCCTCGGCCGCTGGAAGATGTTCGACAATCTGCGCCGCTCGCTGACGCCGATTGCCTGGTTCTTCGCCTCGGTGCTCGGCTGGTATTTCATGAGCCCGCTCGGCGCGCTGATCTGGCAGATTCTGCTGATCTTCTGCCTGTTCGTCGCGCCGACGCTGTCGCTGATCAACGGTATCATTCCGCGCACCAGCGATATCATCGCCCGCGCCCATCTCTATACGGTCTGGGCCGATATCACCGCCGCCAATGCGCAGGTCGCACTGCGGATCGTCTTCATCGCCGATTCCGCCGCCATGATGGCCGATGCGATCGGCCGTTCGCTCTACCGCCTGTTCTTCAGCCGCAAGCTGATGCTGCAGTGGCGGACCGCCGCCAGCGTTCAGGCCGGCGGCCAGGGAAAGCTGATCTCCTACTATAAGGCGATGTGGCATGCGCCGGTGCTGGCGCTGCTGGCGCTTGGCTTTGCGGCCCTGCCCGGCGGCAGCGCCTTCGTCGTCGGCATTCCCTTCGCGCTGTTGTGGATCCTCTCGCCTGTCGTCGCCTGGTATGTCAGCCAGTCGGCCGAGACCGAGGACCGGCTCGAGGTCGCCGATTCCGTGTCGAGCGAGTTGCGCAAGATCGCCCGGCGCACCTGGCGTTATTTCGAGACCTTCACCACGGCCGAGCAGAACTATCTGCCGCCGGATAATATTCAGGAAACGCCGCATGTGATCGTCGCGGCGCGCACCTCGCCGACCAATATCGGCGTCTATCTGCTCTCCGTTGTCTCCGGCCGGCAATTCGGCTGGTTCTCCTTCGAGGAGACGCTCGAGCGGCTGGAGCAGACGATTTCGACGATCGACCGAATGGAGAAATTCCGCGGCCACCTGTTCAACTGGTATCACACCGATACGCTGCAGACGCTTGGGCCGCGTTATGTCTCGGCTGTCGACAGCGGCAATCTCGCCGGCCATCTGATCGCCATTTCGTCGGCCTGCCGCAATTGGGCCGAGGCGCCGTCCGCCCATATGCAGGGCAATCTCGACGGCGTCGGCGACACGGCCGGCATTCTCGGCGAAGTGCTGGCGGACCTGCCGGATGACCGCAAGACCGTGCGGCCGCTACGCCGGCGCCTGGAAGAGCGCATTGTCGGCTTCCAGAACGCGCTTGCCGCCGTCAAGCGCGAGCATGAATTCGCCTCGATCCGCATCATCAACCTTGCCGTTCTCGCCCGCGACATCGAGAAGCTCGCCGCCAATCTCGACCATGAGGTCAAGTCGAAGCAGAGCGAAGAGGTCACCCAATGGGCGGCATCGCTGGTGAAGGTCTGCGAGGCGCATATATCAGACAGCACCTTCGACCTGTCCAAGGTCGATGCGCTGAGGCCGCGCCTGGTGGCGCTGCGCGACAAGGCCCGCGATCTGGCTTTCTCGATGGATTTCGGCTTCCTGTTCCGGCCGGAACGGCGCCTGCTGTCGATTGGCTACCGCGTTGAAAGCGGTGAACTCGACCAGGCCTGCTACGACCTTCTCGCCTCGGAATGCCGCCTGACCAGCCTGTTCGGCATCGCCAAGGGCGACCTGCCGACGGAGCACTGGTACCGCCTCGGCCGCCAGGTCGTGCCTGTCGGTTCGCGCGGCGCGCTGGTCTCCTGGTCGGGCTCGATGTTCGAATATCTGATGCCGCCGCTCGTCATGCAGGAGCGCGGCGGGGGCATTCTAAACCAGACCAACAATCTGGTCGTCGTCGAACAGATGAATTATGCCCGCAAGCTCGGCATTCCGTGGGGCATTTCGGAAGCGGCCTTCAATGCCCGCGACCATAACCTCAACTATCAGTACACGAACTTCGGCGTGCCGACGCTCGGCCTGAAGCGCGGCCTCGGCCACAATGCGGTCATTGCGCCCTACGCCTCGCTGCTCGCCAGCCAGTACGACCCGCCGGGCGCGCTCGAAAACCTGCAGCGGCTGCGCAAAGTCGGCGCGCTCGGCAAGTTCGGCTTCCACGATGCCGTCGACTTCACGCCGACGCGCGTGCCGGAAGGCAAGAAATGCGCCGTGGTCTACAATTATTATGCCCACCATCACGGCATGTCGATCGCAGCCGTCGCCAATGTCGCCTTCAACGGCCATCTGCGTGAACTCTTCCACTCCGATCCGGTCATCGAGGCAGCGGAGCTTCTGCTGCAGGAAAAGGCACCGCGCGATATTCCGGTGATGAGCGGCAAGCATGAATCCGACACACCGGCCAGCATTCAGGACGATCTGCTGAGGCCGGAGATCAGGAAGATCAGCGATCCGGCCTCGCGCGACCGCGAACTCGTATTCCTGTCGAACGGCCATTATTCGATGATGCTGACGGCGACAGGCGCCGGTTATTCCCGCTGGAACGGCCTTTCCGTTTCTCGCTGGAAACCCGATCCGACCGAAGACCGCTGGGGCAGCTTCATCTTCCTGCGCGATACCGCGACGAACGAATGGTGGTCGACGACCTCGGAGCCGAAGGGTGTCGAGGGCGAAAAGATCAAGGTCGAATTCGCAGACGAGAAGGCGCAGTTCACCAAGACGGTCGGCGACCTCACCAGCGAGGTGGAATGCATCATCGCGACCGAGCATGATGCCGAAGCCCGCCGCGTCACCCTGCTCAACATGGGTGGAGAAGACCGTTTTATCGAAGTCACCTCCTATCTCGAACCGGTGATCACCTCGGACGATACCGACAATGCGCATCCGGCATTCGCCCGGATGTTCGTCAAGACCGAGATCGGCAAGCGCGGCGACGTCATCCGCGCCGAACGCAACAAGCGCGATCCGAACGAGCCGAACATCAGCATTGCGCATCTGATCGTCGACAATGCCGGCGATACCCGCCACACGGAATTCGAGACCGACCGCCGCAAGTTCCTCGGCCGCGGCCGCGGTCTTGCCGATGCGGCGGCCTTCGATCCGGGCGCGACGCTTTCCGGCAGCGACGGCTTCATGCTCGATCCTGTGATGTCGCTGCGCCGCACGGTGCGCGTGCCGGCCGGCAAGAAAGTCAGCGTGATCTTCTGGACGATCGCGGCACCGAGTCGCGACGAAGTCGACAAGGCGGTCAATCGCTACCGTCATCCCGACGCCTTCACCCACGAGCTGGTCCAGGCATGGACGCGCACGCAGGTGCAGATGCGCCATGTCGGCGTCACCTCGCAGCAGGCGGCGGCCTTCCAGCATCTCGGCCGCTACCTCGTCTATCCCGACATGCAGCTGCGCAAGGACGAGGCGACCGTCGAGGCCGGCCTGCAGTCACAATCGGCGCTGTGGCCGCTGGCGATCTCCGGCGACTTCCCGATCTTCACGCTGCGCATCAATGATGACATGGATCTCGACATCGCCCGCGAGGCGCTGCTGGCGCAGGAATACCTGCGCTCGCGCGGCGTCACCGCCGATCTCGTCATCATGAACGAACGCGCCTCTTCCTATGCGCAGGACATGCAGCATGCGCTCGACGCGATGTGCGAAAACGTGCGCCGCATGGGCCAGGCCGACGGGCTGCGCCAGCATATCTTCGCGGTTCGCAAGGACCTGATGGAGGAGAGCACCTATCATGCGCTGATCGCGGCTTCCCGCGTGACGCTGCATACGAAGAACGGCAAGGTGGTCGACCAGATCAACCGCGCCGTGGCGCTCACTGCACCCTCCAAGGAGGAGCTGCAGGAGATGGAACGGGCCGAGCGCAACAAGGAGGCCCCGGTCAAGCGTGTCGCGCCGGTGCCGCCGCCGGTCGTGCCCGCCGTCGTCATCGAGGAAGAAGGCGATCTCGACTTCTGGAACGGCATCGGCGGCTTTGCCCGCGACGGACGCGAATATGTCGTTCGCCTGCCGGGAGGTCACGCGACGCCGCAGCCCTGGATCAATGTTATCTCCAACGACAGGTTCGGCTTCCACGTGTCGGCCGAGGGCGCGGGCTTCACCTGGAGCGCCAATTCGCGCGACTATCAGCTGACGTCCTGGTCGAACGATGCGGTGATCAACCGCTCGGGTGAGGCGTTCTATCTGGCCGATCTCGACAGCGGTGCGGTCATGACGCCGTTCGCAGCGCTTTCGCGCCGGCCGGACATCCGTTTCGAAGCCCGCCACGGGCTCGGCTACACCGTTTTCTCCAGCGTTCAAAACGATATCGCGCTGGAACTGACGCAGACGGTCGACCGCGAGAAGCCGGTGAAACTGCAGCGCCTGCGCCTGCGCAACACCGGTTCGACCAGCCGCCGGCTGCGTCTCTACGGTTATGTCGAGTGGATCCTCGGCAGCAATGCGGCACGCACGGCGCCCTTTATCCTGTCTAGATGTGACGCGGAGACGGGGGCGCTGTTTGCCACCAATCCCTACAGCATCGATTATTCCAACCGCACCGCCTTCTTTGCAGTGAGCGAGGCGCTTTCGAGCTTCTCGGCAAGCCGGCGCGAATTCGTCGGCAAGGCAGGAACGATCCAGGCGCCGCAGGCTGTCATTTCAGCCGCCTCGCTTTCCGGCACGGCCGACCTCGACGGCGATCCGGCAGCAGCGCTTGCGATCGACGTCGAGCTGAATGCCGGCGAGGAGCGCGACTTCACCTTCTTCCTCGGCGATACGCCGACGGAGGAAGAAGCGCGCAGTGTCATCGCTGATATCCGCAAGGCTTCGTTCGACGATGTCGTCGAGGCGAACCGGGCCTTCTGGCGGGATTTTACCGGCAGGCTGCAGATATCGACGCCGGATCGCGGGATGAACAATCTCGTCAACACCTGGCTGCCCTATCAGAGCCTCGGCTGCCGCATCATGGCCCGCACCGCCTTCTATCAGGCAAGCGGCGCCTTCGGCTTCCGCGATCAGCTACAGGACACGCTGGCCTTTGTGCTGCACGAACCGTCGCTCGCCCGCCGGCAGATCCTCAATGCCGCCTCGCGCCAATTCCGCGAAGGCGATGTGCAGCATTGGTGGCTGCCCGGAACGGGTGCCGGCGTGCGCACGCTGATCTCGGACGACGTCGTGTGGCTCGCTTACGCGATCCATCATTATAGCAGCGTCACCGGCGATAAGAGCGTGCTCGACGAGGAAATCGCCTTCCTGGAAGGGCCGGCTCTGCTCGAAGGCCAGCACGACTCCTTCTACAGGCCGGAGATTTCCGAGGACAAGGCGAGCGTCTACGAGCATGCGGCGCTGGCGCTTGATCTCGCCATCGCCCGCAAGGGGGCAAACGGCCTGCCGCTGTTCCTCGGCGGCGACTGGAACGACGGCATGAACCGCGTCGGCATCGGCGGACGCGGCACCAGCGTCTGGCTCGGCTGGTTCCTGGCGGGCGCCTTGCGCTCCTTCATCCCCTACGCCGAAGAGCGCGGCGACACGGCCCGCACAGAGCGCTGGTCGGCGCATCTCACCGAACTGAAGAAGGCGCTCGAAACCGCGGCCTGGGATGGCGGCTACTATCGCCGCGGCACGTTCGACGACGGTGCGCTGCTCGGCTCCCGGGAGAGCCCGGAATGCCGGATCGATTCGATTGCGCAGTCCTGGAGCGTGCTGTCGGGCGAGGGTGATCCGGCCCGCGCCGTCACGGCGATGAATGCCGTGCTCGATCAGCTGGTCGACGAGGATGCCCGGATCATCCGGCTGTTCACGCCGCCTTTCGTCAATTCCGCCAGGGATCCCGGTTATATCAAGGCCTACCCGCCGGGTGTGCGCGAAAACGGCGGGCAATATACCCATGCCGCGACCTGGGTGGTGATGGCGCTGGCGGAGCTGAAGCGGGGCGACGACGCGTTGCGCTGCTTCCAGATCCTCAACCCGATCACCCATGCGCTCGAGAAGGCTTCGGCGGAGCAATACCGCGTCGAACCCTATGTGGTGGCGGCCGACGTCTACGGCCATGATCCCTACACGGCGCGCGGCGGCTGGACCTGGTATACCGGCTCCGCCGGCTGGCTCTACCGCGCCGCCGTCGAGGGGATCCTCGGCATCCGGCTGAAGGGCGACCGGCTCTACGTGCGGCCGTCGCTCCCTTCGGAATGGGACGGTTTTGCGGCAGAGGTGGAACAGGGCGGCGGCAAATACCGTATTTCGGTCTCAAAAGCGTCCAATGACAGCGGCTACACTCTGTCCATCAACGGCTGCGAAGTCACCGATCCCGAAGAGGGATATCCGCTCGGATAACAGCGTTCTCCACGCTGAAAAACACGGCGATTCACGACGGCCAAAAGGGAACCCTTTTGGCCGTCGTCGCGTTTGCAAATCGGATAATAAGGAGACAACCATGGCTAGCACGCCGACCGAAGCCGTCGTCACCGGGCGCAGTTCCCTATCCGCAGCTCCGCCGATGCGTGACACCAGGCTCGACGTCTTGCGCGGCGTGGCGCTGATCATGATCTTCATCAATCATGTTCCCGGACAGATCTTCGAATATGTGACGACGAAGAATTTCGGTTTCTCCGATGCCGCCGAGGCCTTCGTGCTGATCTCGGGCATCGCCGTCGGCCTCGCCTATGGTTCCGGCTTCCGGCCGGGCAATCGGCTGAAGATGGCGATCAAGGCGGCAAAACGCGCCTTCACGCTCTATCTCGCGCACATGATCACCACCTTCATGACGCTGGCGCTGTTCATCTCAGGCGCATGGCTGTTTCACCGGCCGGGCTTGCTTGTCGAAATCAACATTCTGGCGGTGCTGATGAACCTCAAGGAGGGTATCCCGGCGCTGCTGCTGCTCGGCCATCAGATCGGCTATAACAATATCCTGCCGATGTACGGCGCGTTGATGCTGATGGTGCCGATCATCCTGCTTTTGAATGCGCGCAGCCCGTTGCTGGCGCTCGGCGTCTCCGGCACGGTCTGGCTGCTGGCGGGCATTTATGAGGTGGCGCCGCACAATATGCTGATCGAGAGTTACTGGTTCCTCAATCCGCTTTCCTGGCAGTTCCTGTTCACGATCGGCATCGTTTCGATGCTGCATATCAAGCGCGGCGGCACGATCCCGCGGCATCCGCTGCTGTTTGCGGCCGCTGCCGGCTACGTCGCGCTGTCTTTCGTCTGGGTGACCGGCCATCTGTGGGTCTTCGGCAATTCGCTGGCAGCGCTTGGCCTTCCCACGGTCATCACCGGTTTCGACAAGACCTTCCTGTCGCTGCCGCGGCTGCTGCATGTGCTGGCGCTGACCTATCTGGTCATCAGCATTCCGGCGCTCTCGCGCATTCTGCGTCGTCCGGCGGATCATCCGCTGACCATCCTCGGCCGTCATTCGCTGAATATCTTCGTCGCCGGCACGATCCTCGCAATGATCGGCCAGGTGGTGCTCTATATCACCAACAAGGACCCGCTGGTCGGCCCGCTCTTCGTCATCGCCGGCGTCGCAACGCAATTCGCCTATGCCTATTATCTCGAACGCAAGCGCCAGCAGGGCAAGGTCAAGGCCAAACTCGTTGCCGAGCCCGCCAGCATCCCGGTTCCCGTCCGCATCGGCGGAACGGCCAACGCCTATCGCCGGCCCGATCGGAAATAGGCATCAGATACGCCAGTGAGATGAAGCAGCCGGTGGCCAATGGCCGCCGGCTCAATTTCTATGGACGAGAATGTTCACCAGCTTGCCAAGCGGATCGCGCACATAAAAGCGCCTGACGCCCCAGGGCTCGTCGGCCGCCCCATACTCGATCGGAAAGCCGGCAGCCGACATTGCCTCGAAGGCGGCATCGAGATCATCCACCTCGATCGAAAGATCGGGCACCGGCGTTCCGGAACCGCCCTCGCTGGCGATGCTGAGCTGAATGTTCATCGGCCGTGCGGCGCCGAAGGTCGTGATCCAGCCATGATCCATGACGACGTCGAGACCGAGGATATCCTGATAGAAGCGCCGAGCCGGTGTGATGTCAGGCGCCTGGATATTGGCGACGATGCGCAGGACCTTCATGGGTTTGCTCCCGATGCTTGGTGACAAGGCGGAAGGTAGGAACATGGGCACGGTGGTCAATCGGGATTTGGCTTGGAATGGGGAGGTGGCGGCGCGGCGGCGTGTGGCACCCCCCTCTGCCCTGCCGGGCATCTCCCCCACAGGTGGGGAGATTGGCTGGGCGCGATGGTCCCCCCAAACAATGACCAACTGATGTTCCGCACCGTAGTAGAGAGGGATAGAGGGCCAACCACTGGCCAATCTCCCTCCTTGTGGGCGAGATGCCCGGCAGGGCAGAGGGGGTTAGCCACACGGCACACTGCAATGCATATCCGTCCACGGCGGCATTGGGAGGAAGCCAAGTCCTAAAATGAAGGCGCCTTACCCAGCCAAACAAAAAGGCCGGAAGGGAGCTACCCTTCCGGCCTTTGTCTTGGAACCCGAACCGATCAGGCGGCTTCGGTGGCGTGGGCCTTGCGGACCTCTTCGTCCGTCAGGATGCCGCTGGCGCGCAGCAGGGCGGCGAAGCGGCCGTTGCTGTGGCTGAGTTCGTCGAAGCTGCCCTGTTCGACGACGCGGCCGTCATCGAGGAAGAGCACCATATCGGCTTCGCGGACCGTCGACAGGCGGTGGGCGATGATGAAGGTGGTGCGATTCTCACGCAGATTGTCGATCGCGACCTTGACGCGGTTTTCGGTCTCGACGTCGAGCGCCGAGGTCGCCTCGTCGAGCACCAGGATCGGCGCGTCCTTCAGGATGGCGCGCGCAATCGCGATACGCTGGCGCTCGCCGCCGGAGAGCTTATTGCCACGTTCGCCGACATGCGTATCGTAGCGATCCTCACGGGTCTCGATGAAGTCGGCGGCGGCAGCAGCCTCGGCGGCACGGCGCATGTCCTCCTCGCTCGCACCTTCGCGGCCGAGGCGGATATTGTCGCTGATCGAGCGGTTCAGCAGGCCGGCATCCTGGAAGACGGTGGCGATGTGGCGACGCAGCGACTTGCGGGTCACCTTGGTGATATCGGTGCCGTCGACGAGGATCTGGCCGCCTTGGGCGTCGTAGACCCGCTGCAGCAGGTTGACCAGCGTCGTCTTGCCGGCGCCGGTCGGGCCAACGATCGCAACCGTCTGGCCTGCCTTCACCGAGAAGGAGACATTGTGCAGGCCCTGCGAGCTGTTGCCGAAGCCGAAGGAGACGTCACGGAATTCGATCGCACCCTTGACGTCCTTGATCTCGCCGTTGCCGGCCGGCTCTTCACGTTCCTGCACCGAGTCTTCGAGCGCATAGAACTCCTCGAGCTTGGAGCGGGCCTCGAAAATCTGCGTCGCGAACTGGCGCATCAGGTCGAGACGGCCGATCAGCAGGTTGGCAAAGCCGATGAAGGCGATGACGTCGCCGACGCGCAGCTGGCCGGCCTGGACGAGAATGGTGCCGATGATCAGGACCACCATCATCGCGATGGTCGACGCCATGCGGTTCAGCGCGCTGGCGATCGCCCACCAGTCGAGCACCGGATACTGTGCTTCGAGCAGGCGGTCGGCAAAGGATTTCAGCGCCTTGGTTTCAGCCTCGATGCGGTTGTAGCTGTGCAGGACAGAAACGTTGCTGATCGAGTCGCTGACATGCGAAAAGACGGTGTGGTAATGGTTTTCGACCGAAGCCTGGCCGTCTTTGGTTCGGCTCATGACGACGCGGCCGATCAGCCAGTAGGCGACGGCGAGCACCATGAGCACGGCGGAAAGGCGCAGGTCCATCGCCATTGCGGTCGGGATCAGAAGCGCAAGCGCAATGACCGTCGACAGATGGTTGCGCATGAATTCCAGCCAGAGGCCGAACAGCGTCTCGCAGGCGCGCAGCAATGTATGCAGGGCGTTGGAGGTGCCGCGCTGATGGTGCCAGCCGAGCGGCATGGAAATGATCCGACCGAAGGCTTCCGTCAGCAGCGTCGCCCGCCGGCCATGGGCCAGCCGGTCGGCCTCGCGAGCGACCAGGACGAAGGCAATCGTGTTGAAAACGGCGAAAGCCGCCCACATGAAAAGGATGGGCTTGACCTCACCCTTGCCGGAAATCGCATCGATAATGCGACCGAACAGGATCGGCTCGGCGATGGTAATCGTCGCCAGAACAATGTTTGCCACCACGACCAGGGATACGCGCAGCTTGTAGGCGCCAAGATAGCGCAGAGCTCTTGCATAGACCTTGAATAGCGTCACGTCGAACCTCTTGTGCATCTGCGAAAACGGGATGATGCCATGCTACAAAAGGCTACCTGAACCGGCGATTAACGGCATCTTCAGGGGTTCAATCCAGGCGACGATTAGCCCGATCGCACTATCTGAGGATGCGACGAGATTGGCTATGGCGCTGAAATTGTTACTCGGCTATACCCCCCGCAACAATTTGCGCTTGCATTTTAATTAATGTTTAGCGCAGCATTAAATTAGAGACTGCATTTTTTGGAAGAAGACCGTTTCGCGACCCATTTGAAAAGCCGCTGACGGCCTTGATGCGGGTGTCACGTCCGGGCAAGGGGCATTTTGTGAATATTAATTTATTGATTCAATTGCTTATAATTCTGGAAGAATCTCCGAACCCTCGGGCCGTGGTCACCGAGCTCGAGCAGGTGATCGGCAATTGCGGTTTCGAATATTACGGCCTGCAGCGCCATGTGCCGCAAAATCCGGTGCAGCAGGATCCGGAACCCCGGGCTGCCGCACTTGCCGGCCGCTGGCCGGAACAATGGCCGCAGATCTATACCGCGAAAAAATATGTCCTGATCGATCCGATGGTGCGCTATCTCGCCCATGCGCAGCGGCCTTTCCGCTGGCGGGAGAGTTTGGCAGCCTTCGGCAAGGATGCGCAGCAGCGCCGCATGGAGCAGATGATGGTCGATGCCTTCGGCCACGGCCTGGAAGACGGTTACATCTTTCCCGTTCACGGACGGAACGGCATTCTCGGCAGTCTCAGTCTCGCCGGCAAACCTGTCGATCTGTCGCCGGTGGAGATTGCCCTGTTTGAGGCGGTGGCGCGCAAGAGCTTCTGGCGATTGCTCGAGCTGAAAGACGAGGCGCAGGCGCTGGAAACCGTGCTGCCGGCCGACACGCCGCTGACGCGACGCGAAATGGAGATCCTGCATTATCTCGCCGAAGGCATGACCTCGATGGAAATCAGCAAGATGCTGAAGATCTCAAACCACACCGTCGACTGGTATATGAATGGCTTGCAGAACAAGCTGAAGGCGAAAAACCGGCAGCAGGCGGTGGCGCTTGCCTTCCGTCACCGCCTGATAAGCTAAAGCATGATGCCGAAAGTGTCAGCGGCTTTCATGCTAGAGTCTGTCAGCGCTAATCGGAATCGTGCGGAGATTCCCTTGCCTTTGATTTTGTGATTCAAGGTCATTGCTGGTGTGGAGGCCGGCAATGATGGTGCGACCTCTTTCTCTGGATTTGCGAACG
>NZ_LOKU01000006.1:0-179681 GCF_002211295.1 Rhizobium sp. N122 | reverse complement strand
AGCTGGAATCCACCAGTAAAGCCAGAGCGCGTTTTGCAACCCGCGGCATCGCCAGCAAAGGGGCGACGAGCGCTTGCATCGGCACCAACAACCATCCGGAGCGCGATGTCTCAGAGGGAGAATTTTCGGGCATTGCTTACCAGCGTCTCGCAGATCAACAGACAACCACCTTCTTGTCGCTTTCTGCAACGAGCGCAACTGAAATAATCGGAAATCAAGGTCTTCCGCACCGGCTTGTCCATCAGAAGTAGGTGGTTTAATGCCGTATTCCCTTGCGGCGGATTACCTTCTCCGCGGTCAGAAACAAGATGCGCATGTCGAAGCCGAATGAACGCCGCTTCAGATATTCGACGTCGAATTTCACCTTCTCCGGAACAGGCAACTCGTCGCGGCCGTTGATCTGCGCCCAACCCGTCAATCCGGGCAGAAGCTTGTCGACGCCGTGGGCCGTCCGCAACTCGATCAGATCATCCTGATTGTAGAGCGCCGGCCGTGGGCCAACGAAGCTCATCTTGCCCCCCAGAATACACCAGAGTTGCGGCAGTTCGTCGAGGCTCGATTTGCGCAGAAACGAGCCGATGGGTGTCAAGAACCGATCCGGATTGTCTAGCAGATGCGTGGCGACCGTGGGCGTGTCGACGCGCATGCTGCGGAATTTCGGCATCAGGAAGATCTGGTTGAAACGGCCGACACGTTTTGACCAATAAAGGATTGGTCCCGGCGAGGTAAGGCGGACGCAAAGAGCGACGATGAGGATTGGGACGAGCAGGATCGCGGACGCTATCAAAGCCAGAAAAACATCCACCGTCCGTTTCAAACCCATGCTTCGCTCTTCTATGCTTACCGGCGGTTTCGCCTTTGCGCCGTCGCCCTTGCCGTATCGTTAAAAAGCCTTTCGCGTCAACTGCGACACATCGTGATTCACCCGACATATTGGCTGCCCGGCCTCTATCTGCTTGGCGGCACGCCCTCGCCCATGAGAATTGGCCATGCGAGATCCGTCGATTTGGCAGCCGAATCCGTGATGGCTGGCTCCTGCCGCAAGCCAAGGCGGCGCCGGCAGCAATGATTTCGAACCCAGCCTGACTGAAAGCGCAATTTGCGGATTTCACCGTTCGATACCAGACGGCGACTATCCACAATCTCGCTTTCACTTCCACTCGTAGGACTTAAACGAGCGGTACGGCCGCTCCGCCACCAAGGCAGAAAGATCGTCGATCGTCGACAGATTCTGCAAAGCATCCGCCTCATCATTAAAACCGATAAACACCATCAGCATTGACCGAGCCACCGGTTGGCCCTTCTTGCGGTAGGAAAAATTGACAGCGCAGTGGGGGTATTGGGCGTCCACTGCGCGCGCAGAGGCGCTACCGCCTCCGGCGCGGTTATCAATCCCGCCGGCCAATGCCACGAACTGACCAAGAGCGAAAAACCGGTCGATTGCGGAAAAAGCCGTGGACTGCGATATCTGATGGTTGGACGAGGTTTCAGCCGAGCGGCCGTAATAGATGCTGTCCGTCAGCCCTTTGCGCCGTTTCGTCTCGTAGACGATGAGGCCGCCCGCCGCCACTAACTCCAGGCGAACGTTAAAAGTCTGAAATCGTTCACGATGCCTATCGAGTTCCGCAAACAAGATCCTCAGGTCGGCAATGTAGTCCGCGTATAGAGCAACGTTCATGGAGCCTCACCCGTGGATCTCATCTTAAGTTCGGGCTTCCTAACACACGCGCGTCGAACGCAACACGTCTTTCCAGGGTGGAAGCAGAGCGGTTATTCGCAAATTCACAGGCAAAACACCCGTTGCCATCGCTCGGAGATCATCGGTCTGGACCGCGGCCGCGGCTGTATCGAGATTTTTGACAAGGGCCTGCTCGTCACGCTGCGTGGTAGACTGGCTGGCTCGAGGTCGAGACCTGGATCAAGTTCGCCCGTTGCAAAGGGGCCCCTCTTCCGCCGCGTCCGCGGCCAAGGCAAGGATGTTGGTCCGGACGGCCTCAACGACCAAGAAGTAGCGCGCCTCGTCAAGAAGGTGCTGGCCGCGGTATCCGCGGCGACCTGTTCGCGGCATGCGCAGCCATCTAACACCATGATCTAAAAGCAGGAAGCTCCCAACCAGAAGTTATCTCCGCTTTCATTTCCGTCACATTTTGTTAACCATAAATGTTGCGCCGGCAGGCTGCCCAGCGAACCTTCATCCTGTCTTCCCTCTCACCGGAGAATTGCTGCGGGCAAGTGCCATCAACATCGGACCGATGGCGAATTCACCTCTCTCGGCGCGGCGTGTCAGATCGCGCAAATAACCGCCGGCGGAATTGATATGCCCTGCCCTTTCCAACACGCAGGCCATCACGGTGGCAGCGTTTTCAGCTCCCATGATCTCACAGGCCTCTTCATAGGCCGACGGACTGACGCCGAGCATCGAACGCACCGCAACAGCCGCGGCCATCAGTTCGCGCCATGTGCCGACCGAGCCCTGGGGCCCATAGGCTGCAATCTCAGGGCAGGCCTGCAGCACCAACCCCAGCGGGAAGGCTTTGAGCCCACCGTTGGCGGTGGAGGCGACCCGCGACCCGGAGACATGCTCGTTCCTCGCTTCATCTTTTTGCATCCGGCCTATCGGTTCGGCCCGACCTGGCGATCGATCCTCCGCCGTCGCGCCCTGCTTCGGTTCGAAGCTTGGTTCAAGTTCAGAGATGAAATGTGGGTTTGAATTCTGTATGTGCCGCTCAGAATGTTGGGCATTGCCGCTTTGATTGTGGGTTTTAATCTGCATTTCCAACTGATTGGCGATTTCCTCGCGCAGCAGTTCCAGCTCGTCGAGTGCGGCTGCGACCTGCCCGGCGGATGGCGACCTCGGCAACCGCTCGACGACATGGCGAAAATGCAGATGGATCGCATCCCAATCGCCAGCAGCCCCCTCCTCCAACGCCATCTCGATAAGCTTGGCGACGTCGCGTCGGCAAAGCGTCAGGCGCTCTCTGAGCCGCTGCAGGTGCAATCGTTCCGCAACCACCTCCGCCGCCAGCCGCTCGATTTCCTCCGCCCGGGCGAGCAACGGCGCGAGCGAGAACCCGAATGCTTCACGCAGCTCCCCACCCTGCTCCTTGCGGGCGTAGCGCTTGCCGTTCGGGCTATCCTTACGGATCAGCAATCCGGCCTCGATCAAGCTCGCCAGGTGCCGGCGGATGGTCTGCTCTGCCATTCCATGCGCCCGCAGGGAAAGCTGTGCATTGGACGGAAACACGACAAGCCCGTTATCTTCAGAGATTTCTCCCTTCGGATAAAAGCTCAGCAAGGCGTTCAGAATAGCCAGCGCCCTGTCGGTGACGCCAAGCAGCGGCCTGGCCTCGCACAGCGCACGATAGAGTTTCCACTTATCAATTGATTGGCCGGGCTCGATTTTCCGAGCCGCCGCCTGGCTTGCCAGCATGCCAAACGTCATCGGCCGCCGCCCGAAGGGCGTCGTCACACTTCCGCTTTCCATTGTCTTCGCCTTCTTCAAGGCAAAAGATCGCGGCTCACCAAATTCGGTGCCAAAGACTCTTGACTATGATTCGCGGAAATGTGATTCTCTGGGTGTCTAGATCAGAGAGGGCTTCCGCGACGGCAACGTTCGGGGGCCTTTTCTTTTGCTTATTGATCTCCGTTCTTTGTCAAATCCTGTGTCTTCTCGAACGCCTCGTAGAGACGATCCAGATTGCTGGCGATATAGGCTCCAAAGGCAGATGCCTTCTCAGCCTTCAGCGCGATGGTGAACTGTTTCCCGTCATCCTTGATCTTCGCCTTGACCGCTCCGTCCTTGCGCTGCCAGGCGTGGGCCGCGAGCTGAGGCGCTGCGATCGATGCCGCCGGTTGCTGCCGCCTATTGATGAAGGCAACCAGCATATCGAAGCGGGCATCCGGCTCCGCCGTCTCGAATTCCGCCGACCTGCTGAACTCGATCGCCTGGGCAGAGATGTTTTCGGTCTCGAATTTTACCGACAGGTCGTGCCAGCGGTCACGGCCGGTGGTCTTTGCCGCACCAATGGCGGCCAGGACTTCCGCTGGAATCCGCTTGGTGACGGACAGCATCTTGGAAACCGTCGTCTTGTCGGCGCTGAGCGCCGACATGATCGTTTCCCTATCGAAACCCAACGTGTCGAGCTTGTCGGCGAACATCGTCCTCTCGATGAAAGAGAGATCGGCGCGCGCCGAATTCTCCTGGCCCTGCGCGATGACATGGTCGCGATCGTCAAGTTTCTTGACGACGGCGCGGACAGGCCTGCCGAGTTCTTTGGCGGCGCGGGCGCGACGATGGCCGAAGGCGATCTGATACCGGCCATCCTTCTCCGGATGCGGGCGGACGAGGATTGGCGAATCCTGACCGCGCAGCCGGATGGCCTCGACCAATTCGCGAAACTGTTCGTCGGCATGCGCCAGCCGGTCCGTGACGAACGAATCTTCGATCAGCGCGGGGTCGAGATCAATCACCGTCTCGCCGGTCGCCAGCTTCTCCTCGATCGCTTTGGCCGCATCTGCCTTGGCGGCCAGCGCATCGATACTGCGCGTGACGGCTCCAAGAGCGCCGATCCCTTTATAGGTGATCTGCTGTTTCTCGTCCCTTTGGTGCGGCTCGTCCTCATTGTTTACCGCAGTAAACTTCTTGGAATCGTCCATCAGGCCCGAGAGGAGATTCTTACGCGCCATCAGCCAGCTCCTCGCCCCGGTTTACCGCAGTAAACTTCTCGGTCATTTCCGCCCCCAGGCCTTGTGAATGAGATCGCCGATCTCATTGTTGACGGCATCCATCGCCTCCATGGCGCGGTCATAGGTCGCGCGGGTGAACTGGCTCCGCTCGACCTCGTAAAGCGTCTGGTTGGTCATTGCCGCATCCGAGATCGCGACGCTGCGCAACATCGGATTGGTCAGCACATGGTTTTTGAACATCGAACGCATGAAGGCGACCATCTGCGTCTGCGGCCCGTCCTGCGGGTCATAGCGAGTGACCAGATAACGCAGCCAGTCGAGGTTCATGTTGCCGCCGGCGCCTTTCAGCGTATTCAGCACTTCGCCGAGCATCTGCAGAAACTGGCACATCGACATGACATCGAGCATCTGAGGATGCACGGTGATCAGAACCGCCGTTGCGCCGCAAATGGCGCTCATCGTCAAAAAGCCAAGCTGGGGAGGGCAGTCGATGACGACGACATCGTAGTCCTCGGCGACAGAGGACAGCGCCTCGTCCAGCCGCGCAAAGAAGACGCGCCCATAGTCGCCCGCCTTGCCCTGAGCAAGCACGCGCGGCGTATCATGCTCGAATTCCATCAGCTCGAGATTGCCCGGCACCAGATGCAGGTTCGGGAAATTCGTTGGCCGGATGATCTCTCGGAGCGGCCTCCGCTGATCGTCATAGCGAATGGCGGCGTAGAGCGTCTCGTTCTCGTTGACGTCGAATTCTGGCTGAAAGCCGTGGATAGCGGAGAGAGACGCCTGCGGGTCGAGGTCGACGGCAAGCACACGATGGCCGGTCAGGGCAAGGTGCTGGGCAAGATGCGCGGCACTTGTGGTCTTGCCGCTGCCGCCCTTGAAGTTGACGACGGCAACGACCTGGAGATGTTCGCCACCTTGGCGGTGACGCATATAATGCGTTCCGGCGCGGGCATTGTGCTCCAGGAAGGTGCGCATCTCTTCCATCTGCTCGGCCGTATAGGACCGGCGGCCCGACGGCGTGACCTGCGGAAGGGCGCCCTTGCCTTCCAGCGACAGATTGCGCAGATAGCCGCTGGTCACGCCGAGAAAACGCGCCGCTTCAGCCAGCTGAAATTCCCTGAGGCCCTTCAGCGCGCGCGGCGGAAACATTTCGAGTCGATGCTGCTTCAGCTTATCGGATAGCTCCTGCGCCTGACCAATGATCAACTGGTCTACATCGGAAATTGCTTTTTCTATCTGCGGTGCCATATTCATGGAAATCTCGAAAATGCGATTTAAAAGCCCTGCGAGCTTTGAAACCGCATTTAGCGCCGATTCTGGAGGGGTGGCAAGGCAAATAGGGTTAACAATACCCTACCGCTGGGTTGTCCAATCTTTTTCAAAGGCTTGGGGATGCACCGCCGGTGGCGGGCTCCCCGCAGCAATCGCGTCCGACGGGCCGAATCGAGACGGCATAGGCATCATAGCCGATCGCAATAAGCAGGAATCGATATATCGATGCGCGCCGCGCTCCGAGATCTTCAGTGCCGTGTGCCGAGCAGACTACTGTCCTGGCCGCTTTCGGGGGAAAGGGATACGCCGCTTCTGTCGAGATCCTGCAGCAGGGCGCCGAGCGCAAGGTCCAGGCAATAGGCAGAGAATTCGGCGTTCAGGTCTCTGGCATTCTCACGAGCATAGGCAACGAGCCTGGCGAGCGATACCAGCTCCTTGAGTTCTTCGTCACTTTTCGGCGCGATCGTTGCTTCGGCTGCGTCTTGCATCTTAAGAATTCTCCGGCTTCCCTTGCCGGCGGGTGCCGGCAGAGAAACAGTTTAATCCTCTTGAACGAAAGGCGCGCGTGACACAGGCGTGACAGGATCTTCCAAACGTCAGAAGCCGGCCCTGCGCAACGCTTCGCGATACTGTTCCTTCTGCCATTGCTCCTTGAAGGGGACGACCGAAAGCCATTTATCGACATCGAAATCCGGATAGATCGCGCGCACCTTGCGCATATAGATACGCGCGTTTTTCGCATCGCCGAGCATGGCCCAGCAGGCAGCCGAAAGCCGGTCGGCCGGTGTGCGATCGTCCATTATGGAGATCTGCTCCAGCGCCTCGGCATAATGGCCGAGGGCGAAATTCGCCCCCGCCGCCGTCCATAGATAGTCGGTCGGGCTCAGCGGGTTGAGCGAAATGGCTCGCTCGATCTTGGCCAGTGCATCGGCAGGGCGCGACGCATGGACGAGCGTATCGGCATAACTCGCAATGCCGTCGGCATAATGCGGGCTCAGCTCTTCCGCGAGCTTCAATGCCAGGACGCTTTCATCAAGGTCGCCGAGATAGAGCTTGGCAACGCCGAGTTCACGAAAGCCGGCCGCAAACGAAGGATCGGCGACGATCGCCCGGTTCGCATAGTCCTCCGCAAGCCCAAGCAATTGACTGTCGCCGCGTGCCGTCAGCAGCCACTCGACGAGAAACGTGCGCGACAATCCGCTGAGAGCGGGGGCGAAATGTGCGCTGTGTTGAAGCGCCTCACGGAAAGCCTTTCGGGAGCGGCGCACGTCGGGGAGGGCGAGCCGCTTCACATCCCGCAGACCGAGAAGGTAGCTGTGATAGGCGGCTGAATTACCCTCGAAGGAATCGCGCATGGTTTCATGCCGGCGGACCTGGCCGGCAAGCTCTCTGGCAATCTGCCGCGCGATGTCGCGCCGGTGGCTTATCAATTCGTATTTCTCGAGGCTGAAACGCTCGGCCCAGATGACCTCATCGCTGTCGGCATGGATCAGTTGGACAAAGAGCGCAGGGACGCCCGCGCTATTGGAAAGCCTCGTGTCGAGAACATATGAAATCGAATGGCGCTGGATCAGTTCCGCCTTGTCGGCATTGCCTGCGATGCGGGCGGCCGTATGGGGCGCCACCACCGAAACCGTATTCAGCGCGCAAAGGCCGATGGTCACGTCCTCGATCAGCGCCTCGGAAAGCATCGGCAAGGCACCGATCGCATCTGTCCCGCCCGGCGGCAGCAGCACCAGACGGGGCAGGGGCCCACGGGGTAGGGGACCAGGAACCCGGACGCCGCCGTCGGTGAGCGGCACCGCAAAGCTCTGTGGCGGTTGACCGCCGGCAAAAATCTTGCGGACCTCTCCCAGCGCCTGGACGTCAAGGCCGATATCGAATGCGCTTTCCAGCTCATGTCTGCTCGTCTCGAAAAGCCGGCGGGCTTTCTCCAGCTGTCCTTCGGACTCATAAGCCTCGAGGAGGATACGACGAATATTTTCGTCATCCGGTGCCTCGCGAAAAATCCTGAGCGCCGCCTCCTTGATCAGGCTCACATCCTCCTGCGACCGCGCCATCGGCAGCGCCGTCTTCAGCGCATCCACCAGGACTGCCATGTGCCGGTCGCGCTGGCCGGCGATCCATTGCCGCGTACTGGCGCTTTGGTCGCTGAGCCCAGCCAGGAAATCCTGGCGAAGGATGGCAACCAGCCGCTGCAGCTTTCCAAGGGTGCCTTCGCCTTCGGGGTTGGCAAATTCGAAGAGATCTCCAGAAAAGGCATCCGGCCTGACCCGCACACCGGTCGCCGTGAAGGCCAGAAGCTCGGCGCCGAGCTCGGTCTGACGCGTCTGAATGCGCGATATCGTCTTACGCAGGTTGGCCATGATGTCAGAATTGTCATGGCTGTCCCACAAGAACCGCGCCAGCGCCGAGCGCGGATATTCGCTCCCGGCCCCGTCCCGCAGATCACGATCCAGCAGATAACAAATCGCCAGCAGGCCTTTTTCCGGGAACGCCGCCGGTCGCCCTGCCGGGTCGATCAGTCGCAACTCGCCAAATGACTCGAGCCTGAGCTTCATGCGGATAGTGCCTGCCGGTATGCCTGACTATTCTCCGAGCGGAAGGGCGATATCCGCGACAGGGACACCCAATGTTACACCGCCGCTTTCCGCCTGCGCCATCGCCTTCACCAACTGGATGATCGTTTCACGGATATTCCGGTCGGCGATCTTCAGAAAGGCGCGGTTGAGTACCAAACCCTCTTTCGTTCGCAGGAATTCGGCGACCGGATCGGTATTTGCGGGCAGATCCAGACCTTGCAACGTCAACGGCTCGGAATTTTCCTGCTCGAAGAAGAAGCTCGGCGACGTGTGAAGCACGTCGGCGATTCGCTGCAGACGGCTCGCGCCGATTCGATTGATGCCCTTCTCGTATTTCTGAACCTGCTGAAAGGTCACGCCGATCTGCTCGGCAAGCCGTTCCTGGCTCATCCCGAGCAACTGCCGGCGCATTCTAATGCGCGCTCCGACATAGCCGTCTATTGCATTCGGTGTCTTGACATTCATCGCGTTTTTTCAGCCTCGATCGCATTTTCAATCAGCGCAGCTGTAGTATTCCCCGCCTCGGTTTTCCATGTTTGTTTTCACATCGCATACTATATATATGCTGATCGCAACCGAGTGTGGTAGGAAAACCCTTGTCCGGCAAGAGATGAAGCGAAGCAAAATTTAGCGGCAAAAGGGCAAATCGAACAAAAGCCGTACCGATCCGGATGGAACTGGGCTGTAATTGGCTCCCGCCTTACGCTAAATGCACATACGCGACCGCCGCTTGATCATCTTCCCCAGCCCCGATCGCCCGAAATCCATCGAACAAAGCGACGCGGCACGGCAACCATCCGGGCCGTCCAGGAGAAATGTCCATGGCAACCGTTGCCGAGCGCGCGCCCCGTTTCGAAAAGACAACAATGTCCATCCTGGTGGCGGTCAGCTTCTGCCACATGCTGAACGACATCATGCAGTCGCTGCTCGCCTCGCTCTATCCGCTATTCAAGGCGAACTACGATCTCAATTTCGTCCAGATCGGCCTCCTCACCATGACGTTCCAGGTCACGGCATCACTGCTGCAGCCGCTGGTCGGCATCGTCACCGACCGCTGGCCGATGCCCTATTCGCTGCCGGTCGGCATGGCGAGCACCTTTTGCGGCCTCATCCTGCTCGGCAATGCCGGCAGCTTCGCCCTGCTGCTCGTCGCCGCCAGCCTGATCGGATTCGGCTCGGCGGTCTTCCATCCGGAATCCTCGCGCGTCGCCCGTCTTGCCTCCGGCGGCCGCCACGGTTTCGCGCAGTCGTTTTTCCAGGTCGGCGGCAATGCCGGCCAGGCGATCGGCCCGCTGCTCGCCGCCTTCATCGTGCTGCCGCTCGGCCAGCACAGCGTGTCCTGGTTTGCCGCCATCGCCATGGTCGGCATGGTCGTGCTGAGCTGGGTCGGCAACTGGTATATCGGCCATCGTCGCCAGAACGCCAGCAGGCCGGCGGTGAGCCGGGCTCTGCCGCTGCCGCAGAACAGAGTCGTCTGGGCGCTGCTGATCCTCGTGCTGCTGACGGCGACGAAAAATGTCTACATGGCCAGCGTGTCGAGCTATTTCACCTTCTATGTCATCGACAAGTTTGCACTGAGCGTCCAGCAGGCACAATTGATGCTCTTCCTCTTTCTCGGCTCGGTCGCCGTCGGCACGTTCCTCGGCGGGCCGATCGGCGATCGCTTCGGCGCCCGTTTCGTCATCTGGTTCTCGATTCTCGGCGTCATTCCTTTCGCGCTTCTACTGCCTTATGCGAACCTGTTCTGGACGGGCGTGCTCAGCGTCGTCATCGGCCTGGTCTTCGCTTCGGCCTTTTCGGCAATCGTCGTCTTCGCACAGGAGCTGGTGCCCGGACGCGTCGGGCTGATTGCCGGCGTCTTTTTCGGTTTTGCCTTCGGGGCAGGGGGGCTTGGTGCGGCGCTGCTCGGCAGTTTCGCCGATACCCACGGCATCGACTTCGTCTACCGCATCTGCTCCTACCTGCCGCTACTCGGCCTGCTGACAATCTTCCTGCCGCGCATCCCGAACCCAAGAGCAGCCTGAGGCGATATCGTCCGCATGATGCGCCCCCTTCAGGCGAATGAATTTTTCTCCTCCTCATGGTGAAGAGAGATAGGCATCTCTTTAATCCACTATTTTTATAGATAATATCTATCCAATATTCGGTCGCGGTACGATATTGGAAGGAAATGGCATGTCTGCTTACAAACTGGTCGGCCTGGCGGGTAGCTTCAACCGACCCTCGAAGACCTTCACGCTGGTTGAAAACATTGCCGGCCTTGCCGGCGAGAAATACGGCTTCGACAACACCCTCTACGACCTGACCGATGTCGGCCCCTCGCTTGGGCAGGCGCTGCGCCGCGGCGATCTCGACAGCCGCGCCAGGGAAGTCATTGACGATATCGTCAATGCCGATCTGCTGGTCATCGGCGCGCCGACCTATAAGGGCAGCTATCCCGGCCTGTTCAAACATCTGATCGACCTGATCGACCCGCATGAGCTGCGCGCCAAGCCGATCATCATCACCGCGACAGGCGGCGGCGACCGGCATGCGCTGATGGTCGAGCATCAGCTGCGCCCGCTCTTCGGCTTCTTCATGTCGCACACGCTGCCGACGGCCGTTTACGCGGCCGATCGCGACTTCACCGACTACCGCGTATCATCCGAACCGCTTTCGAAGCGGATCGAGGAGGTTATCGGCGAGCTTTCGGCCTTCTTCCCCGGCCGCAATCGGGCTCTTATTGCTGCCGAGTAAAAGGTACCGCACAGGCTTGAAACGGCGCCTTCGAGGCGCCGTCTTCATTTTTAGAATATGCTTACAAGCTGCAATTAATCCATAAATTTGGTAGAAATTTATCCTGTCAATATCGACGGCTGGGCAAGAGTTTTCCCAACCCTTCCTCCACATCAAACTTTCCTTCGTCGCTCCTGATCCATGCATTTGCCAATATCCGCCTGCTCGGGGCGCGCTTGGCCTCATTTAGTCAGACGGGATATAACAATGACCAAGAACAAAAATCTTCACGGCTTCCACCTTTCGCGCCGCGCAGCTCTTGCCGCCGTCGCCGTTTCCGCTGTCACACTCTTTGCCTTTGCAGCACCTACTCCTTCCTTTGCCGAGGACAAGTCGATCAAGGTCGGCATTATGGCCGGCGAGGAGGAGGACATCTGGCGCGTGGTCGCAAGCGAGGCGGCCAAGAAAGGCCTCAAGATCGAAACGATCATCTTCAACGATTATACACAGCCGAATGAAGCGCTGGAGCGCGGCGAAGTTGACGCCAACGCTTTCCAGCACCAGCCCTATCTCGACAACCAGATCAAGCAGCACGGCTACCACATCACTCGCGTCGGTTACACCGGTGTCTGGCCGATCGGCCTCTACACCAAGAAATACAAATCCGTCGCGGAGATTCCGGAAGGCGCCGTCATCGGCGTGCCGAACGATCCCTCGAACGAAGGTCGGGCGCTACGCGTTCTCCAGAACGAAGGCCTGATCAAGCTGAAGGACGGCACCGGCATTCTCGCAACCGTCGCCGACGTCACCGACAATCCGAAGAAGATCGAAATCAAGGAACTCGACGCAGGCATTGTCGGCCGTTCGATCGACGATCTCGATGCCGGTGTCGTCAACACCGACTGGGCGCTGAAGAGCGGTCTTTCTCCGGCCGAACGCATTGCCCAGGAGCCGATCGCCGACAATCCGTATCGCAACTTCATCGCCGTCAAGGACGACAACAAGGATGCCGATTGGGTCAAGACGCTCGTCTCTTCCTATCAGAACGACACCGTCAAGGCCGAGTTCGACAAGGTCTACAAGGGGACGGGTCTCAGCGCCTATTGATCCGAAACAGGGCCGGGGTTAAGGCCTGCCGAGAGGCGGTCCGGGCGTTTTTGCTCGGGCCGCCTTCGGCATTTGTAAGGAAAAACACATGAATTCCTTTGTTTCCACCACAGCGGTACAGCCGCAAGGGACGGTGGCCGAAGAGGTGGTGAGACTGACCAATGTGAAGCGGCGGTTCGGAACCACGCCCGCGCTCGACGGTATTTCGCTGACCGTGAGGAGAGGCGAGATTCTCGGCATCATCGGCCGCAGCGGCGCCGGTAAATCAACACTGATCCGCTGCCTGAACGGACTGGAGCGCGCCGACAGCGGCGAGATCCTGATCGAAGGCCGCGATATCACGGCGCTTGCCGAACAGCAGTTGCAGCCGCTGCGCCGACGCATCGGCATGATCTTCCAGCACTTCAACCTGCTGTCGGCCAAATCAGTCGAAGACAATGTCGCGCTGCCGCTGAAGATCGAGGGCGTTGCCAAGGCCGAGCGCCTGAAGCGGGCGCATGAACTGCTCGAGCTCGTCGGCCTTGCCGATAAGGCGAAAGCCTATCCCGCATCGCTTTCCGGCGGCCAGAAGCAGCGCGTCGGCATCGCCCGCGCGCTTGCGGCGCGCCCGGCGCTGCTCCTGTCCGACGAGGCGACCTCGGCGCTCGACCCTGAGACGACCCGGTCGATCCTGGCATTGCTGAAGGACATCAACCGCAAGCTCGGCCTGACCATTCTGCTGATCACCCACGAGATGGAAGTGGTACGCGGCATCGCCGATCGCGTCGCGGTCATCGATGCCGGGCGGATCGTCGAGGAGGGCCAGGTCTGGTCGGTCTTTGCCGATCCGCAGGAAACGATCACAAGGAGTCTGCTCGGCGGCATCCGCCCGCTGCTTCCCGATCATATCGCCGGCCGGCTGTCGGCGACATCAGGCAGCGAGGCGATCCTCAGTGTCGATCTGGCCGGGCCTGAAGCGCAAGGCGCGCTGTTTGCCGAACTCTCGGCGGCGCTGCCACATTCCTTCCGCCTCGTCCATGGCGGCATCGACCATATCCAGAACCAGCCGGTTGCGCGGTTCTTCATCGCCGTTCCCGCACGCGACCCCGCGCTTGCCGGAAAGGTCGAACAATTTCTGACGGCCCGGTCCGCCCGGGTGGAGGTGCTTGGCTATGACACCGATCATGCTTGAACTGCTGATCCGCTCGCTTTGGGAGACGGTTCTGATGACCGTCGCCTCCGGCGTGATCTCCCTCGTCGCCGGCCTGCCGCTCGGTCTTGCCCTTGTCGCCACGGCACGCGGCGGCATCGCTGAAAATCTCTGGATCAACCGTGTGCTCGGCGCTGTTGTCAACGGCTTCCGCTCGGTGCCCTTCATCATCCTGCTGGTGGCGCTGATCCCGCTGACGCGGCTGATCGTCGGCACGGCGCTCGGCACCTGGGCGGCCATCGTGCCGCTCGCCATCGCAGCGACGCCCTATTATGCCCGCATCGCCGAAGTGTCGCTGCGCGAAGTCGACCGCGGGCTGATCGATGCCGTGCGCGCCATGGGCGGCAACCGCTGGACGATCATCCGCGAGGTGCTGGTGCCCGAAGCGCTGTCCGGCATCGTCGCCGGTTTCACCGTCACGCTGGTGACGTTGATCGGCGCCTCGGCGATGGCCGGCGCGATCGGTGCCGGCGGCCTCGGCGACCTCGCCATCCGCTATGGCTATCAGCGTTTCGAAACCAGCGTGATGATCGCGGTGGTGGCCGTCCTCATCGTCCTCGTCTGCGGCATCCAATGGTTTGGCGACCGGCTCGTCGCCAGGCTGGACCGGAGATAGGTCAGCGCCGGAACCTGGCGGCGGGATGAGCGGCGGGCAATCTGCCGGTTCCGCCGCCGAAAAGCTTCTGCCGTAACGGTCCTTCGGCATAGTCCGCCTTGAAGAGGCCGCGCTCCTGCAGCACCGGCACCACCAATTCGACGAAATCGCGCAAGCTCTCCGGCGCCACCGTCCGCGCGAGGTTGAAGCCGTCGATCCGGCCTTCTTCGATCCATGTCGCGAGACGGTCGGCGATCTGTTCCGGCGAGCCCACCATCGGCTTCATCCGGCTGCCGAGCACCATCTGGTCGACGATCTCCCGCTTCGTCACCGGTTTTGCCGCGTGCTTGGTGATTGCGGCAAGCGCTGATTGATTGGCGTTGGTCGAGTTCTGGTCGATGACGTCATCCAACCGGTATTTCGCCAGGTCGATGCCGATGGAGGCGGAGTAATGCGCAAGCGAAGCCTCGACGCTCGCATGGCGGCGATACTCCTCCAGCCTGTCCTGTGCTTGCCTCTCCGTCCGCCCGACGACAACGCTGATCAGGTTCAGGATCTTCAATGCGGCTCCGCCGCGGCCGAACCTCTCCGCCTTCGCCCGAAGCGCGTCGACAGTCGGCCGGGCCGCCCCGGGGTCGGGGCTGGCGATGAAGACACATTCGGCGTGGCGGGCGGCAAAGTCCTGGCCGCGGGCCGAAGCGCCGGCTTGGAAGAGCAGGGGCGTGCGCTGCGGCGAGGGCTCGCAAAGGTGAATGCCCTCCATCCGGTAATATTTGCCGTCATGATGGACGGCCCGCACTTTGGAGGGATCGGCATAGATGCCGCCCGCTTTGTCGCGAAAAACCGCATCGTCGTCCCAGCTGCCCTCCCAGAGCTTGTAGAGGATCTCGAGATAGTCCTCGGCCGCGTCGTAACGCGCATCATGCTCCGGCAGCCTGTCGAAGCCCATGTTGCGGGCGGCGCTGTCGAGATAACCGGTGACGATGTTCCAGCCGATCCGCCCCTTTGTCAGGTGATCGAGCGTCGACATGCGTCGCGCCAACAGGAAGGGTGGCTCGTAGGTGGTGTTGACGGTGACGCCAAAACCCAGATGTTTCGTGACATAGGCCATCGCCGAAATCGGGATCAGCGGGTCGTTGACCGGGATCTGCGCCGCCGTCTCTATCACCGGCGCAGGGCTATCCTTATAGACGTCATAGACGCCGACGATATCGGCCAGGAAGATGCCGTCGAGCTTGCCTTGCTCGGCTGTCCTGGCGAACTCCGTCCAGTAGTCGAGATCGGTATAGCGCATCGATTGATCGCGCGGATGCGTCCATAGGCCGTGGTTGATGTGCCCGACGCAATTCATGTCGAAGGCATAGATCTGCATTGTCTTCATGGGACGGCTCCTCAGCCGGGAATAAAAATCAAGGATTTGTATCGCACGGCGATCCTGTGAAATGGTAGGCTGCCGACGAAAAAGCCGGAGGAATCGCATGACGAAGAAGACATTGCCGGATTGGGCGGAGCTTGCGCAAAAGGAATTGCGCGCATCACCCGAGACGCTGACCTGGCAGACGCCTGAGGGTATCGCCGTCAAGCCGCTCTACACGGCAGAGGATCTTGAGGGCGCCACCCACCTCGGCTCGCTGCCGGGTTTTTCACCCTTCACCCGCGGACCACGGGCGACCATGTATGCCGGCCGGCCGTGGACGATCCGCCAATATGCCGGCTTCTCGACGGCGGAAGCGTCGAACGCCTTTTACCGGAAGAATTTGGCCGCCGGCCAGAAGGGCCTGTCCGTTGCCTTCGATCTGGCCACCCACCGCGGTTATGACAGCGACCATCCCCGCGTCGAAGGCGATGTCGGCAAGGCGGGTGTGGCCATCGACAGTGTCGAGGACATGAAAATCCTGTTCGACGGCATTCCGCTCGGCGACATGTCGGTGTCGATGACCATGAACGGCGCCGTCATCCCGATCCTCGCCTCCTTCATCGTCGCCGGTGAGGAACAGGGTGTTTCGAGATCCGACCTGTCGGGCACCATCCAGAACGACATCCTCAAGGAGTTCATGGTCCGCAACACCTATATCTATCCGCCCGAACCCTCGATGCGGATCGTTGCCGACATCATCGAATATACCGCAAGGGAGATGCCGAAATTCAACTCGATCTCGATCTCCGGCTATCACATGCAGGAGGCCGGCGCGACGCTGGTGCAGGAACTCGCCTTCACCCTGGCCGACGGCCGCGAATATGTCAGGGCGGCGATCGCCAAGGGCCTCAATGTCGACGAGTTCGCCGGAAGGCTCTCCTTTTTCTTCGCGATCGGAATGAACTTCTTCATGGAGGCGGCGAAACTGCGCGCCGCACGGCTGCTCTGGACCCGGATTATGGAGGAGTTCGAGCCGAAGAAGGCATCCTCGCTGATGCTGCGCACCCATTGCCAGACCTCCGGCGTCTCGCTGCAGGAGCAGGACCCCTATAACAACATCATCCGCACCGCCTTCGAGGCGATGTCGGCCGTGCTCGGCGGCACGCAGTCGCTGCACACCAATTCCTTCGACGAGGCGATCGCGCTGCCGACGGAGTTTTCCGCCCGCATCGCCCGCAACACCCAGCTGATCCTGAGCCACGAGACCGGTGTGACCAAGGTGGTCGATCCGCTTGCCGGCTCCTACTACGTCGAGAGCCTGACGCAGGAGCTTGCCGACAAGGTCTGGGCGCTGATCGAGGAGGTCGAGGCCCTTGGCGGCATGACGAAAGCCGTCAACGAGGGCCTGCCGAAGCGGCTGATCGAAGAAGCGGCCGCGCGCCGCCAGGCCGCCGTCGACAAGGGCGAAGAGGTCATCGTCGGCGTCAACCGCTACAGGCTCGACAATGAACAGCCGATCGACATTCTGGAGATCGACAACAGCGCGGTGCGCGCCGCACAGATCAAACGCATCGAGGAAACCAAGCGCCGCCGCGACGGCAACGGCGTGCGCGAAACGCTGACCGCTCTTGCGGAGACCGCGCGTAGCGGCCGCGGCAACCTGCTCGAAGCCGCCATAGAGGCGGCGCGAGCCCGGGCCACCGTCGGCGAAATATCGGACGCCATGCGCGCTGCCTTCGGCGACCATGCCGCAACACCCGAGGTCATCACGGGTGTCTACGGCGAGGCCTATAGTGACGAGCCGGAACTTGCCGTCCTCAAGGGGCGTATGACGTGGGTCACGGAAACGATGGGCCGCCGGCCGAAAATCATGGTCGCCAAGCTCGGCCAGGACGGGCACGACCGCGGCGCCAAGGTGATCGCCTCGGCCTTCGGCGATATCGGCTTCGATGTGCTCGCCGGCCCGCTGTTTCAGACGCCTGACGAGGCCGTTGAGATGGCGCTTGGCGAAAAGGTCAATGTCGTCGGCGTCTCGTCCTTAGCGGCAGGCCACAGGACACTGCTGCCGCAGTTGATCGACAGGCTGAGAGCGCAGGGCGGTGAAGATATCATCGTCGTCTGCGGCGGCGTCATCCCGCGGCAGGACTATGAGTTCCTGCACGAACACGGCGTTGCCGCCGTGTTCGGCCCAGGCACCAACGTCCTCGAGGCGGCAAACTCCGTCCTCGACCTGCTGGAGGGCAGGCGGCGGAATCAGTAGCTTAAGCACTTCAGGAAAGGTGCAAAAGCGGTTTTCCGCCGGAAATACGAAAAATCAAAAGGTTAGAGCAGCCCGCGCTTCGCCAGATTGTGCATCAGCGCCGAAATGCCGAAAGACCAGGGCGGGCATTCGGTGGAGAGGCGCACGGTGTTGACGAGGGCGCCGAGGCCAGCCGAGGAAATCTCGACGACATCGCCGATCTTGTGGGTAAATCCCTGCTTCGGCGCATCGCGGTCCTGCGTCGGCGCAAACAGCGTGCCGAGAAAGAGCATGAACCCGTCGGGATACTGATGATGGGCCCCCAGTGTCTGTTTGACCAGATCGGCCGGATCGCGGCTGATCTGGGACATCGAGCTCTTGCCGTTGAGCACGAAACCGTCCTCGCCGGTGACCTTCAGGTCGAGTTCGGCCCTGCGCACATCATCCAGCCCGTAGCCGGCGTCGAACAGGCGGATGAACGGGCCGATCGCGCAGGAGGCGTTGTTGTCCTTGGCTTTGCCGAGCAACAGCGCCGAGCGGCCCTCGACGTCACGCAGGTTGACGTCGTTACCGAGCGTCGCACCCTTGATCTCGCCGCGGCTGTTGACCGCGAGCACGATTTCCGGTTCGGGATTGTTCCAGGTCGAGATCGGATGCAGGCCGACATCCGCGCCCCAGCCAACGGAGGACAGCACCGGCGCCTTGGTGAAGACTTCCGCATCGGGGCCGATGCCGACTTCGAGATATTGCGACCACATGCCCTCGTCGATCAGCGCTTGCTTGACCTTGGCCGCCTCCGGCGAACCGGCCTTGAGATTGGTGAGGCTGCCGCCAATCAGCGTGCTGACGCGCTCACGGATAGAGGCGGCGCGCTCCGGATTGCCGGCCGCCTTTTCCTCGATGACCCGTTCGATCATCGATTGGGCGAAAGTGACGCCGCAGGCCTTGACCGCCTGCAGGTCGGCAGGCGCCAGCAGATAGGCGCGCGTTTCATGCGGCGCTCCGGTGCTGTTGGCGGCGATCTCTTCCAGCGAGCCGATCGCCTTGCCGCTTGCAGCGCGGACAAACCCGGCGGCATCCTCTCGCTCGAGCAGGGCACTCAGTGTCGGCGCGTCGCGCGAGGTAATGTCGACCAGCATCCCCTCGCGAAGCGTTACGATGCTCGGGCCCGCAGCCTCGGGGCTCCAGACGCGGCCGACAAAAAGACCAGCCGATGCAGCGGCATCGAGAAGGGGATGAGTCATGGTGATCCTCCGTCACAGGCAAGCGGGGCGTGTGCTTTGAAAATTTCCGAGATGGTGCCGCCCCAAACGGGCAGCGGCTGAAATCGACCACATTCGCGCATACGGGGCAAGAGATGCTGGAGAAAAAGACTTTCGTCCAATCGGATCGAATGAGCGGCGTGTTGGCAAGAAGGCGTCAGAACTCGGTAAATAACTATTTAGATACAAAATATCTGTTTAATTTCAGATGTTTACATATATAGACGCGCACTTTCAACCTCTGTCTCACCTTGACAGGAGGCAAGTTTCGTTATCTGTTTTGCCCGATATGAAGGATGCCGGCTTTCAGTCGGCACTCAAAAATCCCGGGAGGATATTGCAGCGATGTTGAGATTTGCCGTCGTCGGAATCGACCATGGGCATACGTTCGATCACGTGAAGGGATTGCTGGCCGCAGGCGGCGAATTCGTCGGCTATTGCCCGCAGACCTCGGTGCCGGCATTGCGCGAAGCCTTCGAAAAGACCTATCCCGACGCGCCGCAGATCGACCGGGAGAAGCTTTTCGACGATCCGTCGATCGACGTCATCTGCATTGCCGCGATCCCGCGCGACCGCGCCGGGCTTGCCATCCGCGCGATGAAAGCGGGCAAGGACGTGATGACCGACAAGCCGGGGGTCACGACCTTCGCCCAGCTTGAGGAGGTCAGGCGTACTGTCGCCGAGACCGGCAAGATCTTCTCGATCTGCTTTTCCGAGCGCCACTGCGTGCGCTCCGCCGTCAAGGCCGGCAAGCTCGTCGCCGAGGGCGCGATCGGCAAGGTGATCCAGACGCTCGGCGTCGGCCCGCATCGCCTCCAGCTGCCGACCAGGCCGGACTGGTTCTTCGATCCCGAAGCCTTCGGCGGCATCATCGTCGACATCGCCTCGCATCAGGTCGACCAGTTCCTGTTCTATACCGGCTCCACATCGGGCGAGGTCATCGCCAGCTCGATCGGCAATTTCGGCATGCCCGACAAACCCGCCTTCGAGGATTTCGGCGAAGTGCTGCTGCGCTCCGGCGGAGCGGCGGGCTATATCAGGGTCGACTGGTTCACGCCGGAGGCGTTGCCGACCTGGGGCGACGGTCGCCTCACCATCCTCGGCACCGAAGGCTATATCGAGCTGCGCAAATACATCGACATTGCCGGCCGGCCGGGCAAGGATCACCTCTTTCTCGTCAACGGCAAGGAGATGACCCATATCGATTGCAGCGGCGAAAAACTCGATTATTTCGACGCTTTCACCGCCGATGTCGGCAGCCGCACGCAGACGGCGATGACCCAGGATCACGTTTTCGAAGTCTGCCGCCTTTCGCTCGAAGCCCAGTCGAAAGCCGCGCGCATCGGCGCTCGCTGAGGAGGATATCATGACCAGGAAACTACGCGTCGGCGTCATCGGCGCAGGCATTGCCGCGCGGCATCTGGCCGGTTTCGGCTGGAACAAGGATCTCTTCGACGTCCCCGTGCTCTGCTCGCTCGATGAGGAGCGCGGCAGGGCGCTGTGCGAGGAATACGGCATTGGCGAATATACCCAGGATGTGGATTCGCTGTTTGCCCGCGACGACCTCGACATCATCGACATCTCGACGCCGCCAAGCTCGCATTTCGAGCTTTGCCGCAAGGGCATCGAATCCGGCAAGCATGTGATCTGCGAGAAGCCGCTCTTCGGCTCGATCGCCGAGGTCGACGAAATGGGCCGCATTCTCGCCCGCTTCCCCGGCAGGAAGCTGATGCCGATCTTCCAGTATCGCTACGGTTCCGGCCTGCAGAAACTCAAGCTGCTGATCGAAAGCGGCTTGGCCGGCAAGCCGTTCCTGACGACGATCGAGACCCATTGGTGGCGCGGCCCGGATTATTACGCCGTGCCATGGCGCGGCAAATGGGCGACAGAACTCGGCGGCGGCCTTCTCGGCCACGCGATCCACGCCCATGACATGCTGAATTATGTGCATGGCCCCTGCGCCGAGGTGTTTTCCTATGGTGCGACGCTGGTCAATCCGATCCAGGTCGAGGATACGGCGGCTCTTTCGGTGAAGATGCACAACGGCTCGCTGGCGACGCTGTCGATGACACTCGGCTCGCGCAAGGAGATTTCCCGTCTGCGCTTCTGCTTCAGCGATCTCGTCGCCGAAAGCATCCTCGAGCCCTATACGATGGGCCGCGATCCGTGGGTCTTCACCGCGGGAACCGAGGAGCATCAGGCGAAAATCGACGCGGCGCTTGCAGCCTATATACCCGGCGAGGATGGCTACACCCGTCAGTTCGAGCTCTTCCACAAGGCGATCGTCGAGGGCAAGGAGCCGCCGGTGACGCTGCAGGACGCCCGCAATTCGCTGGAGCTGGTGACCTCAGCCTATTTCTCGCAGCGCACCGGCCGGCCGACGCCGATGCCGATCGCCGCCGATCATCCACTCTACCGGTCCTGGCTTCCGGAAGAAGAACGGGGCTCGTCTGCGGGCTGAACGAGGGAGGGCGCTCCATGCTGAAATCCTTCGAGCATGTCGGCATGACGGTCAGCGACATGAACCGCACGGTCGATTTCTACTGCGGTCTGCTCGGCCTGCGCGTGCATCTGCGCAAGCTCATGGCCGACGGCGGGGAGATCGCCTTTCTCGATGCCGGCGGCGGCATGCTCGAAATCGTCGCGCCGGCGGGCGGTGCGGCAAGGGCGGCGGATGTACCGGAGGGTACGGCCGGCCTGCGTCATCTGACCTTCCTGTTCGACAGCGTCGACGAGACCTTCGCCCGGCTGGAAAAGGCCGGTGTCGAAATCAAGGAACGGCCGCGCCTGGCTGTTAACACCGAGGTGCTGCACAAGGTCGCCTTTCTGCGCGATCCCGACGGTATTCAGATCGAGCTTGCAGAGAAGCGGTAAGCCCTCAGCGCTGGCCGGGTCTGCCGATCGCCCTGGTTCGCGCGATCAGCCCCGTCAGGAGAAGCGCAACCAGCTGTTTGAACATCGTCGCCATTTTTCTCTCCTCACGCTCAGCTCGCCAATCTGGCGCTGATATAGCTCCGCCAGCCGCCGAGCGAGGTGATGTCTTCGGCGCCGTTCACCGCATGTGCCTCGCAGAGAAAACCGGAAACACTCGTGCCGTCGTCAAGCGCCACCTTTCCGATGCCGAGCGGCGCCGGGATCTTTTGGACAAAGCGCCCGAAGGCATCGGCCGGCAGTGCCCAGACCTCAACCTCCAGGCCGGCGCCCTTGTGGCCAGGTTCGCGGATGAGGCCTGGTTTCGGCGGCACCGTGTCCGGCAGCACGAAGAGACAGTATTCGCCTGATGTGTTGCAGGTCTTGACCAACCGGGCGCCGACGCCGGTCAATTCATGATTGAGCGGCATGCCGGTCAAATGCGCGCCGACGACGACAATCTCGACGAAGCCGTCATCGACGGCCGCAACGCGGCTTGCCTCAGGAATTGCCGCCTGCCGGTCGATGCCCATGCCGGCGGTGGCGGCGCGATGCAGCGCATCGGCAAGCGGCGCCAGCGCATCGTCGGTGAAAGCAGGCGCGATCACGGTAATGCCGCCCGGCAAGCCACTCTTTCCGAAGCCGGCCGGAACGGCAATCGCCGCGCAATCGAGCAGGTTGACAAAATTGGTGTAGCGGCCGAGACGGCCGTTGAGCACAACGGGATCGGCCAGCATGTCTGCGACCGTATAAGTGGTCGGCGCGGTCGGCAGCAGAAGCACGTCTGCCTTTTCCCATTCGGCCTCGGTTTTTCGGCGCAGTTCTTCCAGCCGATATCGGCCATTGAAGGCGTCGACCGCTGATTTGCCCCTGGCGCCCTCGATAATCCTCCGCACCGTCGGGTCGAAATCGGCCGCATTCGTGGCGAGGAAGTCCTCGACCGCCGCCAGGCGTTCGGCGACCCACGGCCCGTCGTAAAGGAGGGCGGCGGCCTCGCGGAAGGGTGCGTAGTCGAAAGCCACGATGGTCGCGCCGAGCGCTCTGGCCCGCTCGATCGCCTGGTCGTAAAGCGCCTCCACCTCCTTGTCGCCGAAGAATTCCCGTTCCGCGCCGGTCAGGACGCCGATGCGCAACCCCGACACCGGCAACTTCGCCGGCTTGGCTCGACGCGAGAAAGGATCGGCGGCGTCAAACCCCTCGGCAACCTTGCGGATCGCAATGCCGTCGCCGACGGTCGACGCGAAGATCGTGATGCAGTCGACACTCCTGCAGGCCGGAATGGCGCCGGTATTCGAGAGAAGCCCCGGCGTCGGCTTGATGCCGACCAGGTTGTTGAGCGCCGCCGGCACGCGGCCGGAGCCTGCCGTATCCGTGCCGAGTGCGAAGGCAGCGAGGCCGGAGGCAACCGTAACCGCTGATCCCGAGCTCGAGCCGCCGGATATATAGGCCGCATCGAAGACCGAACGTGGCGCCCCATAAGGCGAGCGCGTGCCATTGAGGCCGGTGGCGAACTGGTCGAGATTGGTCTTGCCTATGATGATGGCCCCGGCTGCCTTCAACCTTGCAACAACGGTGGAATCGAACTCCGGCCGATACTCATAGGCCGGGCATGCGGCAGTCGTCGGCAGGCCGGCGGCATCGATATTGTCCTTTACCGCGAAAGGCACGCCCCAGAGGGGCAGGCTGTTTGCTTCAGGCGCGCGCGCCATCAGAGCGTTGACGGCAGAGCGTAACTCTTCATCCGGCACCGGGCTAATGAATATTGCCGGATCTTTCGAAGCGGCCCGGCGGGCAATCACCTCTTCGATGATGTCGAGCGGCGTCAGGCCGGAGCGATAGGCCGCGCGAAGGCTTGAGAGATCGAGGATGGTCGGCAGCATGTCAGTATTCCTCCACGACGACGATAATATCGCCGGCTTTGACGTTTCTCCCCGGCCCGGCGCGCAGGTCGCGGACGCGGCCTGCCGCATGGGCGGTGACGTTGATTTCCATTTTCATCGATTCGATGATGGCAAGTGTGTCGCCGGCCGCAACCGGGGCGCCCGGCTCGACCAGCAATTTCCAGATATTGCCGGGCACGGCGCTGGCGACGCCGAAGCATCCGTCGGGAATATCTGCGTCCGGATTTTCGCTCGTGCCTTCATCGGCGACGAAGCTGTCGAGCCCGGCTTCCTTCCAGTGCTGGCGTTCGGCATCGAAGGCCGCCTGCTGGGTCGCCTTGAAGCGGCTGATGGATGCCGCATTCGCCTGCAGCTCCTTGTCGTAGGCGGCATAAGAGAACTCCGTCTCTTCGATCCTGACAGGATAGCCGCCATGCGGGAAGGCGGCGCGCGCCTCCGTCAGCTCTTGATTGCTGACCGGGAAGAAACGGATCTGGTCGAAGAAGTTCAGGAGCCAGGGCTTGCCCCTGGCGAAGGCCGGCGTTTCCCGCCAGGTGTTCCAGACCTGGATAGTGCGGCCGAAGAGCTGATAGCCGCCCGGTCCCTCCATGCCGTAGATGCACATATATGCGCCGCCGATGCCGACCGCGTTTTCCGGCGTCCAGGTGCGGGCGGGATTGTATTTGGTCGTGACGAGACGATGGCGCGGGTCGATCGGGGTCGCAACCGGAGCCCCGAGATAGACATCACCCAGTCCCAGGACGAAGTAGTTCGCATTGAAGACGATATCGCGGACGGCCTGTTCGTCGGGAAGACCGTTGATGCGGCGGATGAACTCGATGTTATCGGGGCACCAAGGCGCGTTTGGGCGGACGAGCTCCTGATACTTGCGCATGGCAAGGGCCGCGTCCGGATCGTTCCACGACAGCGGCAGATGCACGATCCGGCTCGGCACCTTGACATCCTGTGCCGCCGGAAGCGTCGTCTCGATCTCAGAGAGCAACCCGAGCAGGCGCCGGCGCGTCAGCTGCGTGCCGTCATAATGGATCTGCAGCGAACGGATGCCTGGCGTGAGATCGACGATACCAGGCAAGCGGGCATCGACGACGGCCTGCATCAGCAGATGAACCCGCAGTCGCAGCGCAATATCGAGCGTCATAGGCCCATATTCGACGAGCAGATTGTCGTCGCCCTGGCGGCGATAGGCGACCGAGACCGGGCCGTCATTGCTGACGCCGACGATCGGCGAACCCGTCTCCTCCGCAGTCCGCCACACCGCCGGGCCGGCGATCGGGTCTTGCGGCCGGGCCACCGCATGAAAACGGATCCGGTCGCCCGGCTTGAATTGCCCCATCTTCCATTGCTCGTCACGGGCGATCACCGCCGGGCAGACGAAACCGCCAAGGCTCGGACCGTCAGGCCCGAGAATGATCGGCATATCGCCGGTGAAATCGATCGCGCCGATCGCATAGGCATTATCGTGCAGGTTGGACGGGTGAAGTCCCGCCTCGCCACCGTCACGGCGTGCCCAAAGCGGGGCAGGGCCGATGAGGCGCACCCCGGTGCGGGCGCTGTTGAAATGCACTTCGTAAGCGGCGGAGAACAGCGTCTCGATATCACCATTCTGAAAGAAATCCGGTGCGCCATGCGGACCGTAGACGACACCGACATCCCATTCGCGGGACAAGGCCGCCGGCTCGGCTGCCGGCTTGGCCGGTTCCACCGGCGCCTGCCGGGCGAAATGCAGCACATGCCCCGTCTTCAGCGCACCGGTGGCATTGCCGCCGAACTGGCCAAGGCCGAAAGTCGCCCGCGAACCAAGCACGACCGGCGCGGCAAAACCGCCCGCAACGGCAAGATAGGCGCGCTGTCCGGGCCCTTCGATCGCACCCACCGACAGAACCTGACCAGCCCAGATCAGGACCGGCTCGTCGTGGGGAAGCCTGACCCCATCGCACGTCATCGCCATCCGCGCCCCGGCAAGGGCGATGGTCTGGTCGGCATAAAATCGCAGCGTCGGACCGGAAACCGTCAGTTCCAGCGCGGCCGTCTCATCGGCATTGCCAACCAGCCGGTTGGCATGGCGGAAGGAGCGCTCGTCCATCGGCCCGCTCGGCGGCACGCCGACATGCCACAGGCCGAGCCGGCCCGGCAGTTCCTGAATGCTCGATTGCGCACCGGGTGCGATAACCTCGACGATATCGGGAACGAAGGCGAAGTCGCGCAGCGCCGTCGTCGCCACCTTACCGCCGGCAAGCAGTTCGGAGGCGGCGATCGACCTGAGATAATCGAGATTGGTTTCGATGCCGGATATCGCTGTCGCGGCAAGCGCTGCCTTCAGCTTCTCGATCGCCGCCGGCCGATCCTCCGCCGCCACGATCAGCTTGGCAAGCATCGGATCGTAGAAGGGGGTCACCTCGGTTCCTGTCTCGATCCAGCCGTCGACACGGGCATCGTTGGGAAAGACGACCTCGGTCAGCAGGCCGGCGCTCGGGCGGAAATCGGCATGCGGCATCTCGGCATAGATGCGCATTTCGATCGCCGCACCCTTCGGCGTCAGGTCCCCAGCGCCCGAGAGCACGTCCTCGCCCGCCGCCTGCCGGATCATCCACTCGACGAGATCGATGCCGAAGACGGCTTCGGTGACGGGATGCTCGACCTGAAGTCGGGTGTTGACCTCGAGGAAATAGAATTCCTCGCGCTGGGGATCATAGATGAATTCGATGGTGCCGGCCGATTCATAGGAGACCGAAGCTCCCAAATCGACCGCCGCCTTATGCAGCCGTGCACGTGTTTCCGCCGACAGCCCGGGGGCCGGCGTTTCCTCGACGACCTTCTGATTTCGCCTCTGCAGCGAGCAGTCGCGCTCCCCGAGCGCGATCATTCTGCCCTTGCCGTCGCCGAAGACCTGCACCTCGACATGGCGTGCTTCGGCAACGAAACGCTCGATGTAGACACGCGCATCGCCGAAGCTGGCGCGCGCCGTCCGCTGTACGCTTTCGAAAGAGGCCTTGAGACCGGCCGCGTCGGCGCAGAGCTGCATGCCGATACCGCCGCCGCCGGCCGTGCTTTTCAGCATGACGGGATAACCGACGGTCTCGGCGGCCAAGTGCGCTTCCTCGACATTTCGCAGCAGATCGGTGCCGGGCAGCAGCGGCACGCCGCTTGCCCTCGCCAATTCACGCGCGGTATGCTTAAGGCCGAAAGCCGACAGATGCTCCGGCCGCGGGCCGATAAAGGCGATGCCTTCCGCGGCGAGCCGTTCGGCAAAGCCGATATTCTCCGAAAGGAAACCATAACCCGGATGCACGGCCTCGGCACCGGTCGCCTTGCAGGCGGCGATGACGGCATCCACGTTGAGATAGCTTTCTCCAGCAGGCGCCGGGCCGAGGCGCACGGCTTCGTCGGCGAGCAGCGCCGGCTTCGAGAAGCGATCGGCATCGGAATAGACGGCAACCGAGGCGATGCCCATCCTCCTCAATGTCCGGATCACCCGGACGGCGATTTCGCCGCGATTGGCGATGAGAACCTTGGCGAACATCGATCAGTCCTCGCCGTCCCAGATCAGCACCCGGATCGGTGTCGGATCGAAGCCGTTGCAGGGATTGTTGACCTGCGGGCAGTTGGAGATGACGCAGAGCACGTCCATTTCAGCCACCAGCTCGACATAGTCGCCGGGCGCGGAAATGCCGTCGACGATGGTCATTTCGCCATTCGGCTTGATCGGGACATTCATGAAGAAATTGATGTTCGGCACAATGTCGCGCTTGCTCATGCCGTGCCTGGTCACTTCGAGCACGAAATTGTCGCGGCAGGCATGCAGGTATTTCGTGCCGTGGCCGAAGCGCACCGTGTTGCTTTCGCAGGAGCAGGCGCCGGCGGAGGTATCATGGCGGCCGCAGCTGTCGGCCGTCATGACAAGCATGACGTTGCCCTCGTTCGAGACGATCTTCGTGCCGGCGCCGATATAGGCGCCGCCCTGCGCCCGCATCGTGTCCTGGTTGGAATAGCGCTCGGCAAAATCATCGGCGCGATAAAACAGCGTGTCGATCGCCTGCTGGCCGTAGCTGTCTTCGATGCGGATCGTCTGCCCCTTGCGCACGATGCCGGACCACGGCGCTTCGGCCGGGATGAAATGATCCTGCACGGCGTTTTCGAGGCTGCGTGAAGCTGAAGTCTTGATGAAATCGGTCATCGTCATCCCTCCTCAGGCCAGCATCGCGGCGTTGTTCTCGAAGCCGCGAAGGGCTTCGGCGGTCGCCGTGCGCGCGAGATCGTCGACGGCGGGCGCAGCTACACGAAAGCGCGTCACGGTCATCGGCTTCGGCGCATAGACCGGATCTGGATCGAGCGGATGCGGGCAATTGGAAAAGCCGACGATCATGTCCATTTCGGCGCGCAGTTCGGCATAATCGCCGCTGTTGGAAAGCTTGCCGCGCCAGTGGAAGCCACCGTCATCGTCGACGCGGACAGGAGCGAAGAGATTGAGAATCGCCGGGATATCACGCCTGGCGAGACCGAGCTTGCCGGCGACGAGTACGAGGTTGTCGCGGGTGTTGCGAGTTTTGACGCCAGGATATTTTACGGCGTTCGAGGCCGCTGTCGAGCCGCCCATCAGGCAGTCATGAGCACCGGAACTGTCCTCGATCAGCGAAAACATCACCCGGCCCATATCCGAGAAGATGACGCGTCCCTTGCCGAGGGCGGTCGTCCACTGAACCTTGACCGTGTCGACGAGATTGAGCCGCTCGCTCGTGTCAGCGGCGTTCCAGGCAACGAGCGCCACGGTCGATCCGCCTTCGCCCTGATCGATGCGGAGCGCCTCGCCGCGCTTCAGCGCGGTCGACCAATACCAACCGCCGGGAATGGTCTCCTGATGAATGATCGCGGCCGCATCGATGGCAGGGGCGGGCAGGGGGCTCGGGGCCGGCAGGGCCTTCGGCGCGAATTCCAGCCCCTTCTTCTGATGTTCCTCGTAACGCTGCCGGTTGGCTGATATTTCTTCGGGCGAACGTCTGACATGCATCATGGTTTTTCTCCTGACGGACTGGAAGCCGGGTCGTCCCGACGATGGCCCAGAGAAATGACCGGGCCGTCCCGGTCGGGGCTGAAGATGGACGGCGCACCGGCAAGCCGGGGCGGCCAGATGGAAATGTCCTTGGTGATGGTCGCGCCGTAACGCTCCTTCTCCTCCGGACGGTCACGCCGGCGCTCGAACGCGACGACGCGCGTCGCCAGCGTGAAGGCCTCGCGCATGTCGTGCGTCACCATGAGGACGGTCATCTGCGTTTCGTGCCAGAGCCGTTTCATCAAGGCATGGATTTCGGCGCGAATGCCGGGGTCGAGCGCCCCGAATGGCTCGTCGAGCAACAGCACTTTCGGCTTCATGATGAGCGCCTGCGCCAGCGCCAGGCGCTGCTGCATGCCACCGGAAAGCTGCGCGGGGTATTTGTCCTCGGCGCCGGCAAGGCCGACTTCGCCGATCAATCGCCGCGCCTCGTCGACCGCACTGCGGCGGGTAGCGCCGAAAAGCTTTGCCTTGTAGCGCGCCGTGGAAAATTCACGGCCGAGCAGCACATTGCCGAGCACGGTCAGATGCGGGAAGACGGAGTAGCGTTGGAAAACGACGCCGCGATCCGGCCCCGGCTCAAGCGGCAGCGCTTCGCCATCCAGCCGTATGGCACCCCGCGTCGGTCGTTCCTGGCCAAGCAGCATGCGCAGGAAGGTCGTCTTGCCGCAGCCGGACGGACCGACAAGCGCGACGAAGGCGCGCGAGGCGACGGTCAGCGACACGTTCTCAAGCACGATCTGGTCGCCATATTCCTTCCAGACCCTTTCGATCACCAGCTCGCTCATGCCTGCTTCTCCAGTTCCGACCAGGGGAAGAGAGCGATGCGGATTCGATCGAGGATGTAATTCACGACCACGGCGAGCAGCGTGATCCAGACGACATAGGGAAAGATCACGTCCATGGAGAGGTAGCGGCGCACGAGGAAGATGCGGTAGCCGAGGCCGGAATCCGACGAGATCGCCTCGGCCGCGATCAGGAACAGCCAGGCGGGGCCGAGTTGAAGCCGGAGACAGGTGATCAGCCGCGGCAGGATTTGCGGCAGCACGACGCGAAGGCCGATCTGCCAGGAAGAACCGCCCAGCGTTTCAGCCTTGACGATCTGTTCGCGCGGCAGCTCCAGCGCCTTCAGCGCCAGGTCGCGGATCATCGTCGGGGCAACGCCGATGGCGATGAGCGCGATCTTGGAGGCTTCCCCAAGCCCCATGACGATGAAGAGGATCGGCAGCAGCGCCAGCGGCGGCACCATGGAGATGACGGCGACGAAAGGAGAGAGCAGCGCCCTGAGATACGGCAGCATGCCGATCAGCATGCCGATGACGAGGGCAGTGACGGTGGAGATGCCGAGACCGGCAAACAGCCGCACTAGGCTCGCCGCCGTATCAGACCAGAGCAAGTATTCGCCGGTGCGCGGATCGGCGACGAAGACCAGGCGATTGATCGCATCGGCAAAATCTGCGAAGCCCGGCAACAACTTGTCATTGGCGTTTTCCGCCAGTCGCGCCGCCGAGCCGAAAGCATAGGCGACGATCAGCAGCACGAAGGGCAGCAGCGTCAAGGCAAGCTGCGCACCCCGGCTCGGCCTCGTGTTGATCCAACGCATGAGAGAACTCCGCTGATGAAGGATGGCGGCGTTGGACAAGCCACGCCGCTGCTCGAAGGTTGCTCAGAGCGATGCGTCGGCGGCCGCCTTCATATAAGTCTCGGTAAAGCGCAGCTTGATGTTGCCGTTGTCGCCGAGAACCTTGCCATCCGGCATTTCGATGCCGATCACATCAGCGGACGGCGCGCCGCTGCCGAGCAGACCCTTTTCGAACAGGAAGGTGCGGACGAGATCCATCGTCTTCGGCAGGCTGCCCGACGCGGTAAAAGCAACCGCATCGGCCGGCTTGGCAAACAGCTTAGTGGCGGCAAGCTGGGATTCGAAGCCCTTGAGATCGGTGCCCGATGCCTGGCCCATCGCCTCGCGCGCAGCCTTGCCGTCGGCGCTGTCTGATGTCAGCAGCGCTGCCGTCTCATACCAGATGCCGGCAAGCGCCTTGCCGAAATTCGGGTTGTCCTTCAGCACGCCGGTGTTGGCGACCATCAGGTCGATGATTTCGCCCGGCACCTGTGAACTGTCGAACACTTTCTTGGCCGTGGGATCTTCGAGGATGGTCGAGACCAGCGGATTCCAGGTGACGACAGCCGTTACGTCAGCCGTCTTGTAGGCAGCGACCATGTCGGCATCGGAGGTGTTGACCACTTTGACGTCGCGCTCGGTCATCTTGGTGCTTTCGAGCGCCCGGGCCAGCAGATAGTGCGAGACGGAGAATTCGACGAGATTGACGTTCTGGCCCTTGATGTCGGCAAGGCTCGCCTTGTCTTTCAGGATGACCGCGTCATTGCCGTTCGAAAAGTCGCCGACGATCACGGCTGTGGTATCGACGCCGCCGGCGGCCGGGATCGACAGTCCGTCCATATTGGTGAGAGTCACGGCATCGAAGGCACCGGCCGTATACTGGTTCATCGATTCGACGTAGTCGTTGAACTGGGTGACCTCGATCTTGATGCCGTATTTGTCAGCCCATTTCTTGACGATGCCGTGATCGGCGGCATAGCCCCAGGGCATCCAACCGACATAGATCGACCAGGCAACCTTGAAATCGGTCTTCTGTTCAGCTTTTGCGATGGAGCCGAGGCCCAGCGCCAAGGATGCCGTCAGTGCGGTGATGGAAAGAAGCTTCGAAAAAGTCTGCATTGAAATTCCCCTTTTGCTTTTCATCAAAAGGGATCGGCAAAGAACCATCGTGCCGCCAATCCCTTGGCTTACGAGGTCTCCCGGGTTTTTATCCCGCCGTGCACCCGGCAGGATGTCTCCCCTGCCGGTGGCAGCTCTCGGACCAGTCACGCCTTGTGACGCCGGAACCCTAGCCACCAACTCTGCAAATATCGAAGCAAGCGGCGTGCCAGGTTCCAAATCATTGATTTCACTGGAGGCATCATGGCGCCGCCCGTGGCGCCATCGCATGGCGCATGCACTTGCGCAAAAAATGTGCGCAGCCTGCCGTCACCATAGGCTGTTTTTTTGCTCGGAAGAAGGAGGAGCGCGCGCAGCGAACCTGAAACGTTGCTACGCTTCAGTTCCGGAAGGCACCGGCGGGCACCGTCGTCACCAGCCGGATATCGCGGCGGAAGTCCGATGGCGACATGCCGGCGATGTGGCGGAAGGATTTGTTGAAGGCGCTGATCGAGCCGAAGCCGCTGTCCATTGCCACCGTCAGCACATTGGCGCCTTCGCTCATCAGCATCGCCTGGGCGCGCGACAGCCTGAGCAGCGTCACATATTTGCTGAGCGTCATGCCGGTCGATCGCTTGAACAGGTTCATCGCATATTTCGGATGCAGGTCGGCGGCACGGGCGATATCGACCGAATCGATGTCGTGCAGGAAATTTGCGGCAATGAAATCGCACATGCGCGCAACGCTGCGCGAGGAATTCGGATGCGGCTGATCGCCTTCCAGGCTGGCGACCGTCTTCGACGTCGTCATCGAATAGGGTTCGAGCGCGATGCGCTCGATGCGCAGCAGCAATTCGTCGACCGCGTGCTGGGCCTTGGCGGAATCGCCTGATTTGGAATAGCGGAACCAGCGGGCGAAATTCTCGTTGTCGGCGGCATCGGTCGCCGAGGTCAGCAGCGTCTCGCCCTTCATCAGCCGGCTGGAAATGCTGATCGGCAGACGCAGCCGGAAGAAATAAATGAGCGGCAGATGGGCGCCGGCATAGAGCGAATCATCCGAGGATTCGTCCATCTGATGCGGCTGGCCACCCCAGAAGAGACACATTTCGCCGGCGTTCAGCCGAAATTCGTGGTCGCTCATCCGATAATGGACAGTGCCGCGCATGACGAAGTTGACCTCAACCTGCGCATGCCAGTGCGGCATGGCCATGACGAGCGGATGGTCATGAAACATCTGCAGCGCCGTAGGCGAACCCTCGATGCTGCTTGCGCCGGGCTGATAGATTGCACTCGTGCCGACCTTACTTTCCGCCAAATCCATATTCCCTTTTTAGGAGACAGCCGCTCCCTTGCAGTTAGTCTAACCGCGTTCGTGAAAGATCGGCAATTGAAAAGGGAGGATTTTCAATGCGCTTCAAACTTCTCGCTGCGACCGCAGCTGTCGCACTGCTTGCTTCCGGCTCCGCATTCGCTGAGTCGGCCAATCTCACTATCTGGAGCTGGAATGTCGCCGCATCGGCCTTGAAGTCCACGCTTCCGGGCTTCAACAAACAGTTTCCCGATATCAACATCACCGTCGAGGACCTCGGCAACAGCCAGGTCTTCGACAAGACGCTGGCTGCCTGCGCCGCCGGCGGCGACGGCCTGCCTGACATCGTCAGCATCGAAAATTTCGAGGCTGAAATCTTCTGGAGCCGTTTCCCGGATTGCTTCGCCAATTTGAAGGAGCTCGGCTACACCCCCGAGATCCAGGCGAAATTCCCTGACTTCAAGCGCACCGAGCTCGAAGTCGGCGACGTCGCCTATGCCATGCCGTGGGATTCCGGTCCTGTCGCCGTCTTTTACCGCCGCGACATGTACGAAAAGGCCGGTGTCGATCCGAGCACCATCAGCACCTGGGACGATTTCATTGCTGCGGGCAAGAAGATTTCCGCCGCCAATCCCGGCGTCGTCATGGCCCAGGCCGACTTCAACGGCGACAGCGAATGGTTTCGCATGATCGCCAATGAACAGGGCTGCGGTTATTACTCGACCGACGGCCAGAATATCACCATCAACCAGCCGGCCTGCGTCGCCTCGCTGCAGAAGGTGAAGGAAATGAAGGATGCCGGCACGCTGACGGCAGCCAACTGGGATGAAAAGATCCAGGCCAATACCGCCGGCAAGGCCGCGAGCCAGCTCTATGGCGGCTGGTATGAAGGCACCGTGCGCTCGACCTCCCCCGATCTCAAGGGCAAGTGGGGCGTCTACAGGATGCCGAGCCTGACGGCCGACGGCCCGCATGCGGCCAATCTCGGCGGTTCGTCGCTCGCCATTTCGGCAACCTCGGCAAACAAGGAAGCCGCCTGGAAATTCGTCAACTACGCCCTCGGCACCAATGAAGGCCAGATCACCATGCTGAAGGAATTCGGCCTGGTGCCGTCGCTGCTCTCGGCCGAGAAGGACCCCTTCATCAGCGAACCGCAGCCCTATTGGGGCGGCCAGAAGGTCTGGGCCGATATCCTGGCGACGCTGCCGAAGATCGTGCCGAGCCGCGGTACCGCTTTCCAGAGCGATGCCGAAGCCATCTTCAAGGCAACGCAGACCAAGTTCTTCGCCGGCGGTTATCCGGACGCGAAGGCAGCCCTCGACGACGCCGCCAAGCAGATCGCTTCGGCGACCGGGCTTCCCGTGGCGCAATGAATGACGATGCCGGGCGCTTCAGGCGCCCGGCATTCTCCCGCCTTGCAAGGCGGCCGGTCATTCGTTCGTGAGGAGAAGGCTCGATGCCGTTCAGAACCCGGAGCGCCTATGCGTTCCTTGCCCCCTATTTGCTGGTCTTTGCCACTTTCTGGGTCTGGCCCATCATCAATTCGTTCCTGATTTCCTTTCAGAACACCCGCATCAATCCGTGGAAATACAGTTTCCAGGCCAATTGGGGCCGGCTTTTCTACGACCCGGCCTTTTACAACGCTCTTTATAACACGCTGATCATCCTGGTGATCCAGGTGCCGGTCATGATCGCGCTTGCGACCGTCATGGCCGTGATGCTCAATTCGCCGCTCTTGAAAGCGCGTCCGCTTTTCCGTTTCGCCTTCTTCGCGCCCGTCGTCGTCGGCGAGGTCGCCTATGCAGCGGTATTCCGGCTGATGTTCAGCCTCGATTTCGGCATCATCAACAAGCTGATCTCCGCCGTCGGCCTGAGCCCGGTTTCCTGGTTCGACAATGCCAATGCCGCCATGGCGGTGATCATCCTCGCCGTCACATGGCGCTGGGCCGGTTATAACGCCATCATCATCCTTGCCGGCCTGCAGTCGATTCCCGACGATGTCTATGAGGCAGCGACCCTCGACCGGGTGAGCAAGGTACAGCAGTTCTTCCACATCACCCTGCCGCTCCTGAAACCGATCATCCTGTTCTGCGTGGTGCTCTCGGTGATCGGCACCATGCAGCTCTTCACCGAGCCCTTCCTCATTACCAATCGCGGCGGCCCCGGCGGCGGCACCGAGACCCTCGGTCTGCTGCTCTACCGCCAAGGCTTTACCTCGCTGAACTTCGGCTATGCCTCGGCGATCGCCTACACGATGGCTTCCCTTGCCGTGGTGATCTCGCTTCTCAATCTCTGGGTCGGGAGGGATCCGAAATGAAATCCAGGTCGCAATCCCTTCTCATGCGCCAGATCGCGCTGCACGCCGCATTGGCGCCGCTTGCGATAATCTGGCTGTTTCCGCTCTGGATGATGTTCGTCTTCTCCACCATGCCCGACAACGGCATTTTCAGCCCCGACATCGTGCTCTGGCCGTCGACCAACTTCATCGCGAATTTCAAGAACCTGCAGGCCGATACCGATTTCATCGGCGCCATGACGATCTCCGTCGGCGTCGCGATCATCTATACTTTCCTGTCGGTGATGCTGACCTCGATGGCGGGTTGGGCGCTGGCGCGCTACCGTTTCGTCGGCCGCTCCATCGTCATCGCCATCATCCTCGGCACGATCACGCTGCCCTTCTCGGTGGTCGTCATCCCGCAATTCATCATGGTGGCGCGCGAGTTCCGGCTGGCCAATACATGGGTGGCGCTGATCGTGCCGCCGCTGTTCAATTCGCTCGGCGTGCTGTTCATGCGGCAATCCTTTTCGATGATGCCGGGCGAGTTGTTCGATGCGGCCCGTGTCGAAGGCGTCAAGGAATGGCAGATCTTCCTGCGCATCGCCTTGCCGCTGGCGCGCCCGACCATGGCGGCGCTGGCGATCATTCTCTTCCTCGCCTCTTGGAACAACTATCTCTGGCCGCTGCTCATCAATTCCAAACCGGGAATGATGACGGCGCCGGTGGCATTGGGAACGCTGATCGGCCTCACCAAGGTTTCCTGGGGCGGCATCATGGCCGGAGCGGTGCTGCTGACGGCGCCGATCCTCGTCGTCTTCGTGGCTCTCCAGCGCCATTTCATCGCCGGCATTGCGGCCGGCGCAATCAAGTAAACGGGAGGCTGCATGGCAGAGCTTTCACTCAGCAATATCGTCAAGCGCTTCGGCGGCTTCGAGATCATCCACGGCGCCGATCTCGAGGTGAAGGACGGCGAATTCGTCGTCTTCGTCGGTCCCTCCGGCTGCGGCAAGTCCACGCTGCTCAGGATGATCGCCGGTCTCGAGGACATCACCGCAGGCGAGCTTCGGATCGGCGGCAGGGTCGTCAACGACGTCGAGCCGGCCGATCGCGGCATCGCCATGGTCTTCCAGTCCTATGCGCTCTATCCGCACCTCACCGTCGAGGAGAATTTGAGCTTCGGCCTGCGGATGAACGGCAACCCGAAGGCCGATACCGAGCGGCGCGTGCGCCACGTCGCCGAGATCCTGCAGATCACCGAGCTGATGAAGCGGCGGCCGAAGCAGCTTTCCGGCGGCCAGCGCCAGCGCGTCGCAATCGGCCGCGCCATCGTGCGCGAACCCGAGGTCTTCCTCTTCGACGAGCCCTTGTCAAACCTCGACGCGGAACTGCGCGTGCAGATGCGCGTCGAAATCTCCAGGCTGCACAAACAGCTCGGCACCACGATGATCTACGTCACCCACGACCAGACCGAGGCGATGACGCTCGCCGACCGGATCGTCGTGCTGCGCGCCGGCAATATCGAGCAGATCGGCGCCCCACTCGACCTCTATGACGACCCCGCCAACCAGTTCGTCGCCGGCTTCGTCGGCTCGCCGAAGATGAATTTCCTCAAGTCCGTGGTGGTCGAGACGCAGCCGGGCAGGGCGGTGATCGCGCTGGAAAGCGACGCCAATATGCGCCTGCCGCTGCCCGTCGCCGCTCCGATCGAGACAGGTGCGAAGGTGACGCTCGGCATTCGTCCCGAACATTTTGTCGATGCCGGCATGGGTGACGCTGATCTTACCGTCGCCATCGACGTCGCCGAGCATCTCGGCAACACCAGCTACATCTATGCCGCCATCGGCAGCGAGCAGCTGATCATCGAGCGGCCGGAATCGCGCACCGCCGGCAATCGCGAGACGCTGACCGTCGGCCTTCCCGCACGCCACACATTCCTTTTCGACGGCGCCGGCAAACGGCTTCGCTAAACCCCTCCCAAGGCAGAAAGACGAAAGAGGCTTCCATGACTTCCGATCAACCGATCCGCTGGGGCATCATCGGCCCCGGCACCATCGCCCGCACCTTTGCAGACGGCGTCGCCCATTCGCGCACCGGCAAACTGGTGGCGATCGCCACCCGCAATCCTTCCAAGCCGGGACTGGCAGAAAACTTCCCCGGCGCCCGCATCGTCAACGGCTACGAGGCGCTGCTTTCGGACCCCGAGGTTGATGCGGTCTATATTTCGGTGCCCCATACCGGCCATGCCGAATGGGCGATCAAGGCCGCGCGCGCCGGCAAGCATATCCTTGTGGAAAAACCGATCGCGCTTTCGGCCTATGATGCCGAAGCCGTTTATTACGAGGCCAAGAAGGCCGGCGTCTTTGCTGGCGAAGCCTTCATGTACCGCGTGCATCCGCAGACGGAGAAGCTGGTCGAGATCATCAAGAGCGGCGTCATCGGTACCATCCGCATCATTCGCTCGAGCTTCGGCTTCAATATGGGCAGCTACAGGCCGGAGCACCGGCTGTTCGCCAACGATACAGCCGGCGGCGGCATTCTCGATGTCGGCGGCTATCCGGTCTCGATGGCGCGGCTGATCGCGGGCGCGGCGGAAGGCAAAGCTTTCCTCGAACCGGAAAAGGTCTCCGGCGTCGCTCATCTCGGCGAAAGCGGCGTCGATGAATGGGCTTCGGCCGTGCTCAAATTCCCGAACGAGATCATCGCCGAAGTCTCCTGCTCGATCATGGCGCAGCAGGACAACGTGCTGCGCATCATCGGGTCCGAAGGCCGGATCGAAGTCGCCGACTTCTGGTTCGCCTCCGGCCATAAGGGCGGCATCGGCAAGATCGAGATCTTCAAGGGCGGCAAGCAGGAAACAGCCGAGATCAAGGAAGATCGCTGGCTCTATTCCTTCGAAGCCGATGCGGCGGGCTATGCCATCCGCGCCGGCAGAACCGAATTCAGCGCCCCCGGCATGAGCTGGGCGGATTCGATCGGAAACCTGCGCGTGCTCGACCAATGGCGCGCCTCGGTCGGCCTCGAATACGGCGTCGAGAAGGCGGCGAAGCGCACGGCCAACATTGCCGGCGGCGCGGTCACGCGCGGCAACAGCATTCCGCAGCGCCAGATCCCCGGCATTTCCAAGCCGGCCTCGGTAGTGACGCTCGGCTTCGAGTTCTTCCCGAACTTCGCCGCCGCCTCGCTGACGCTCGACGCCTTCTACGAGGCCGGCGGCAATGCCTTCGACACGGCCTATGTCTATGGCGCGGGCAAGACGGAGGCAATCTTCGGCGACTGGCACACGAGCCGCAGGGTGCCGCGCGAGGAGATCGTGCTGATCGGCAAGGGCGCGCATTCGCCGCTCTGCTATCCCGATATGATCGCAAAGCAGCTCGACCAGTCGCTCGCCCGGTTGAAGACCGACTATGTCGACATCTATTTCATGCACCGCGACAATACCGACGTGCCCGTCGGCGAGTTCGTCGATGCCATGGATGCCGAGGTCAAACGCGGACGCATTCGCGGCATCTTCGGCGGCTCGAACTGGACACGCGCACGTTTCGACGAGGCGATCGCCTATACAGAGAAAACCGGCAAGGCGGCGCCGGCAGCACTTTCCAACAATTTCTCGCTTGCCGAGATGCTCGATCCGATCTGGGCCGGCTGCGTCGCCGCCTCCGATGACGACTGGAAGAAATGGCTGAACGAGAAACAGATCCCGAACTTCGCCTGGTCGAGCCAGGGCCGCGGCTTCTTCACCGACCGCGCCGGCCGCGACAAGCGGGATGACGAGGAGATCGTGCGGGTCTGGTATTCCGAGCGCAATTTCGGCCGCCGCGACCGCGCCATCGAACTGGCCAACAAGCTCGGCCGCAACCCGATCCACATCGCGCTCGCCTATGTGATCGCCCAGCCCTTCCCCGTCATCCCGCTGATTGGGCCGCGCACCGTTGCCGAGCTGGAGGACAGCCTGTCGGCGCTGGACATCCGGCTGACGGCCGATCAGGTGAAGTGGCTGGAAGGCTGATAGAAAGGGGGCGCGGGCTCGAACCGCGCCCCTCTTGATTTACTTCAGCCCTTCGGACGCCTTCTTTCGGGCTGCGTCGTCCATCAGCTCGTACCACATGGCGTTGAGGACAGCGAAGGCGGCGGCCAGCGGCAGGCCGAGGATCCATGCGAAATACCACATCGTTTCATCTCCCTCAGTAGGCGTGGCTGTTCTTGTCGGTGACGGATTTCTCGTCGACCTTGCCCCACAGAACCTTGTAGACCCAGGCCGTGTAGGCGAAGATGATCGGCAGGAAGATTGCCGACACCACCAGCATGATGAACAGCGTCATATGGCTGGAGGATGCATCCCAGACCGTCAGGCTCGATCGCGGATCGAGCGAGGAGGGCAGGATGAACGGGAACATCGAGAGACCGACCGTCGAGATGATGCCGAGGATCGCGACCGTGCTGAAGAGCAGTGTCATCACCTCGCGCCTTGCCCGCATCGCAATGAAAGCCAGTGCGGCGCCGGCAAAGCCGAGAACGGGTGCGGCGATCATCCAGGAATGGGCGGCGTAATTGGCCAGCCATGCGCTCTTTTCGATCACCACCGTTTTCAGCAGGGGATTGGAAGGCCCGATCGGGCTGATATCGCTGGTGATGCGGTAGCCGCCGACACCGACCCACAGGAAGAGGCCGCCGAGGGCAAACAGCACGATGGTAACAAGGGCGGCGATGCTGCCATAGCTTCTGGCCCGCTCGGCAACCGGCCCGCCCGCCTTCAGCACCAGCCAGGCCGCACCGTGCATCGTCAGCATGGCGACGGAGAGCAGGCCGCAAAGCAGTGCAAAGGGATTGAGCAGGGCGAAGAACGAGCCTTCGTAGAAGATCCGCATATCGTCGGCAAAGCGGAAGGGCACGCCCTGCAGCACGTTGCCGACGGCAACGCCGAAGATCAGCGACGGCACGAAGCCGCCGATGAAGAGCGCCCAGTCCCAGCCGTTGCGCCAGCGGGCGCTTTCCCGTTTCGACCGGTATTTGAAGCCGACCGGGCGCAGGATGAGCGCGAAAAGGATCGCGAACATCGCCAGGTAGAAGCCCGAGAAGGAGACCGCATAGAGCGGCGGCCAGGCGGCGAAGATGGCGCCGCCGCCGAGGATCAGCCAGACCTGGTTGCCTTCCCAGGTGGCGCCGATCGTGTTGATCACCACGCGCCGTTCCGTATCGGTCCCGGCGACGAAGGGCAGAAGCGTGCCGACGCCGAGATCGAAGCCGCCTGTCGTCGCAAAGGCGATCAGCAACACGCCGAGCAGCACCCACCAGATGAGGCGCAGCGTTTCATAATCGAGGAGTTCGTGAAGGATCATGGCTGGTCACTCCGCTGCTGGGACGAGGGTTTCGGAAATCAGCACCGCTTCCGGCTCGTCATCCGGCTCCGGCCCTTGTTTGATCGCCTTGATCATCAGGCCCATCTCGATGACGATCAGCACCGTGTAGAGCGCGGCAAAACCGATGATGGTCAGCAGTACGGTGCCGGCGCCGAGGCTGGAGACGGCTGCCGCCGTCGGCAGCACGCCTTCGATCACCCAGGGCTGGCGGCCGAACTCGGCGACGACCCAGCCGAGCTCGATCGCGACAAAGGGCAGGGGGATCGCCAGCACCGCAATCCTCAGCAGCAGCGGGTACTTGTCGAGATGGCGCCGGGCCGACAGCCAGAAGAAGGTTGATGTCAGCAGAATGAAGAAGATGCCGAGACCGACCATGATGCGGAAGGACCAGAAGAGTGTCGGCACATGCGGGATGGTATCGCGCGCCGCCTGGACGATCTGCGCATCAGTCGCCTGGCGCGGATCGTCGACATAGCGCTTCAGCAGAAGGGCGTAGCCGAGATCATGGCCGAGATCCTCGAAGGAGCTGCGCACCTCCTGCGCCACCTGATCCTGCGCCCGGGCTGAGCGGATTTGCATCAGCGCGTCATAAGCCCTGATGCCGTCGCGGATGCGGACCTCGGCCTGCTGTTCGAGCTTGTCGATGCCGGGGATCTCTGTCGTTAGCGACCGCGTGCCGATCAGGCCCATGACCCAGGGGATATGGACGGCGAAATGCGTCTCGCGCGCCTCCTGATCCGGGAAGCCGAAAGCGGTGAAGGCGGCCGGCGCCGGCTCGGTCTTCCACATGCCTTCGATCGCGGCGAGCTTCATCTTCTGGTTTTCGGTTGCGAGATAGCCACTCTCGTCGCCGAGCACGACGACCGAAAGCGCCGAGGCGAGGCCGAAGGAGGCCGCGACCGTCATCGAGCGCTTGGCAAGCTCGATGTGCCGGCCCTTCAACAGATACCAGGCCGAGACGCCGAGCACGAAGATCGAGGCGCAGACATAACCGGCCGACACCGTATGGACGAATTTCGCCTGGGCGACCGGGTTGAAGACGACGTCGAAGAAGCTTGTGATCTCCATGCGCATCGTCTGCGGATTGAGCGCCGATCCCACCGGGTTCTGCATCCAGCCATTGGCGATGAGAATCCAGAGTGCGGAGAAATTCGAGCCGAGCGCCACCGCCCAGGTGGCGACGAGATGGCCGACCTTCGACAGCTTGTCCCAGCCGAAGAAGAACAGACCGACGAAGGTCGCTTCCAGGAAAAAGGCCATCAGGCCTTCGATCGCCAGCGGCGCGCCGAAAATGTCGCCGACATAATAGCTGTAATAGCTCCAGTTCATGCCGAACTGGAATTCCATGACGATGCCGGTGGCGACGCCGATGACGAAATTGATGCCGAACAGCGTCCCCCAGAATTTCGTCATCTGCCGCCAGATCTGGCGGCCGGTCATGACGTAGACGGTTTCCATAATCGCGAGCAGCACGGACAGGCCGAGCGTCAACGGCACGAACAGGAAGTGGTAAAGCGCCGTCAGCGCGAATTGAAAGCGCGATAGCGCAACGATATCTAGTTCCATTGTCTTTCTCCCACGGTCCCACGGGGTACGGAGCATTCCCAAGCGCCGGGTGGCGGTTGAGGGCATGCGGCTTTCGCTCAATCCGGCCGAAGCCGGTCGAGCGCCTTTTCGAACGCCGCCTCTCCGCGGCGCGAAACTTCTGTGATACGGCCGCCTTCGATGACGGCGATGCGGTCTGCGATGGCAGCTTCGCGGCGGATATGGGTGGCGATGGCCAATGCGCGGCCGTCTGCCATTGCCGACAGGCGGCCGAGCACGTCGCGGGCGGTGGCGCCGTCGAGGCCCTCCGTCGGCTCGTCGAGCAGCCAGAGCGGCGTGTCGCGCAGGAAGAGTCGGGCAAGCGCCAGCCGCCGCGACTGACCGCCGGAAAGGCCGAGACCGCCTTCGCCGAGCGGCGTATCGATCCCCCGCGGCATGGCCTCGACATCGGCAAGCAGACCGGCGGCAGCCAGCGCTTCGCGAAGACGCGCTTCGCTGGCATCCGGGTTGGCAAGGGTGAGATTGCCGCGCAGGCTGTCCTCGAAGAGTTCCGTCCGCTGGGTCAGCAAGGTCGCCCTTGTCGTCGCAACACGCCCCGCGCTCGCCGGCAGTTCGCCGGAAAGCAGGGCGAGCAGGCTCGACTTGCCGGCGCCGCTGCCGCCGACCACGGCCAGCCGCTCGCCTGGCCGGAGCGTCAGGTCGATGCCTTGGAGCGCCAGCACGGCGGAATTTTCATGGAAGGCGGAGACATCCGTCAGCGAAAAAGCATATCCCGGCAGCGCTGCCGCCAATGGCTCCGATGCCCGCGCGGCGGCAAGCCGCGGCGCGACCCGCTTTGCCGCAAGCAGCGTCCGCCCAAGTTCCAGTGCACCGCGGCGCAGTGCCGCGAAGGGTTCGGTCGCCGCGAAGGCGACCAGCAGGCCGAGGGCTGCCACAGGAGCGGTAATCGCCTTCGTCTCCGCAAGAGCGGCGACGGCAAGCAGCGATGCCGTCAACAGCAGGGTGGAGACCAGGCCGAAGCCGAAGGTCAGGCCGGTCTCGACGCGGTTCAACCGATCGTCGGCGCCGCCGGTGTAATGGTCTGCCGCAGCGATGGCCTGCCTTTGAGCCGCAAGCCGGCCGGCCATCAGCAGGTCGGTCTGGCCGGCGACGAGATCGATCGTCCGCGACCGCAGCGCCTCGATGCCATGGGCGCGCCGGCGGGCATATTTGCGCGCCACCCGGGCGGCGATCAAGGGCAGGCCGAGGCCGGCACCAATGAGAAAGAGACCAACGAACAGGCCGAACAGGGGATGGATGAGCCCCAGCACGAGGCTTGCCGCAAAGGTGGCGCCGATCGCTACCGCGGCCGGTACAAGGATCCGGAGATAGAGGGAGTCGAGCGCATCGATGTCGGCCGTCAGCCGGAAGAGCAGTCGTGCCGGACGATGCAGGAGCATGCGCGCCGCGCCCGGTTCGGCGAAGCCGCGAAACAGTCTTTCGCGAAGAGCCGCGAGAACGCTGAGCGTCGCATCATGGGTCGCAAGCCTTTCCCCGTAGCGTGCCACTGTCCGGACGATGGCAAGCAGACGGATGCCCGCCGAAGGCGCAAAGACGTCGAAGGTGATGGCAACGGAGGCGGATAGGCCGGCAAGCGCGGTGCCGGTGATGAACCAGCCGGACAGGCCGAGCAGGGCGATGCCCGCCGTGACTGTGGCCGCCGAAAGTGCGGCGCCGAGCAGCAGCGCGCGCCGGCGCTCCGCAAAAAACAGACGCAGGATCGGCTTGAGGTCTGCAGCGAACGTGCTCATTCGGCGGCCTCCCGGATCATGATATCGGCATCGATGCGGATGCTGCGATGCATGCGCGCGGCCAGAAGCGGATCGTGGGTGGCCACGATCAACGTGCGCGCCCTCGCAAGCGAAAGCAGGCTCTCGGTCACTTCGGCGGCAGTGGCGGCATCGAGATGCGCGGTCGGCTCGTCGGCGAGGATGATCCTCAGATGGGGATTGCAGGCCGCCCGCGCGATCGCCAGCCGCAACGCCTCGCCGCCGGAAAGCCCGATTCCGCCTTCGCCGAGCGGCCGGTCGCCATAGGCCTCGGCCACCTTTCCGAGTCTCGCGACATCCAGTGCGTCGGCCACATCGCCGCGCAGCACGCCGGGTCTGCCGAGCGCGATATTCCCCGTTATGGTGCCGGCAAAAATATGCGGCTTCTGACCGATCCACGCCATGCCGTCCCGCAGGTTGGCGGCAGTCTCATCCGCGAGCTCGACGCCGCCAATGACGATATGGCCGCCGGTAGAGGGCGCCAGCCCCGCCATCAGCGATAGGAGCGTCGATTTGCCGGAACCGCTGACGCCAAGAAGCGCCAGATGTTCCCCGGCAGCGATATCGAGGTTGACACCGTCGTGGATCAACAGTTCGTCGGCGCCGTAGCGGAAGGCGAGATTTTCAAGGCGGATAGCCGGCGCTTCGGCGGCGGCAAGCACCGCTGGCGCGATTTCGGCTGTTCCTCGAATGGACAGGCCGCCGCCTCCAGCCAGAGCATCCAGCGCTTTCATCGCTGCTTCGCCGGCCGCCCGATCGTGCCAGACGGCCGATAGCTCGCGCAATGGCTCGAAGAAGGCCGGCGCCAGCAGCAGGATGAACAGTCCCTCGGTCAGGTCGAGCCGGCCTGCCCAGGTGCCGAAGCGGATCTCGCCGAGCAGGCTGAAACCGACATAGACGGCGATCATCGCCACGCCGAGCGCGGCGAAAAGTTCGAGCACGGCCGAGGAGAGAAAGGCAATCTTCAGCACCGCCATGGTGCGCGCACGCAGCGATTCCGCCTCGCGGCGAAGCCTGAGCGCGGTGGCCTCCACCGCGTCGAGCGCGCGGATCGTCGCCAGTCCGCGCAGCCGATCGAGCAGGAAGCCGTTGAGGCCGCCGGTGGCAACAAGCTGCTTTTCGCTGGCCGTCTGGGCGCGCCAGCCGATCAACGCCATGAAGATCGGGATCAGCGGCGCGGCAAACAGCAGCACCAGCGCGGCGACCCACGAAACCGGAAGGATGACGGCAAGAATGATCAGCGGCACAAGGCTCGCCTTCACCCGCGCCGGCTGGAAGCGGGCGAGATAGGGCACGATGAGCTCGGCCTGCTCGCCGATGACGCTCGCGGCTTTGCCGGAGGCCGACCGGCGACGATCGATCGGCGATGACAGGGAAAGGGCAGCCGCCGCGACCTGCCGCCTGCGGCTGAGTTCGGCGCGCGCGGCACGAAAGGCGAGGCGGCCGCCGGCCGCGTCGAGACCGCTTCTTGCCAATCCGAGGGCGAGGATACCGAGAGCCGGCCAAAGAACGTCGCGCAATCCGCCGCCATCGGCAATGCGGCCGACCGAGAGGGCGAGCAAGCCGGCCTGCGGGATCCAGATGGCGGCGGCCAGCGCCTGCAGCATCGCCGCCTTGCGCAGCCCGGCCTTCGCCGCGTCACCGCGGGGCAAAACGGCATCGCCATCCGGCGGTCGCGTCTCTGGTCTGTCTGTCGCGTCGAAGAAAGCAGTGCCCATGGCGCTAACTCTTGTTCGCTGGATTCGGCCGGCGGCTGCGGCCGAGCGAAACGACCCGGTCCTTGGCCTCCAGAAGCTTTGTGACTTTCGCGCCCAGCGAGAGTAGCGTTGCGAGCCTTTCGGTTTCAAGTTGTTTTACGTCTTCATACCAATGTGTCAGTTGCTCGATCAGCGTGTGCATTTCGCTCATGCGCTGCTGCGCATGGCGTTCGGCCTCGCTGGCGGGGCGCTGCATCAGGATTTCGCGCAGAACCGACAGCGTCGGATCGACTTCGCGCTTCTTCCGTTCCTCGGCAAGCGTCCTCAAGATCAGCCAGACATCATCAGGCGTGGTGAAGAAATCGCGACGATCATCCGGCTTGTGTTTGAGAAGGACGAGATTCCAGGCCTGCAATTCCCGCAGGCTCATCGAAACATTGGAGCGCGAGATGTTGAGGGACTCGGCGATCTCCTCGGCGCAAAGCGGCGACGGCGAGACGAATAGCAGGGCATAGATCTGGCCGACCGTGCGGTTTATTCCCCAGCGGGAGCCCATTTCTCCGAAGTGGAGAACGAAGGACTGGACGAGAGGCGGAAGGTTCATCGTTGTTTCCGTTGCGTCTGTGATTTCAGAAATTTCTGAAATTACTATACTCACTGCTACACCTCGCCGACAATCGGCAAGGCGACCCTGCGTCAATTTGGATGTCCGTTCGTCGAACTCGCATCAGATATAACCCGACTCAACATCGCTGGATTTGATCTGGATCAATTCCGCCGCACTTTGCGGCCGTGACGCGAAAACGCCCGGCAATGCGTTACCGGGCGTTCCAATTGAACTGCGATGATGGATGCGACCGCCGCCGCTGGCGGGCGGGCGGAATGCGTCGGCTTAGATCACGCCGGCCAGGATGCCGACACCTGCTATGGCGGCAACACTGCCGGCCGCGCGCGTCACGAAGGCGCCCTGACGTTCGCCGGCACGGCCGATGATATAGCCGAGACCGAGGCCGGCTGCATGGAGAAACGCGGTCGCGATCATGAAACCGGCAGCATAAGCGGCACCGCCGGCATCCTCCGGCATCTCCGCCCCGTGGGCATGCCCGTGAAAGATTGCGAAAAGGCCGACGACACCCATCGCAAGGGCGATCGGGGCTTTGACGTCGAGCGCAACAATCGCGCCGAGGACGACGATGGAAAGCGCAATGCCGGCTTCAACGAAAGGAACATTGACGCCGGCAACGCCGAGAGCACCACCGAGCGCCATCACCAGAACGAAGGTCGTCGGCACCAGCCAGGTGGCGCGGCCGCCGAGCTGAAATGCGAAAACGCCGACCATCACCATGGCGAGGATATGATCGAGGCCGGAAACGGGATGACTGAAGCCGTGCACAAAGCCGGAGGTCTGGCCAACACCGGTATGCGCGTAGGCGACGGCTGGAAGCGCAGCGGCAGCCAAGGCAAGCAGTCCGCTCTTGAGTGCTGATTTCATGGTTCATTTCCTCGTGAGTTTTTGAAATCCGGTCGCCGAACACAGGCCCGGGTCCAAGTCGCGCGCATCACGCTAGTTCAAAGATTTCGCGCCGTCAACGAAAATGCCGTGAAATATCAAGCCGATTCAATTGCTTATCTGATAGGCAGATGCCGCTTTCGATAGCGCCACCCAACCCTCGCCGAGCACCTTCGCGCATGAAACAGTTTCTTCCGCGCGCTGGAAAGAGCCAGGCGCAACGGCTATCAATCCAACCGAGGCGGCGCATCGCCGCGATGGAGGAGATGCCCATGATGAAGACCGAACGGCCGCTGGCGATCAGCGCGCCCGAGCCGCGCACGCTCGATCTGATCTTCAGCGATCCGGCGCGCGCCGAACTGCATGCGAAATACGAAATCGTCGAGGCCGATCCCGACAATATCGCCGGCCTCGGCGACGAGGTTCTCGGCAGGACGCATTATATCATCGGCCAGCCGCCGCTTTCGGCGGAAACGCTGGCCAGGATGCCGGCCCTGCGCTCGATCCTCAACGTCGAAAGCAATCTGATGAACAACATGCCCTATGACGTGCTCTTTGAGCGCGGCATTCATGTCGTGACGACGGGCCAGGTCTTCGCCGAACCGGTCGCCGAAATCGGTCTCGGTTTCGCGCTGGCCCTGGCGCGTGGCATCGTCGATGCGGACGTTGCCTTTCGCCAAGGCACCGAACTCTGGGGCGGGGAGGGCAATGCGAGTGCCCGGCTGATCGCCGGTTCCGAGATCGGCATCGTCGGTTTCGGCGATCTCGGCAAGGCGCTGCGCCGGCTGCTGTCCGGCTTCAGGGCGCGCATCAGAGTGTTCGATCCCTGGCTGCCCCGCTCGATCCTCGAGGAAAACGGCGTCGAGCCGGCGAGCCTGGAGGATGTGCTGACGAAGAGCGATTTCGTCTTCGTCGTCGCTGCCGTCACCAGTGAAAACAAGGGATTTCTGGGCACGGAGGCCTTCGCCGGCATGCGCCGCGGCGCGGCCTTCATCCTGCTCAGCCGCGCCGACGTCGTCGATTTCGAAGCGCTGATGGCTGCCGTCGCGTCTGGTCATATCGTCGCAGCAAGCGACGTCTATCCTGAGGAGCCGCTGCCGGCCGACCACCCGGTGCGGAGCCTGAAAGGCTTCATCCACTCGGCGCATCGGGCCGGCGCGCTCGACAGCGCCTTCAAGAAAATGGGCGACATGGTGCTCGAGGATATGGACCTGATGGATCGCGGCCTGCCGCCGATGCGCTGCAAGCGGGCGGAACGTGAAACGGTTTCGCGCATGCGCTCCAAACCGGTGGCGGTGAATTAAGCCGGCAGACGCGCGCCACCTCAGGCGGCGCGCTGCTCGCTTCCCTGGATCGCCGCCAGCTTCCAGTCGGCGCCGGGCTTGCGCACGAAGGTCCAGACCTCGGTGCTTTCGCTCGGGCGGCGGTCGTCGCCGGAAACGACGCGGCCGCTGTCGCGTTCGACCATGGCATCGATCGAGGAGTAGCGCATGGCGAGCGTCGCATATTCCTGGCCGTCTTCGCGCCAGGCCTCGGCAATGTCGCCCTGCAGCAGCTTGACCTCGGAGACCCGGTTGCGCACGCCGTTGCTGGCGTTTTCGCCGAGTTCCTCGGCAAGATAAGACATCGCCTCGGGCGTCGTCAGCCGGCGCAACGTGGCGTAATCCTCGGCACCGTAAGCGGTCTGAACGTCGGTCAGCAATTCCTCGAACTGATCGAGATCGGCCTGCGCCAGTCCGATCTCGTCGCTCGGCCGGTTGCCGCGCGAGGAGGAAGCTGAACCGGAACCGATCGCCGGGATCTGGAAGGAGGAGTTGTTGGCGGGCGACATGCTATAGGACCGGCTGAAGGAGCCGCTTTGGCCACCGGCGCCGTAGGAGGGCTGGCGGCGGTTGGCGAAATAACGCATGGCCAGCATAACGGCGCCGCCGATCAGCGCGATCTGCAGCAGCATGCCGAGGAAGCCGAAGCCGCCGCCGAAACCGTGACCGAGCAACATGCCGAGCAGGCCGCCGGCAATCAGGCCGCCGATCATCGAACGGCCGAAGCCGCCGAAAAGACCGGGGCGCTGGGCGCCGAAGGGCTGCTGCGCGGTCGCTGGCGCCGTGGTCTGCGGACGCGGCGTCATCGACCGTTCGATCGGCGCGGCGGGGGCCGGCGCGGTTTGGGTGACAGGCGGCGCCTGGAAGGTGCGGGTACCGCGGCTTCCGAAACCGCTGCTGCCGGCCCGGCGCGCTTCTGCATCGCCAAGGGAAGCAAAAATTGTAGCGCTCGTGAGAACGGCAATCGCCGCGAACTTGGCAAAACGCGAAATGGCACTCGGCATTCCTGATCTCCTGTCATGCGCAGTCACGGCATGTCGTGATAGGATATAGGTACTCTTTCGCAGGTTTGAAGTTCTTTCGCCGCTTACTGACAGACATCGACCCAGCTGGCGCCGGTCAGCTCGGCCAGCCGTCCAGTTTCGATGCGCACCGCCGAATTCGTCGAGCCGGCGGCCGGCACGACTTCATCGAAGCGTTTCAGCGAGATATCGCAATAGATAGGCAGCGGCGACGGCAGACCGAAGGGGCAGACGCCGCCGACCGGATGGCTGGTGACCGCCACCACCTCTTCGGCGTCGAGCATGCGTCCCTTGGCGCCGAACGTATCCTTGAATTTGCGATTGTCGAGCCTTGCGGTGCCGCCGGCAACGACCAGCATCATCTGCTCGCCGACGCGCAGGCAGATCGTCTTGGCGATCTGGGCGGGCTCGACGCCATGAGCCTCGGCGGCAAGGGCCACCGTTGAGGAGCTCCCGGCGGTTTCGATGATGTCGATATCGGGTGCATGCACACGGAGGAAGGCGCGGACGGATTCTAGGCTCATGATGCCATGCTAGACCAGCAACCGCGCGATTTGAAGCACAAAAGCCACCCGCCGAAAACCGCCGCTTGCAAGTCTGACAGACATCGTCATAATAATTTTGCACACGTGCTCAATTTTGTCATTCGGCCGTTACATCAAACCCCTAGAGCGGACATTGTCACGTTTTCGTGGGGTTTCGGAGCGGCCATCATCAGCAGTGCTGACCCGCCAAGAGGCTTCACACTGCTCTTCTAGGGAGACGAAGAAGATGACCATTTTGCCGACACTGAAATCCCTCACCATTGCCGCCGCCATCCTGGCTTCGAGCTCTGCAATTGCGCTTGCCAAGGACGTTCACATCAGCGTCTGGGCCGGCGGCACCGGCCCGAACGACGTCTATCGCCTCGACGCCATCGAGATCGCCGCCCAGCAACTGCAGCGCGAAGCCGCCCTCAAGGGCGAAGACCTGAAGATCACCGTCGAGAAGAAGCCCTATTCCGCCTGGGAGGACTTCAAGCAGGCGCTGACCCTTGCCGCCGAGGCCAAGACCGCCCCGAACATCGTCGTCAGCGGCCACGAAGACATCGCGCCCTGGTCGCAGGCAGGCCTCATCGTCCCGATCGAGGATTATGTCGATCTCGACTCCTGGCCGCTCAGCGACATCTATGAAAACCTGCTGCAGATCGCCTCTTACAACAGCACCGTCTACGGCATTCCGCAGGATGCCGAATCCCGCCCGATGTTCTTCTGGAAGCCTTATATGAAGGCGATCGGCTACAGCGACGCCGATCTCGATGCGCTGCCGCAGAGTGTCCAAGACGGCAAGTACACCATGAAGAACCTGCTCGAAGACGCCAAGAAGATGCAGGACAAGGGCCTGGTCCAGCCCGGCTACGGCTTCTATCCGCGCACCAGCAACGGCCCCGACTACTGGCAGTTCTACACCTCGTTCGGCGGCACGATGGAAGAAGACGGCAAGCTCGTTTTCGACAAGGCGGCGATGACCCGCACCTATCAGTTCTTCGCCGATGCCGTTAAATCAGGCGTCACCAAGAAGAACCACATCGGCATGCCTGGTGATCAGTGGTGGAAGGAAGTCGCCACCGGCAAGGCCGGCATCTGGGATGGCGGCACCTGGCACTATGCCCGTCTCGTCAACCAGGAAGGCCTCAAGGATTTCTTCGGCAACGTGATCTTCACGCTGATCCCCGCAGGCGAAGGCGGCAAGGCCAACACGCTGACCCATCCGCTCGTCTACCTCCTGACCGCAGGTCACGATCAGGAAGACACCGAGATCGCCGCCCAACTGGTCAAGATCGCCTCCGAGCCGCGCACCAACGCGCTGCATGCGGTCAAATCCGCCCATCTCGGCATCTCCAAATCGGAATCCACCGTCGATTTCTACTCGGCCGACCGCTGGACCCGCGAAGCCACCGAGCGCCTGCTGCCGCATGCCAATGCGATGCCGAACAATTCCGATTTCGGCAAATATTGGAACATCATGTGGAAGAACCTCGAAGCGTCCTGGACCGGCGCCAAGACCGTCGACGCCGCCGTCGGCGATGCCGAGAGCGAGCTGAAAAGCACGCTCGGCGACAAGATCGTCATTCGCTGAAACACGCCTACGGGTGGCGGCAAACCCCGCCGCCCGGTCGGTTCCGCGAGGAGGCCTTCCATGAAATCGTCCAGAACGCTCGGACTGGTGATGATCGCCCCTGCGGCGGTCATGATCGTGCTGTTCTTCCTGATGCCGGTGGTTCTGACGGCGGTCTTTTCGATGACCAATATGACGACGGCGACCGGCATTTCCGGCGGCGTCTACCAGATTGCGCCCAACTCCCTGATCGCGCTGAAATCGGCGATGCCGGAGATCACCACCGAAATGGCCGAACCGCGCTACACCATCGACGAGGCAGGCCTGAAGGCCGTCGAGGGACTCGGGCTGGCGCCGGGGATTGCCGCCGAATTGCGCGCCAAACATACCGGCGCAGTCTTCCCGGCACGCCGCGATGTCGAGCGAATGATCAAGGATCTGGCCGAGCGGCCGTCGACACGTGAGGTCAAGCAGATCTCCGAACAGTTCAACCGCTCCGTCCTCAACACCCGCTTCGACAGCAAGGGGCAGCTGTTTTCGGCGCTGGACGGTCTGGGTTTCCAGCTGACGCCGGAGCAGAAGGAAATCGTCGCCAAGACCACCTATACCGGCTGGACCTGGACATCAGACAATTTCTCGCGCATGGCCAGGTCTCCCGACATGGCGCGTGTGCTTTTCAACACCGTGCTCTATGTCGCGCTGGTGCTGACCCTCTTCAACGTCGGTTATGCCCTGCTGCTCGCCATCTTGACGCATTATATGCCGCCGACGCCTGCCTCGATCTTTCGCGGCATCTGGCTCCTGCCGCGCATCACGCCCGTGGTCATTTACGTCCTGCTGTGGAAATGGCTTGCCTGGGACAGCGGCTTCATCTCTATCCTGATGGGCAAATTCGGCTACCCCCCGAAGAACTACCTGCTCGATACCGCCTATAATGCCTGGTTCTTCGTCGTGCTGATCAACGGCTTCATCGGCGCCTCGATGGGCATGCTGGTGTTTTCCTCGGCGATGAAGGCCATTCCGAAGAGCCAGTTCTATGCAAGCGAGGTCGACGGCGCCTCGCGCTGGCAGCAGATCCGCTACATCATCCTGCCGCAGATGCGCTGGCCGATCCTTTTCGTCACCTGCTACCAGACGCTGTCGCTGCTTGCCTCCTTCAATGAAATCCTGCTCGCCACCAATGGCGGACCGGGCAACGCGACCGAGGTCTGGGCGCTCTCCGCCTATCACACCGCGCTCAGGAATTATGCGGGCAACCTCGAATACGGGTTGGGCGCGGCCATGGCGCTGGTGCTCGTCGTCATCGGCGTGGTGCTGTCGCTCCTTTATCTGCGCGTCTTCAACTACGGCACGCTTGTCGCCAAGCCCCTGATCGAGGACTGACCATGGCCGAACAATCGCAGCCCTCGGCAAACTATCGCAGCTGGCCCGTCATCACGGCGCTGACCATCGTCAGCCTGCCGCTGCTCCTGATGTATCTTTACCTCTTCCTCGACACCGTGACGGTGAAACAGCCGGATGCGCTGCTGCCCTCCGGCTTGACGCTCAATCACTGGCGCTTCCTGTGGCAGACGACGCCCGGTAAGGCGAACATCTGGCATGTGACGCTCAACACGCTGCTGTTTTCGGCCTGCACCACCAGCCTGGTGCTCATCGTCTCGTCAATGGCCGGCTACGTGCTGTCACGGCTCAACGTGCCGGCGCGCGGCTTCTTCCTTGCCGGCGTCATGGTGCTGCATGCCTTCCCGTCGGTGACGCTGATCATCGCTATCTTCATCGTGCTGCAGATGATCGGCCTCTACAATTCGCTGATCGGCGTCATTCTGGTGAAGGCGGCGATCGACCTGCCGCTCGGCATCTGGCTGATGAAGGGTTTCTACGACACCGTGCCCTGGGAAATCGAAATGGCCGGCGTCGTCGACGGCGCCTCGCGTTTCCGCGTCTGGCGCAGCCTCGTGCTGCCGCAGGTCAAGCCAGGCATCATGGCGCTCGCGCTGTTTTCCTTCCTCGCCGGCTGGGGCGAGTTCATCCTGCCGCAGGTGCTGGCGCCGGGCAACGACGTGCAGGTGCTGTCGGTCTATCTCGCGGGTTTCCTGTTCGACGACAACAATTACGATTTCAATATGTTCAAGGCGGTCGGCCTGTTCTATCTCGTTCCGGTGCTGATTGCCTACGCGCTCTTCAACAAATATCTCATGAACATCTACGGCGGCGGGAGCAAAGGCTGATGCGCATCCTCCTCGACAATTTCTCGAAGAGCTTCGGCTCCACCAAGGTCATCGAAAACATGCAGCTCGAAGTCGGCGACGGCGAGATGCTGGCGCTGCTCGGCCCTTCCGGCTGCGGCAAATCGACAACACTTTTTGCGGTCTGCGGCATTCACCGGCCGACCAGCGGGCGCATCCTCTTCGGCGACCGCGACGTCACCGACCTGCCGAGCCAGGCCCGCAATGTCGGCGTCGTCTTCCAGTCCTATGCGCTCTATCCGCATATGACGGTCGGCGAAAACATCGGTTTTCCCCTGAAGGTGAAGGGCGTGCCTGCCTCAGACATCCGCAAGGAGGTCGAGCGCATTTCCGCACTTGTCCATATCGACAATCTCATCGAACGGCGGCCGGCGCAGCTTTCCGGCGGCCAGCAGCAGCGCGTGGCGCTGGCGCGCGCCCTGATCCGCAAGCCGGATGTGCTGCTGCTCGACGAACCGCTCGCCAATCTCGATGCCAAGCTGCGCCTCGAAATGCGCTCGGAAATCCGCCGCCTGCAGCGCGAGACCGGCATCACCGCCATTCTCGTCACCCATGACCAGGTTGAGGCGATGAGCATGTGCGACCGCATCGCCATCATGAAGGAAGGCGAGATCGTCCAGATCGCCACGCCGGCCGAAATGTACAATGATCCGAAGACCGCCTTCGTCGCCGGTTTCCTCGGCAATCCGCCGATCACCTTCCTGCGCGGCGTCGTCGACAAGGGCGCCTTTAGAATCCCGGAAAGCGAAATCCGCGTGCCTTTGCCTGATACCGTCGGTGCCGCCGAGGGTACAAAGCTGATGCTCGGCGTCCGGCCGGAGCATTTCACCCCGGCAGGCGACGTCACCGTGTCCGGCAAGGTCACCTTCGCCGAAACGCAAGGGCGCGAGAACCTCTACGACGTGGCTCTGGCCGGCGGGCCGCTGCTGCGCTCGATCCAGCCGGTGCGTAACGATATCCATGTCGGCGACGATGTCCGCTGGGCGATCGACAGCCGTGGCGTTTTCGTCTTCGACGAAAATGGCAGGAGGCTCTGATGGCCCGCGATTTCCAGGCATTTTTCGAGCGTTACGGCTGGCCGACGGCCAGGGGCCGGCTTCCCTTCTGCATCGGCCATCGCGGCGCCAGCGGCCACGAGCGCGAAAACACGATCGCCGCTTTCCTCCGTGCTGCCGAACTCGGCGCCGAGATGTGGGAGCTTGACACGCAGCTGACCCGCGACGGCGTGGTCGTGGTCTCGCATGACGATCATCTCGAGCGCGTCTTCGGCATCGACCGCCGCATTTCCGACATGACGGCCGCCGAACTTGCCGCCCTTGACGGTGTCGACGTGCCGCCTTTTTCGGAGGTCGCCGCTCTCGGCCGCGAGACCGGCACCGGTCTCTATGTCGAGCTCAAGGCGCCCGGAACCGGCGTGCTCTGCTGGCGCCATCTTGCCGAGATGAACCAGCGTTTTGCCTGCCTCGGCTCCTTCGACACGGCGCAGGTGCGTGAACTCCGCGACGCCGGCTGCGACTTCCCGCTTTCGGTGCTGATCCGTGTCGGTCATGATCCGCATGCGCTGGGTGACGAGGCCGGCGCCGATATATTGCATCTCTGCTGGGAAAGGGCAGGCGAGCGGCCGCAGGATCTGGTAACCGAGGGCTTGATGCGGCGCGCCTTCGAGGCGGGCCGCGAGATCGTGCTCTGGCACGAGGAGCGGCGGAGCATTCTCGACGACATCATGAAGCTTCCGGTCCTCGGCATCTGCACGGATCTTCCGGATCTGATGCGACCGTCGACAGAGAGGGAAAAGGCAGTTGGCAGACAGGGATAAGGGACCACGCAAGGTAACCTCCTTCGACGTGGCGCGTGTGGCCGGCGTGTCGCGCGCCGCCGTGTCGCGCGCCTTCACGCCGGATGCCAGCGTCTCGCCGAAGACGCGCGAGAAGGTGTTCCAGGCCGCCAAGGATCTCGGCTACCGGGTGAACTATCTTGCCAGAAGCCTTACCAACAAACGTTCCGATCTCGTCGGCGTCGTTGCCGCCGGCCTCGACAACCCGTTCCGAACGCTGCAGATCGAGAACCTGGCGAGAGCGCTGATCGCCCGCAATTTCCGCCCCATCCTGCTGCCGACCTCGCAGGAGGCGGATACCTCGACGGTCATCGGCCAGCTGCTGCACTATGCCGTCTCCGGCGTCATCGTTACGTCGGACGCGCCGCCGACCGAGATCTGCGAGCAATGCGCGGCCGAAGGCGTGCCGATCGTATTGATCAACAAGGGCAACGATATCCCTTTCGTCGACCGCATCATCTCCGACGACCGCATGGCCGGCTATCTCGCCGCCGCCCACCTGATCGACAGCGGCGCGCGAAAGCCCGCGGTGATGGCCTCTCCCGCCATATCCTATACGGCGCGCCGGCGCAGCGAGGCCTTCATCGCGCGCTGCAAGCAGTTGGGCGTTGAGGCGCAGCTGCTGCAGATCAGGATCAACGACTACAAGAGCGGCTACGATGCGGCCGGCGAGCTTGCCGTATCCGGCATCGACGGCTTGTTCTGCGCCAATGATTACATGGCCTGCGGCGTGGTCGACCGGGTCATGCAGGGCCGCAGCCGCGACGATGCGCCGCCGCTCCCCATTATCGGCCACGACGACATTCCCCAGGCAGCCTGGACGGCCTACGACCTCACGACCATCCGCCAACCCTGCGACATCCAGGCCGAACAGACGGTCGACCTGCTGATGAGCCGAATTGCTGAACCGGACCTGACGGCGCGCGTCGAATTCACGCCGGTGACACTGATACGAAGAAGGACTGCCTGATGAATTCCGCATTCGATGCCGCCGCCATCCGCACCCGGGCGGAGGTCGCAATCTCAGTCGCCCTCGAGACCGGACGGGAAGCGGCCCGGTTCCGGCGCAGCTCGAAACCCGGCACGCTGGCCGTCGAGAACAAGGGATTGCAGGATTTCGTCACCATCGCCGACAGGCAGGCCGAACAGGCGATCCGCGACGGGCTGCTCTCACATTTTCCGGGCGATACGTTCATGGGCGAAGAGAGTGGCGGGCGATCGGGCGAGGGCGGCACCTGGGTCGTCGATCCGATCGACGGCACGACCAACTATATCAGGGGCTTCCGGCATTGGGCCGTCTCGATCGCCTTCGTCGCCGGCGGCAGGATCGAGATCGGCGTGGTCTACGATGCCACCGAGGACAAGGTCTTTCACGCCGTCCGCGGCGGCGGCGCCTTCAAGGACGGGCTGCCGATCCATGCGGCCGCAACCACCGACCCGGCCAATGCGCTGGTCATTCTCGGCCATTCCCGCAAGACCAGCTTCGACGACCATCTGGCGCTCTCCAAGCGGCTCCACGAACGCGGCATGGACTACCGCCGCACAGGCGCGGCGGCGATCGACCTCGTTCGCGTCGCGGAGGGCGCGGCCGATCTCTACTACGAACGCCATCTCAATGCCTGGGACATGCTCGCCGGCGCGCTGATCGCCGAAGAGGCCGGCGCCAGGGTGGCGATGCCTGATGTCGACAGGCTGCTTGCCAATGGCGGGCCGGTCATCGCCCACTCGCCGGAGCTCGCCGGCGAATTCGCCTTCATCCTCGACATCGAGGGACTATAGTGTAAGTTGCACCAAGGCGTGCCGCGCTACGCAACAACGCGATTGCGACCGGACTTTTTCGCCGTGTAGAGGTTCTGGTCGGCGATCGCTAAAATCTCGCTCGGAGAATTGGCAGACAGCGTGCCGGCAACGCCGATGCTGATCGTGACGCGCAGCCCGTTGCAGATCTCCGACCAGTCCCATTGCTCGACGGCCGCACGCAGTCTTTCGCAGACATCGGCAGCCCCTCGAGGAGAGCCGGCCAGCAGGACGACGAACTCCTCGCCGCCGAAGCGGATCGCCTGGTCGGTAATCCTGAGCTGGTTGCGCAGAATCGTCCCGATGGCGCTCAGAACCTGGTCGCCGATCATGTGAGAGAAGTTGTCGTTGACCGATTTGAAGTGATCGACGTCAAGCATGGCGATGGAATAGGGACGCTTCTCGGACGTCAGTTCCTTGAAGCGGCTGTCGAGATATTTGCGGTTATAGAGCCCGGTCAGCGCGTCCAGATAGACGGCACTGGCAAGGATATCGGTTTCCTCCTGCAGTTTCTGATAGGAGGCCTCCAGCGTATCGGCGCGCTTTGACTCGGTTTCGGCAACTTCCTTGAGCCGCTTGGTTTCATAGTAGATTTCGGCCAGGCGTGCGCGCTGCTGGGTCCTCTCGGCGCTGTTCTGCAAATATGCCTGGTGGTATTTCTTATGCGCCTCCAGCGCCAGATCGAACTGTCCCAGCCCTTCATGCGCCTGCGACAGGTAAAAATAGATCTGAATGTAGGAATCGAAACTGCCACCCTCGCTGATCAATGCCATTGCCTCGAGCAGCAGCGACCGGGCTTCTTCGAATTTTCCGTAACTATTGTAGATCTGGCCCAGGGTGTAGAGATATTGCTGCCTGTCCCTGACATAGCTGTTTTCCTGAAACAGCTGGTAGCGCTCCATGCACTGGAGCGCCTTCTCATGCTCGCCGAGGTGACTGTAATAATCGGCATTGTTGCCGAGGCAGATGCGCGCCGCCCAGCTGTCGCCGATCTCGATTGCCAGATCCAGCGCCTCATCGGTCAGCTCAAGCGCTCTCGTCAGCAGCCGGCGTCCTTCTTCCGTCTGGCCGAGCGCTTGCGCAATATATCCGCCTTCCGAATGGGCGCCGCCGAGATTGACGAGCCACCAGCATTCATAGGTCTTGTCGCCGATCGACCTGGCGAGCTCGACAGAGCGCTCGCTCATCAGGATGGCCCGGTCCGGCTGCTTGTTGTACCAGAAGATAATGCCGATGACGTTGGTGGCGAGGCTTTGCGCTTTCGGGTCTGCGGTCCTGTCGGCGAGATCCAGCGCGCGGGTGGCCTCTTCGATCGCTTCCTCAGGCAGGCCCAATTCCAGCAGCAGCCATCCGAAATAAGCCCGGGCGTAGGCTTCCTCATTCGGCTCCCCGGTCGATTTCCAGAAGTCAACCGCCCGGCGGACATGTGTCAGCCCGAGTTCGGCCTTGCCGGTTTGAAAACAGTACCAGGCAATGTCGGTATCGCATTGAGCGGCGAGCCGATCGTCGCCCCGCGCCCTGGCATCGGCAAGAATTTCGCCGGCCAGCGCGAGTGCCTCGATCGAACGGCCCGTGCACCCGAGGTGCCATGCTTCCTGTAAGCTGGAATTTGCTTGTTGAGTAATTGCTACAGTATTAACAACTTGCATATCGGACACCAACGTTTGACTGTCGGATGGGGATAACATCACAAGTTTAAAATGGTGCAAATTGTGCAAGACATGCGACAGGCCCTGAAATAATGCAGGTCGCCCGGAAGCGTGGCACGGCTCCGGGGTAACGAAATGCATGAAAACAAAGAACTAAAACGCGTCGGAAGCCGCCTATACCTTTCGGAATCAGGCGCCGACGCCCGCGGTTAATCAGCCATGCGCCGATCCCAGGCGCGTTCGGTCGCCGGCGCCTCGTCGGTGGTGACCTGATCCGGCTTCAGGGCCATCAGCGCCTGGAAGTTTCGCCATTCCTCGTCGCTGAAACCGGCCTCGGGATCCTTGAGGGTAAACGTCCAGGCATCGACGCGCTTGCCTTCGTCCTGGCAGAGCGCGATCATGTCGAGACCTCCCTTGGCAGCCTCAAGGATCAGCGGCCAGTGGAGATAGATCGTGTCCGGTTCGGTCGGGCCGCGCAGGTCGGCGCGCAATGCGAGCTCGACGGCCTTCCAGCCGCTCGCCTGCCCGATGCCGTAGAGCTTGTCTGTGGGATCGATGCCGCGCAGGAGATGCGGCAGCTTCTCCTTGACGGCGACGATGAGGTCGAGACTGCCGGCGCTGACGATCACAGAGGCGGCGATATCGCGGAAATGCGCGGCAAGGTGCGCGATGCCCTTCGCGCCGATCGCCTCATAATCGTCCTTCATGTCGAACTGCAGCAAGGCGGCAGGATGCGTCGATTGCATCATGGCGGCGAGATCCTCGCTAAGGATCAGCGGCCGGTCGCCCTCCTTCATCCTGATATCGCCGAGGTCGCCGAGGCTCTTTTCGGCGATCGGCCCATGTCCCGTCGTTTCTCCGTCGAGCTCCTCATCGTGCAGCACGACGAAACCGCCATCGGCGCGCACCCGCATATCGAGTTCCATCGAGGCGCCGGCTGCAAAACCCTCCGCCATCACGTCGGCCGAGAACAGCGGATCGGCAAACCGCTTGCGCAGCCGGTGCCATTTCAGGCGGGTGCGATGCCCCTCATGCGAAATCTCCAGGCCCCGCGCGTCCAGCAATCTCGTCATCTTCATCCAATCTCCGCGATGCTACTCTCCTGCCTTGACGAGCGGTGATTATCAAGGCCGAAGACGGGCTATCATCGGAGGTGCGACATTCTCGTCAGGCCGAGTCAGGCTGGCGGTTTGGCGGCCGGCCGCGTCTCACGTCGATATCAGCGTCAGTCCCGGAACGCGGGTGATCAGGCTGCGATCCTCTTCCATGACGAATTCCAGATTGTGCCGCGCGAGGCGCGCATGTTCCCGCGTCAGCGCCTCGGCGCGCGTGCCTTCACGCATCTCGATCGCCGCAACGATGTCGCGGTGCTGACGCTGCGCATGCACCAGCGACAGGCGGAAGGCGAGCACATCCTCCTGCTTTTCCAGAAAGGCGCTCGGCGAGGCGAATGGCAGCTGTGCCGCCCGTTCCACCTCGCGCCGCATCGTCTCGCTGCCGGCAAGACCGGCGAGCATGGAATGGAATTCCGCATTAAGCTCGACATACTGGGCAAACAGCATGTCCTCCGGTCGATCGCGAAAGCATTTGTCGAGCTCGAGGATCAGTCCCCTGATCGCCTTGAGCTTGGCCGGCGTGACGCCGCGTTCGGCGGCGAGACGCGCCGCCGTGCCTTCAAGCACGCCACGCAACTCGATGGCGTCGAAAACATCCGCCGTGGTGAAACCGCGCACGGCATAACCGCCGGAGGGGATCTGCTCGAGCAGGCCTTCCTGTTCGAGACGGGCAAGGGCCGCGCGCAGCGGTGTGCGCGAAATGCCGAGCTTTTCGGCGAGCCAGACCTCCGACAGACGCTCGCCCGGCGAGACACCGCCGCCGAGCACGAGGTCCCGCACGCCGAGAAGGCCTTTCAAGGCCTGGCTGTCGCGCTTGCGATCCACGCTTCCCTTTTCCGCGGCCATCTCTCATCCCTATTCCGGCGCTGGGCCGTCACGCGTCGCGGACGAAATTCCGCCCTCCAAATGGAGTACGATATGTATACCGTCTCGTGTCAAGCGCTTATATCATAAGCGTCTACATATCAATATATAACTGAAAAGTTATCTATATAGTCATGATTAGAGAATTTTCCGCGATATCTGTTATGCCACTTGCTGACAGCGTAATTTTCAGCCTATCTCTGTATACAGGATGGACACAGAAGGTCCGTGCAGGATGAGGAGAGAAGCTTGTGACAATTGCGCCGCAAAGCGAGATCAGGGAGAAGGCACCTCTTGCCGACCTTCTTTCGCATTATTCCATCGAGGTGACGTCGCGCGACCTCTCGTCGCTGCAGAGCATGACCGCGACCCTGCGTCCGGGCTCGGAGGTCTTCATCGCCCATCTTCCAAAGGAGGATATCGGGCTTCTGGTCAGGGCCGCGGCGGGTTTGAGAGACGCCGGCTTCGTGCCGGTTCCCCATATCGTCGCCCGCAATATCCGCAACCGCCTGGAACTTGACACCATGCTCGCCCGGCTGTCCGAGGAGGCCGGCGTCCGCCACGCGCTCGTCCTCGGCGGCGATCGGGACGATGCCGCCGGGGCCTTCGGCTCCGCGCTGGACCTGATCGAAACCGGGCTCTTCCAGACATATGGCGTCGGCCGCATCGCCATCGCCTGCTACCCGGAAGGGCATCCGCGGATCGCCGGCGCCGTGCTCGACACCGCGCTGACCGCAAAGGTCGATGCGGCTGCCCGTGCCGGGCTCGATGTGTTATTGGTGAGCCAGTTCCTGTTCGATCCGCAGCCGCTCCTCAGCTTTGCGCGGCGGCTGCGCGATCGGGGCGTGGCGGCGCCGCTCAGGGTCGGCATCGCCGGACCGGCCGGCCGCACGAAGCTTCTCAAATACGCGCTTCGCTGCGGCGTCGGCGCATCCTTGCGGGCGCTGCGCGAAAGAAGCGAGATCGCCCGCAACATGCTTTCGGGTGAAACGCCGGAAGAGCTGCTGATCGATATCGCCGCAGCGCAGGCCGCCGAACCGGACCTCGGCATCGGCGGCGCGCATTTCTTCACCTTCGGCGATCCGGCCCAATCCATCCGCTGGGCAGAGCAGCAGGCAGCCTCTGACTGAAACCGGCCGCAAGGCCTCGACCATCATCTTCGTTCAATGGGAGGAATATCATGACGAAACAGAGCCTGGAGCAGAAGCTGAGCGCCGCCGGCAACACGGTGAACATGCTCCGCAATTCGCCGATCGGCGCCTATATCTATCCCGTCGTGCCGCCGGAATTCAGCAACTGGCGCGACGAGCAGCGCGCCTGGCGCGAAACCGCCGTGCTCTTTGACCAGTCGCATCATATGGCCGAACTGATGATCGAGGGGCCGGATGCGCTGAAGCTCATCTCCTATCTGGGCATCAACAGTTTCGCCAATTTCCCGGTCAACCGCGCCAAGCAGTTCGTGCCGGTCAGCCATAGCGGCCATGTCATCGGCGATGTCATTCTCTTCCATCTGGCCGAAAACCAGTACCTGATCGTCGGCCGCGCGCCGACGATCAACTGGGTCGAATTCCACGGGCGGACCGGCGGCTACGACGTGAGGCTCGACCGCGACGACCGTTCGCCGTCGCGACCGGGCGGCAAACCGGTCGTGCGCCGGCGCTACCGCTACCAAATACAGGGGCCGAACGCCTGGAAGATCCTCGAAAAGGTCAATGGCGGGCCGCTCGCCGACGTCAAGTTCTTCAATATGGACACGATGAACATCGGCGGGCGCCGTGTGCGCACGCTGCGCCACGGCATGTCGGGCGCTCCTGGCCTGGAGATTTTCGGGCCCTATGAAGAAGGGGACGAGATCCGCAACGTCATCCTGGAAGCCGGTGAGGAATTTGGCCTGCGCCAGGTCGGCGCCCGTGCCTATGCGACAAACACGCTGGAATCCGGCTGGATTCCCTCGCCGCTGCCGGCAGTTTATACCGACGAGCGCATGAAACCCTTCCGCGAATGGCTGGGCGCCGATAGCTATGAAGCAACCGGCTCGATCGGCGGCAGCTTCGTCTCCGACAACATCGAAGATTATTACCTGACCCCATACGAACTCGGCTACGGCCCGTTCGTCAAATTCGATCACGACTTCATCGGCCGCGCCGCGCTGGAAAAGATCGCCGACACGCCGCATCGCAAGAAGGTGACATTCGCCTGGAACCAGGACGATGTCGCCAAAGTCTTCCAATCGCTGTTCGACCCTTCAAGCGATAACTATAAATATATCGACCTGCCGCTGTCGAACTACGCCTCATCGAGCTACGACCAGGTGATGAAGAGCGGCAGGACGATCGGCCTGTCGATGTTTTCAGGCTACAGCCACAACGAACGCACCATGCTTTCGCTCGGCACGGTCGACCCGGGCGTGCAGGTCGGCGACGTGCTGACCCTCGTTTGGGGCGAACCGGATGGCGGAACCCGGAAGACCACCGTCGAACGTCACAAGCAGCTCGAGATCCGGGTCAAGGTCGCGCCGGTCCCTTACGCGCGTGACGCCCGCGAGGCCTATGCCGACAGCTGGCGTACCCGGCAGACGGCGTAATCCAAGGCCGGACCGCCTGGCCATCCACGCCGGGCGGTCCCCTGCCGCCTTGCCGGTTCCGACCGCATTCTCTCAGCGGCTGTAAACCACGGATACCGCCTCCGCAGCAGCGGCGATATCTGAGGGATGACCGGCCTGCCTGAGAGCCGCGCCATAGGCCACGACATTCGAGAGCGCCGCCTGGAACGAGGCGCGCGGGCCTGTGTGGTTCAGCCGCACGAGGCCGGCCGGCGTGGTTCCCACACCTTCGGTCAACTCCACTCCCAGCCGTCCGGCGGCTGCGATCAGCGCAGCCGGCGCCAAGCCCTCCGGCACCGGCACCGCGGTCACCAGGTTCGAGGCCTTTGCTGCCGAAACCCAGGCCGAAGCGCCGAGCGCGGCTAGCCCCGCCCGTGTCGCCGATGCAGCCAGCGCATGGCGGGTAACGACATTCTCCAGGCCTTCGGCCTCGATGCGGTCGAGTGCGGCCTCCAGCGCGAAGAATTCCAAGGGCGCCGGTGTTCCCGGCAGAGCCCGCCGGCCACCATCGACCCATGTTCTGAGGTCGGCCAGCGACAGGATTGAATCGCGCGGGGCGCCGTCGCTCAGGATCAGATCCCAGGCGCGAGGGCTGAGCGAAAGCGCCGACACGCCGGCCGGTCCGCCGAGCGCCTTCTGCGGGCCGATCACTGCGATGTCGATGCCGAGATGCTCGACGTCGAGCCGATGGCCGCCGACCGAGGCGACCGCATCGACGACAGTGACGATGCCGCGGGTGCGCGCCAGCGCCAGGATCTCCGGCAGCGGGTTCAGAATGCCGCTCGCCGATTCCGCGTGAACCACAGCCAGCACATCGATCTCGGAACCGGCCTCGAGCGCCCAGGCGACTGCTTCGATCTCGATCGGCAGGCCGGGTTCGGCAACGATATCCTGGACCGCTGCACCACCCCGCCGCAGCCATTGCCCGAACCAGCCGCCATAGGGACTGGTGACGATGTTGAGGGCGGAAAGGCCGGGGCGCGCAAGGCTGACCGCGACGGCTTCGAGCGCCACTACCGCCTCGGCCTGCACCAGCACGACGTCGCTGCGGCTGCGCAAGATGCTGCCGATCCTGTCGGCGAGGACGGCATAGCGCTCCGCAGGATAGGAGGGCACGCCGTGCAGGGGATTCCAACCAAGATCGGACATGGGCTTCTCCTTCAGGACGGATCGATCACCAGACGAGGGACGGCGGCAACAAGCGCGCGGGCGGCCTCGGATTGCGGCGCTGCAACGACTGTCGCCGCCGGACCGGTCTCGACGATTCGGCCACCATCCATGACGGCGATGCGGTGGGAGACGGCGCGGACCACGGCAAGATCGTGCGAAATGAACAGACAGGCAATGCCCTGTTGCTTCTGCAGATCGACCAGAAGTTCGAGGATCCGGCCGCGCACGGTGACGTCGAGCGCCGAGACCGCCTCGTCGAGCACCAGCAGCGACGGCCTTGTCGCGATCGCCCGGGCAATCGCCACGCGCTGACGCTGGCCGCCGGAAAGCGCGCGGACCGGCCGGGTGGCGTGATCGGCGGTGAGGCCCACACGTTCGAGAAGCATTGCGATCTCGCCGGCACGCCGGTCTTTCGACACCATGCCGTGGATGCGCAAGGGATCGTCGAGCACCGACCCGACATTCGCCAGCGGGTTGAAGGCGGCCAGCGGATCCTGGAACACCATCTGCAGGCGCGCGCGCCTGCGGCGCAGGGCAGCACCTTTCAGCGTCAGCCAATCCTCTCCCTCGAAACGGATCGCACCGGCATCACAGGAGAGAAGCCGCAGCAGGATGCGCGACAATGTCGATTTTCCGCTGCCGGAGGCACCGACCAGACCGAGCGTTTCGCCAGCTGCGATCGCCAGCGACACATTGTCCAGGGCGACAACCCGGCGGCCCGACGACGAAAAGCCTTTCGAAATGTTTTCGATGGAAAGCAGCGGGCTCACGGCGCTACCTCCGAAATCAGCGGTAGTGTCGCCAGGTCGCGATGGCTGGCAATGAGGGCCGCGGTATAGCTGCTTTCGGGCGCCGAAACCACCGAACGGACGGGACCGGCCTCGACGAGGCGTGCATCGCGGAAAACGGCGATCCGGTCGACAAAGGCGGAAGCGAGCGCGATATCGTGGGTGATGAACAGCAGCGTCATGCCGTCCTCGCGCACCAGCCCGTCGAGCAGGCGGACGATCTCGGCCTGGACGACAACATCGAGGGCGCTGGTCGCCTCGTCGGCGATCAACAGCGCGGGTCTTGCAGCGATGGCCGCGGCTATCGCCACGCGCTGGCGCTGGCCGCCGGAAAGCTGATGCGGAAAGGCCCGCATTGCCTTGCCGGGCTGCGGTATGCGCACCCGTTCGAGCAATTCTTCGGCTCTGAGAAAGGCCTGTTTCCAGCTGACACCGAGATGACGCCTGGCGCCTTCGGCAATCTGCTCGCCGATCGTCAGGACGGGATTGAGGCTCGTGCCGGGATCCTGGAAGACGAAACCGAAATCGCGCCCCGGGCGGGGCGGGTGGCCGAGGGCGGGCCAGACCATCTCGCCGGCGACTTCCGTTCCCTCGGGCAGCAGGCCGGTGAGCGCGCGGGCAAGCGTGCTCTTGCCGGAGCCGCTTTCGCCGATGACTGCCAATCTTTCGCCGACGGCGATATCGAGATCGATACCGTCGAGCGCGGCAGCAGCATTGTTTTTGCCGCGCCCATAGGTGACCGAAAGCTGCCGGACGCTGCAGAAGATGCCGCTCATGCCGCCCTCCCGCCGTCATTGCCAAGCGCCTTGCCAAGACCTTCGCTGAACAGATGGACGCCGAGCACGGTCACGGCAAGTGCTGCGCCCGGGATGACGGAGAGATAGGCAGCCGAGCGCAGCACACTGCGGCCCTCGGCGATCATCGAACCCCAGGTGGCGATATTCGGATTGCCGAGGCCAAGGAAGGACAGCGCGGCCTCGGTCAGGATCGCGCTGGCGACGATGGTGGCGGAAAGCGCCAGCACCGGCGGCAGCGCATTCGGCAGGATTTCCCGGAAGGCGATCTCCGCGGGATGCATGCCGATCACCCTTGCCGAGGCGACGTAATCCTGTTCGCGAATGGAAAGCACCTGCGCCCGTGTCAGCCGCGCCGGATCGGCCCAGGCGCCGAGCGCGATGGCAAGCACGACGATCGGGGTCGACACCCCGATGCTGCTGACGAAGGCGAGGGCAAGCAGGAAGGCCGGCACGATCTGGAAGGCGTCGACCACCCGCATCAGCGCCTCATCGACGATCCCGCCGGCAAAACCGGCGGCCATGCCGACACAGACGCCGAGGATCATCGCCGAAAAGGCCGCCGCAAGGCCGACGGCAAGCGAGGTGCGCGCGCCATATAGGAGGCCGGCGAGCACGTCGCGGCCCAGCCGGTCGGTGCCGAGCGGAAAGGCCGGATCGGTGAAGGGCGGCAGCAGCGCCCGCCCGGCGATCCTGAGTGGATCGCCGGGCGAGACGATGGGGGCAAGCAGCCCGAACAGAAGCAGGATGACAAGGATCGCAAGCCCGATCACTCCTTCCGGTGTGCTGAGGATGCGCCGGAGACGGCTCATGCACCACCCTCCGAAGCGCCGATGCGCGGGTCGAGCCCAGCATAGACGAGATCAACGAGGAAATTGACCGCAATGACAAGCACGGCGCTGGTGAGGATGATCCCCATCAACAGCGGCGCGTCGCGGCCGTTGACCGCTTCTTGCGCCAGGCGCCCGAAGCCGGGGACCGCAAAGACACTCTCGATCACCACGCTGCCGCCGAGCATGGCCGCCGATTGCAGCCCGAGCATGGTGACGAGTGGCAGCAGCGCATTGCGCGCGACATGGCGCAGCACGATGCGGCTGCGCGACAGGCCTTTGGCGCGGGCAAAGAGGACGAAATCGAGTCTCCACACCTGTCCCATGCCGGCGCGCATCACCCGCAGGAACAGAGCGAGATAGATCAGGGCGAGCGCACCAACCGGCAGAACCAGATGGTCTGATATGTCGAGCGCGCGGGAAAAACCGGTTTTTCCTGAAGCGATCGTCTCGATGCCGGCGATCGGAAACCAGCGCAGCTTGACCGAAAAGGCGATGCTGAGGACGAGGCCGAGCCAGAAGCTCGGGATGGCGTAGACGATCAGCGAACCGATCGACAGCGTCCGGTCGCGCACGGACCCCGGCCGCGCGCCCGCCAGGATGCCGAGCGCCGAGCCGAAGCCGAAGGACAGCGCCGTAGCGCTGCCCATTAACAGCAGCGTGTTGGGCAGGCGCTCGGCGATAAGCGCGCCGACGGGCCGGTCGAAGGCGACCGACCAGCCGAGATCGAGCCGCGCCAGCGAGGAGAGATAAAGCCAGAGGCGCGCCAGCATGGAGTGGTCGAGACCGTAGCTCTCACGCAGCGACTGCCTGAGCGCCGCATCGCCGCCGCCGATCGAGCCGAGATAGGCATCGACGGCATCGCCCGAGGCGGATTCGAGCAGGAAAAAGGTGAAGATCACCACGATCAGCAGCACCGGAAGGCTGCTGATCGCCCTGCGCCGCAGGAGGAGGATTGCACGTTTCACGCCGGACAGGGCCTCTGGAAGAGAATTGCCGCCGATCCTATCACGATTGCAAGGCGGTATCGCCCCAGTTCGAGACGGCCCAGCGCGGATTGTCCGAGACGTTGAGCACCGTGTCGCGGGCGACGGTGATGAAGCCCCATTCCGCGACGTTGATCAGCGGCAGATCGGCGACGACGAGCTGTTGGAACTTGCGATAAAGATCGGTGCGCGCCGCCGTATCGACGGTCTCGGAGGCCTGCTTGATGATCTTGTCGAGCTCCGGATTGGCGTAACCGCCCTGGTTGGAGAAGGGCACGCCATCCGGTGTGCCGGACTGAACGAGAATGGTGGTGGAGATCGCCGGATCGCCGCGGAAGACCGGCGGGCCGACGGCAAGGTCGAAATCGTGATCCGTATAAACCGCCTTCAGGTGCGCGGCCGCATCGGCATTGACGATCTCCGCATCGATGCCGATCACGGCGAGCGCCTGGCGAAGGTAATCGCCGAACTGCCGGGTCTCGTTGAAATAGGGCGCGGGGCGAAGCTTCAGCTTAAAGCGGTTGCCGTCCGCTCCTTGTTTGTACCCCGCCTTGTCGAGAATATCGTTGGCGGCGGCCGGACTAAAATCATAGGTCGCGACATCGGATGTATAGAATTCCGGCGCATTCTTCGGCACCGGGCCTGTGGCGGCGCCGGCATAGCCGAGAAATATCGTGTCGACCACGAATTTCTTGTCGATCGCCTGCGCAATCGCCTGGCGGACCCTGAGGTCGGCGAGCTCCTTGCGGCGATGATTGATCTCGACGACAAGCTGATAAGTCAAGGCCTCGTAACCTTTCGAAATCACCTTGATGCCGTCGACCTTGGAGATGCGGTCGAGATCGGCCAGCGGCACGGCCGAGAAGGCGGCAAGCTGGATTTCGTCGGCTTCGAGTGCAGCACCCGCCGAGGCGCGGTCGGGCAGCACGCGGAAGACGATCTCGTCGAGCTTCGGCTGGTCCTTGTCCCAATAATTCTCGTTGCGCGTCAGCCGGTAATATTCGCCGGGCTTGTATTCGGCGAATTTGAACGGGCCGGTGCCGACGAGTTTGTTGTTGGCCGGATTGGCGGCGATGTCGGAACCGTCGAAGATGTGCTTGGCGACGACGCTGGTGACGACGGGCAGGGCGTTGCGGATCAGCTGGAACGGCGTCGGCTTGGAGAAGCGGAAGATGGCGGTGTAATCGTCAGGCGTATCGACGGCTTCGAGATTGGCGAAGACCAGGCGGCCGAGATTCTGCAGCGGCTTCCAGATGTTGAGGGCGGAGAAGGCGACATCGACCGAGGTGAACGGCTTGCCGTCGTGCCAGGTGACGCCGTCGCGCAGCTTGAAGGTGACGGAAAGGCCGTCGGCCGAGCCTTCCCAGGAGGTGGCAAGCCGCGGCGCAAGCCCGTCCTTGCCGTCGAACGAGGCTTCGGCCAGCGGTTCGATCACCTTGCTGGCGATGAAGAAGACGCCGTTCGAAGCGACGATGGCAGGATTGAGGTTCTTCGGCTCGGAATCGGCCGCAACGATCAGCCGGCCACCGGCGGGCGCGGCCTGCGCCAGCGCCTGACGGGCCAGCGCCGTCGAAGCCAGCAGCAGGGCAGTGCCCTTCATCAGCGTGCGCCGCGAGATAGATGGTACGGTCATGACCCCTCCTGATCGATCGAATTGCGAGCGCCCCTATTCAGGGCGAAACGCCAATAGTCATAGAAGTTAAATTCGAAATGGCAGAGCTCTGCGAGACATTTTTTGTCACCCAGTCATTATTTGCTCAGCCGTTTGCGGCAAGGCGTTTTGGCTCGCTAAAGAGATCGCGATAGGCGGCACCCGGATGCGGAGCGACGAGCCGCGGTCCTGCTCCCCCGAGCTTTTCCCGCAGCGTGCCCTTGGCATATTCACTCTTGTAGACGCCGCGCTTCTGCAATTCCGGCACCAGCAGATCCACAGCATCCTCGAAACTCTCGGGCGTCACGGCATAAGCGAGGTTGAAGCCGTCGACATCGGTATCCTCGATCCATTCCTGCATCAGATCGGCGACGGTCTGCGGCGAGCCGACGAAAACCGGGCCGAAACCGCCGACACCAACCCAGTCGGCCATTTCACGCACCGTCCATTCCTTGGTCGGATCGATGGTCGTGAAGGTTTCGACGGCCGATTGCACCGCATTGGTATGACGGTGACGCAGCACCTCGTCCGGCCCGAACTGGCCGAAATCGATGCCGGTCCAGCCGGAGATCAGGGTCAGCGCGCCCTCGAAGGAGGCGTATTTGCGGTATTCGTTGAACTTGCGCTGCGCCTCGGCATCGGTCTCGCCGAGGATGACGGTCTGCAGGTTGAAGGCGAGGATTTCGCGCGGGTTGCGGCCGACGCGCTCGGCCGCCTCGCGGACATTGGCGACATAGCGTTTCAGCACCGCCTTCGACGGCGACGCCACGAAGATGCATTCGGCATGGGCGCCGGCGAAATCCTTGCCGCGGCTGGAGGCGCCCGCTTGGTAGAGCACCGGGGTGCGCTGCGGCGAGGGTTCGCTCAGATGAATGCCGGGCACGCTGAAATGCCGGCCGGAATGGCCGATCGGGTGGACCTTGTCGGGATGGGTGAAGATGCCGGCTTCCCGGTCGCGGACAACGGCGCCGTCCTCCCAGCTGCCCTCCCACAGCTTGTAGCAGACCTCGAGATATTCCTCGGCGAGATCGTAGCGATCGTCATGCCTGGTCTGGGCGGGCTGACCGATATTGAGCGCGCCGCTGTTGAGATAGGAGGTGACGATATTCCAGCCGACGCGCCCCTTTGTGAGATGGTCGAGCGTGGAGATGCGGCGGGCGAAGGTGTAAGGATGCTCGAAGGAGAGCGAGGCCGTCAGGCCGAAGCCGAGATGCTCGGTGGCGTAGGCCATGGTCGGGATGAGCTGAAGCGGATCGTTGACCGGCACCTGCGCCGAATGGCGAAGGGCCGCATCGACATTGCCGTTCAGCACGTCGTAGACGCCGAGCACGTCGGCGATGAACAGGCCGTCGAACTTGCCGCGCTCCAGCGTCTTTGCCAGATGCACCCAATAATCGAGATCCTTGTAGGTCCAGGACTTGTCGCGCGGATGGCGCCAGAGCCCCGGCGACTGGTGTCCGACGCAATTCATGTCGAAGGCGTTCAGCCTGATTTGGCGGGTCATGTCTTTCTTCCTTGGAATTTACGGATTGCTGCGGCCGAGGCCGTAGGTCAGCGCCAGGGCGCCGACGAGCACGGCGCCCTTGACGAAATCCTGGGTGTAATAGGGAGCGTTCAGCATGGTGAGGCCGTTGAGCAGGACGCCGACGAAGACGGCGCCGGCAATCGTACCGAGCACGTTCGGGCGCCGCAGGTTGAGAACCGCAAAACCGATCAGCGCGGCGGCCACCGAATCCATCAGCAACGAGCCGCCGGAGGAAATGTCGCCGCGGCCGACGCGGGCGGCGATGACGATGCCGCCGAGCGAGGCGAGCGTGCCTGAAATGACATAGGCGAGCGTCTTCAGCCTGACGGTCGAGGCCCCGGCGAGCCGGGTGGCGGCTTCGTTGCCGCCGGTTGCAAACAGCAGCCGGCCGATACGGGTGCGTTCGGTGAGAACGAAGAGCAGAACGGCGACCGTCGCCATCAGCACGACGGCGACGGGCAGGGTGCCGAGGATGCTGTAGCGGCCGATCAGCAGGAAGGCCGGATCGTAGGCGCCGGTCGCCTTCGAACCATCCGGCAAGGTCAGGCCTGATGAAATCGACCGGCCGGCCGTGGGGATCAGCTGCAGGCCGGAGAGCAGAAACATCATCGCCAGCGTCGCCAGCAGATCCGGCACCTTCAGGCGGACGATCAGCAGCGCGTTGACGAGGCCGACCAGGGCGCCGAAGGCGAGCACCAGCGGCACCGTCGCATAGGCGTCGAGACCCCAGACGATCATCGCATAACTCGCGGCCATCACGCTCGATGCGGCAACGGCGCCGATCGACAGGTCGAAACCGCCGACGGCGAGCGTAACGGTGACGCCGGCGCCGAGAATGGCGACGACCGATACTGCCTGCAGGATGCTCATCAGATTGGCGATGGTGATGAAGGCGGGCTCGGCGATGGTGAAGCCGACGATCAGCAGCGCCAGCAGGATGAACACCGCGCCCGCCCGCAGGAAAGCGCCAAGGGCCGCAAGCCGATGGCGGTCGGCGCCCGGCAGGATGCCGGTGTGCGGCAGAGTTTCGTCATCGATTGTCGTCATGCGGACATTCCATGGATTTCGGGATGAAGGGCGAGCCCGCCTGCAGCGGGGCTCAGCACGTGGCGGTCGATGACGAGGATGCGGTCGGCCACCTCATAGGCCTCCTCCGGATCGGAGGTGGCGATCAGCGTCGCCCGGTCTGTGCGGGCGCGGATGGCCTGGATGATATCGCGGCGCGCGCCGACATCGACGCCCTGGAAGGGTTCGTCGAGCAGCAGCAACCGGCTCGGCTCCGCCTCCCAGCGGGCGATCACCGCCTTCTGCTGGTTGCCGCCGGAGAGCGACCAGACAGAGGCAAGCGGGCTTGCCGCCTTGATGCCGAGACGGGAGATCGCCTGTTCGGCCTCGCGCCGTTCGCGGCCGCCGGCAAGAAAACCATGCGGATACCATTTGGAAAGATGCGGCAGGCTGATCGTCGCCGCCAGCGAATGGCCCGGCCAGGCCGGCGGCATCAACGAGGACCGGTGACGGTCTTCCGCTGCCATGGCAACACCTGCCGCGATCGCTTCGGCCGGACTTTTCGGCCGGTAGGGCCGGCCGTCGAGATACATCGCGCCACCCTTAAGCGCCGTCACGCCGAAGATCGCCTGGAGCAGCCGGCTCTTGCCGGCGCCGAGCACGCCGGTCACCGCCACCACCTCGCCCTCATGCAGCGACAGATCGAAAGGCGCGCCCGCCGGCAACAGACTGGCATCGCGCATTTCGAAAATCACAGAGCCGGTCGCGGGCCGAGCATGCGGCCGCGCCGCATCGAGCCTGCGGCCGATCATCGTCTCGATGGCGCTCGAAAAATCGATCGGCCGGGTGAAAGTGCCGACGACGCGGCCGCCGCGCATCACCAGCGCGCGGTCGGCGATCGCTTCAAGATCGGCGGTGCGATGCGAGATATAGAGGATCGCCAGCCCGCGGCTGCGAAGCCTAAAGAGAATATCGAAGAGCCGGCGGCTCTCTTCCCCGGAAAGGCTCGCCGTCGGCTCGTCGAGAATGAGGAGATCGGCGCGGTCGCCAAGGGCGCGAGCGATCGCCACCAATTGCCGGTCGGCGCTGGCTAGTTCGCCGAAATCGCGATCGAGCGGCAGGGTGAAGCCGGTGGCATCGAGCATTGCCTGCGCGGCACGGCGAATGCCGGCGCGGGAGACGAAGAAGGGCGTGCTGCGGTCGGCGAAACAGTTGAGCAGCAGGGCATCGGCGACGGTCAGGCCGGCCGCACCGACCAGATCCGTCGACTGATGCACGGTGACGACGCCGGCCCTTGCCGCTTCGGCCGGGCTCTGCGGCGCGAAGGGGCGGCCATCGAGACAGATGGTGCCGCCATCGGCCGTCAGCACGCCGGACAGGATCTTGACCAGCGTCGATTTGCCCGCGCCGTTTGCGCCCATCAGCGCCACGATTTCACCGCGCGCGATCACAAGATCGGCGCCGGCAAGCGCCCGCGTGGAGCCGAAACTGCGGCTTATGTTTTCAACGTGAAGAAGCGGCATCGACAAGATCCGGGACTACATTTGTCTCGGAAGTGTGCCTCGTTCGGACGGTCGAATTCCAGGCACGCATTTCCCCGGCAGCCACCGCCCCGGAAACAAAGAATCTCCCGCAACCCGCAAAATCGGATCATTTAATCTACTAAAAACATAGAGATTATATCTAATAACTTGACGCGTCGCGGGGGCCGCCTGTCAGACGACGCCGCTTATTGTTAAAAGGAACGCGACGATGAAATCCCTCGCACGGCTCGCACTGTCCGCCGCCGTCATTCCGTTCATTTTCATTCAGGGTGCACAGGCCGACGGCCTTTCCGGCGCTCCGGCTCCCTTCGACAAGGGTGGGGTCAAGGTGGCGCTGATCAGCTACATCTCGGCCGGTGATTTCTTTCAGGCCTATCAGGCGGGCGCGGAGGCCCAGGCCAAGGCTCTGGATATCGACCTGCGCGTTTTCCCCGGACGTCAGGATGCCGCCGAACAGCGCGAGCAGATTCTGCAGGCGATCAATCTCGGCGTCTCCGGCATCGTCATCGACCACGGCCTGCCGGAATCGCTCGGCGACGTGGTGCAGCAGGCGCTCGACAAGGGCATCAAGGTCGTGGCCTTCGACGTCAACCTGAACAACCCGAAAATCCCGCAGGTGGAGCAGAGCGATCACGAGCTTGCCTCACTGGCGCTCGACCAGGTGGTGAAGGACAACGGCAAGAGTTTTAACGCCGGCTACGTCTATGTCGCGGGCTTTGCGCCGCTCGACCGCCGCAACGAGGTTTGGGACAAGTTCAAATCGGAGAATGTCGGCGTCGTCGAAAAGGCCCGCTTCGGCAATGTCAGCGACACCACCGCGACCTCGACCGCTGACCAGGCGAAGGCCGCGCTGACTGCCAATCCGGATATTTCGGTGGTCTTCGCCCCCTATGACGAATTCGCCCGCGGCGTGAAGCTCGCCGCCAACGACCTCGGCATATCAAGCAAGCTCAAGATCTATTCGGCCGACGTTTCCACGGCCGATATCCAGGAAATCACCGAGGAAGGCAGCCCTTGGGTTGCGACCGTCGCCACCAACCCGGCGGTGGTCGGCGCAGTCTCCATCCGCGCCGCCGCCCTCGAAATCGCCGGCCAGACGGTTCCTCACCAGATCACCGTGAAGCCGACGCTGCTGACCCAGGAGAGCCTGCGCGCGGCTGGCGTCAAAACGATCGAAGATCTGGCTGAGAAAATCCCGGCCTTCAGCACCAGCGATGCGGCGACCGCCAGCTGGATTCCCGACAAGCTGTTCTGAGGCTCTTTTACTCGATCCTTCCGGCGGGAGCGTGCGGCTCGCGCCGGATCATCTTTTAAAGAATGGAGTTCCGCCCATGAGCCAGTCCAATGTCATCTTCGCCGCGAGCCGCAACCCAACGCGGCAAGACCTCTTTGCCCGTGCCGAGACCATCTCGGCCGAGCTTTCCCAGCGCGCGGCCGAGCTCGACCGCGACGGCCGCCCGCCGCTCGCCGAGATCGTCAAGCTGAAGAATGCCGGGCTGCTCAATGCGCTGCATCCCAAAGAAATCGGCGGCGGCGGCCTCGATTGGGTCGACGGGCTGCGGCTGGTGCGCATCCTCGCCCGGGGCGAGAGCTCGATCGGCCAGTTGCTCGGCTATCACTTCGTCAACAGCCAGTACATCTACTGGGCGCTCGATCCGGCGCGTGCCCATGTGCTGGGCAGTGAAACGGTGGCGAAGAACCTCTATTGGGGTGCGGCCGTCAATCCCCGCGATCCCGGCCTGGTGCTGACGCGCCGCGGCAACGGCTATGTGCTGAACGGACGCAAATCCTTTTCCACGGCGGCGCGGGTTTCCGACTACATCAATGCCAATGCGGCGCTCGACGACAAGATCGCCGGCTTCGCCGTGCCGACCAATCGCCCGGGCTACGTTGCCAATGACGACTGGGACAATATCGGCCAGCGCCTCTCCGACAGCGGCAGCGTCGAGTTCCACGATTTCCCGGTCTACGAGGAGGATTTCGTCGGCGCGCCCGCAGCAGCCGATGTGCCGTCGCCGGTGCTGTCGACCTTCAACACGCCGTTCATCCAGCTGGTCTTCGTCAATTTTTATCTCGGCACCGCCGAAGGCGCGCTGCAGGCGGCCGTCGATTATGTCCGCACCACGACCCGGCCGTGGATTACGTCAGGTGTCGAGCGGGCAGCCGACGATCCCTATATCCTCGAACGCGTCGGCGAATTCACCGCGGCGCTGAAGGCCTCGGCGGCGCTTGCCGACAGCGCGGCAGCCGCCGTGCAAGCCGGTCTCGACCGCGGCCGCGACGTGACGGCGCGCGAGCGCGGCGAGGCGGCGGCGGAAGCCTATGCCGCCAAGGTCCATGCCACCCATGTGTCGCTCGACATCACCGCGCGTGTCTTCGAACTGACGGGCGCCCGCTCGACGGCGGACAAATACCGCTTCGACCGCTTCTGGCGCAATGTCCGCACCCACACGCTGCACGATCCGGTCTTCTACAAGGCGAGGGAAGTCGGTGAATTCGTGCTGAACGACCGGATACCGGAGGTCAGCCTCTACAGCTGAGGCGCGCGCCGACGGCCGAAAAGCAAAATCCCACCGCCGGCGCCGGCGGTGGGATTTTCATTTGTAACGAGGCGAAAACTCAGAGCGCGCCGTTCTTCGGCGGCGTCACACCGTTCAGATGGTAATTGCCGACGACGTGATATTTCCAGCGCACCGGATCGTGCAGCGTATGGGTGCGGGCATTGCGCCAGTGACGGTCGAGATTGAGACCAACCTGCACGGACGAGGTTCCGGCAAGCTCGAAGAGCGTGTTCGAAGCCTCAAGCGCCACTTCTGTGGTCAGCACCTTGGCGGCGGCGACCGCAAGCGTTGCCTCGATCACCTTCTGCTCCGTCGTCTCGACCTGCGCGGCATCGACTTTGTGGCCGGCACGCTCGACAAGGGCGGTCGCGGCTTCGAGCCGGATGGCGATCTGGCCGACCTTGGCGATCGTCAGCGGGTCGTCGGAGGCGCGGTCGAGACCGCTATCCATCCACGGGCGCGATTTCGTCCTGACGAAATCAAGCGTTTCGGCGAAAGCCGCGCGCGCAATGCCGAGATCGATGCCGGCATGGATGATCTGGCCGACGGACCCAATCGTTGTCGGCCGCTCGAAACCCTTGTGATGGAAGACGACGGAATCGGCGCTGACATAGACATTGTCGAGAACAGTCGTGCCGCTGCCGGTGGTGCGCTGGCCGAAACCGTCCCAGTCATCGACGATCTCGACACCTTCGGTGCCCTTCGGCACGAAGGCCATGGTCAGCCGCTCCTCCGCATCGAGGGCGAAGACAGTGATCCAGTCGGCGAAGAGCACGCCTGTGGAATAGAACTTGCGCCCGTTGATCCGGTAGCCCGGGCCGTCGCGGGTGATGCGCGTGTTGTAATGGCCTACCGTCTTGGTGCCGCGCTCGGAAAGCGCATTGCCGAAACGGTCGCCGGCAAGCACTCGACTGAAGAAGTAGCGCTGCTGCTCCTCGCTACCGTCGGTGCGGAGCGCCTCGAGAATATAGAAATGGTTCTGCGGGATCTGGCCGATCGAACCGTCCGCCTGCGACAGGATCGCGGTGATTTCGGCAAGCACCGCGTTCGAAACGTCGAGCCCGCCATATTGCGCCGGCACGGTGATCGCCAGCAGGCCCGACTGAGCGAGCAGGTCGAGCTCGGCAAAAGGCAGGATCCGATCGGCGTCGCGCTCGGGAGCGCGCGCGGCAAATTGCGCCGCCAGCCTTCGGGCGGTTTCAACCGCCTCCTCATCGCTGCCGATACGGTCGGCCACCGGCCGGATCTGATCTGCTTGCCTCAGCACGGTATTCATCGATGTCTCCAATTCTGACGGTCCTATCGGTGAAAGAAATCGAGCGCCGAGATAAGAGTACAAATTCTATAGATGTGATGGAAAATAAAAAGTGTTTGCTTATCGGCCTCCGACCACCGCGGTTAGGGTTTTGGTTCAACCTCCGCGCAGCGACGCCCGAGGGACGATGAAATTCCCGCCTTCGAAAATTCTGCAAATGGAGAAGATTGAGGTGTTTGAGAAGCGTCCGATGCTCCCGCGTCGCGCGCCAGCTTAATCGAGCGATGCGAGATCACGCCTGCCATGAAGGACGCGCACGATATTGACGGTTTGGACCGGTCCTTCGTCCGTGTCCGGAACGGTCTCATAGAGCATAACAAACGGCGCTTCGACCAACATGCGCGCGCCCGGCCGGATTTCCGGTCGGCGCCTGCCAATACGCGGCTGTTCGATCAACAGCTTCGCCTTCCGCTCGAAGCTATCGAAAAGCCGCTCGGCTGCCTGCGGCTGTTCCAGACCGACCTGAACATACATGTCACGAATGTCGGCCAGGGCCTGGGGCAACCAAACGAGATCAACGGGCATTGTTCAGGGCAGCACTTAGTTCCTGACGAGCCTCCTCGCGAAGCCTGTCGAAATCGACCCGCACAGGGTCGCCGCTAGCCTTGCCTTCGTCCCAAAGTTCCCGCAAGCGTTTAGCATCAGCCTGGCGGGCTTCCCATTTGGCCTCCCAGTCGCGAACTGCTTCGCGCACGATTTCGCTTGTGGTGGCATAGGCGCCAGTCTTGACCGCGTCGCGAAGCAGGGCCGCCTGATGCGTGGTAACGGCCACGCTTACTTTCTCGACATTCGGCATTTCTCACATCCTGGATCTGATAGTGGTAAAGTTTACTACCGTCTAAACACTTTGCCAAGCACCACTTCGATTAATCGCCGAAGTTGCCGTTCCAGTGGTCGCCGGTCGAGGAGGGGAGGGGATGGTTCCCTGGAGGCAAGCCGGCAGCGCTCAAACCATGGCCCCAACGTGAAAGGCGTCGCTTTCCCCCGGTATCAACTCAAGCGGCCAGATGATGTTTCGTGCGCCATCAGGATAGAACGCGCGATAGGCCGGCACATGGGCGAGAAGCGTCTGGCCGAGCGCGACGCCGAGATCATAGAGCGAGATACGGAAGCAACTGAGCGAAGGGTTTAGGAACCGTGCGCGCGGGGCATCGCGGAAGCCGATCACGGCAAGGTCCCGCCCGGGCAAGACGCCCGATTCCATCAGGCGGCGGTAGAGGCCGATCGCCATCAGTTCGTAGATCAGGATCACCGCCGTCGGCCGCTCCTCGAGCAGAAGCAGTTCATGCGCCGCCTGATAGCCGCCCTGTTCGCTCGATTTGACGCGGATGACGAGTGACGGATCGAAGGCGATACCGTGCCGCGCGAGCGCGCCGCGATAGCTCTCGAGAAAGACATAGCCGAGGTTGACCTCGCTCGACGGCGCCGTGATCGCGATCCGGCGGTGGCCGCGCGCGACCAGCCGTTCAACGGCACGCTCGGCCACGCCTTCGAAATCGAGATCGATCCAGGGGAAATTGCCGGGGGAAAGGCTGCGGCCAACCGCAACGAAGGGGATCTTTGCCCGCGACAGAAGATCGATGCGCCGGTCGATACGCTGCATATTCGAGATGATCATCGCATCGACGATCCGGCGCGCCACGATCCTCTTCAGATATTCGTGCGGATCCTCGTCGCTCGGGCAGGGCAGCATGATCAGGTCGAGCTTGTGGCGGGCAAAGACGCTCTGCAACCCGCTGGTGACGCCGAGAAAGAAGTTGTCGGCATTTTCGACCGCCTCCGCGCTGGACTCGATCATCAGCCCGATGACCTTCGTCTCTCCCTGCCTCAGGCTCCGGCCCGACTGGTTGGCGACGTAGCCCAACTCCTCGGCCGCCGCCAGCACGCGCCGCCGCGTTTGCTCGTTGACATCGGGCTTGCCGTTCAGCGCCCGGGAAACCGTACCGATCGAAATATCCAGGTGTTCGGCAAGCTGGCGAATCCCTTTCATCGGCTGCGTTTCCTTCCCATGCATAATTTCGCATTTGGCGTCTCTTGACATCGCAAAATGTTTCCGCCAACATTCGTAAACGTTTACGGAGTGCGTGTCACGAGGAGAGTTGGCGCCATTCCCTGGAGGAAATCGTGAAATTCAGTGCCATTCTGTGCGGGTGCGGAGCTATGTCCAAAGGTTGGTTGCGGGCCATCGCGTCCAACCCTGATCTCGCCGACTCCATCACCATTGTCGGCCTCGTCGACCTCAATCGCGAGACGGCGGAACAGCTCGCCGGGGAGTTCGGCCTTAACGACGCCGTCATCGGTTCGGATCTCTCCGAGGTCATCGCGGCCACCAAGGCCGATCTGGTCTTCGACATTGTCATTCCGGCCGCCCGTTACGATGTCGTTTCGACGGCGCTGAAGGCCGGCTGCCATGTGCTCAGCGAAAAGCCGATGGCCGCCTCGCTTGCCGAAGGGGCCGCTCTGATCGATCTCGCCGCTGAAAGCGGCCGCATCCACGCCGTCATTCAGAACCGCCGTTTCATCTCGGGCATCCGGCGCCTGCGCCGTTTCGTCGGCAGCGGCGCGATCGGCGAACTCACCGGCATCCATTGCGACTTTTTCCTCGCGCCGCATTTCGGCGGCTTCCGTGAAGAAATGGACAATGTCCTACTGCTCGACATGGCGATCCACACCTTCGATGCCGCCCGTTACGTCGCCGACCGGAAACCGCTCGCCGTCTATTGCGTCGAGCGCAATCCGAAGGGGTCATGGTATCGGCACGGCGCTTCGGCCAATGCCATCTTCGAATTTTCCGGCGATATCGTCTTCACCTATCGCGGCTCCTGGTGCGCCGAAGGCGAGCGCACCAGTTGGGAAAGCCAGTGGCGTCTCGTCGGCTCGAAGGGCATGCTCACCTGGGACGGTGAGGAGAATTTCAAGGCGACCGTCGCCGGCGAGGAGCCGGGCCTGTTGCGCGGCTCGGCCGCCGTAAACGTTCCCGGTCCGGAGCACGACGCGGAAACCCACGGCCATGCCAGCGTCATTGCCGATTTCATCGCGGCGATCCGCACCGGCAAGCAGCCTGAAACGGTTAATTCCGACAATATCAGAAGCCTCGCCATGGTCTTCGGCGCCATTGAAAGCGCCAAGACCGGCAAGCGCATCGAAATTTCAGCATAGGAAGCGTGACGTGAGCAACCCTGCAAAATCCATTCGCATCGGCACCATGGTCAGCGGCAACAAGGGCGATGCCGCCACGCGCATCGGCGCGATTGCCGACATGGGCTTCGAAAGCTTCGAACCCTTCTTCTGGCAGACCACCAAGGGGCAGAACCTCGCCGAACTCGGCAAGCGCTGCCTCGAGGCGATCGGCGACCGCGACATCACCATCTCGACGCTCGGCATGTTCGGCAATCCGCTGGAAGAGAGCGCCATCGACCTGGAAACGCTGCAGGGCTGGAAGGACTGCATCGACAATGCCCATCATTTCGGTGCGACCTGCGTCGCCGGCTTCACCGGCCGCATCCGCGGCAAACCGCTGACCGACAGTTTACCCCGCTACAAGCACGTCTGGAGCGAGCTTGCCAAGCGTGCCGCCGACAAGGGCATCAGGATCGCCTTCGAGAATTGCGCCATGGACGGCAACTGGCAAAGCGGTGACTGGAACATCGCCCATAATCCGGACGCCTGGGAGCTGATCTTCAACGAGACGCCGGATGATCATATCGGGCTGGAATGGGAACCGTGCCATCAGATGGTTTATCTGATCGACCCCATGCCGCAGATCCGCAAATGGGCGCACAAATTCTTCCACGTCCACGGCAAGGACGCGACCATCCGCTGGGAGGTCATCAAGGAGCACGGCATCTTCGGCAAGGAGAAATTCGTCTTCATGCGCACGCCGGGTTTCGGCGACAGCAACTGGACCGACATCATTTCCGAGCTGCGCCTTGCCGGCTGGTCCGGCTCGATCGACATCGAAGGCTGGCACGACCCGGTTTATCGCGACGAACTCGAAATGACCGGCCAGGTCTATGCGCTGAACCACCTCAAGCATGCCCGGGGCGGCGAATTCGTTGTCGATCCGGTCTGATGATATCGTTTCCGGCAAGGAGGAATTGCCGGACACGGGGATAACCACAAAGGAGGAGAACCATGGCTATCCGCAAATATGCAATTCTCGGCGCTCTGGCGCTTGCAGGCGTTTCACTCTTCGGCCTTTCGGCCAAGGCCGAGGACGTCACGCTGACGCTCTGGTCGCTGGATAAGGACACCCAGCCGGCGCCGAACCTCGTCAAGGAATTCAACGCCCAGAATAACGGCATCAAGATCGAATATCGACTGATCCAGTTCGACGATGTCGTCACCGAGGCCATGCGCGCCTACGCCACCGGCCAGGCGCCCGATATCATTGCCGTCGACAATCCGGAGCATGCGATGTTCTCGTCGCGCGGCGCCTTCCTCGACCTCACCGACATGATCGCCAAGTCGAGCGTGATCAAGCCGGATAATTATTTCCCCGGCCCGCTGAAATCGGTCGAATGGGACGGCAAATATTACGGCGTGCCGAAGGCGACGAACACGATCGCGCTCTACTACAACAAGGACATGTTCAAGGCGAAGGGCCTCGATCCGGCGAAGCCGCCGCAGACCTGGGACGAACTGGTCGAGGACGCGCGCAAGCTGACCGACCCCGCCAAGAACGTCTACGGCCTCGCTTTCTCGGCCAAGGCCAACGAGGAGGGCACCTTCCAGTTCCTTCCCTGGGCGCAGATGGGCGGCGGCAGCTATGAGCACATCAATGCCGACGGCGCGGTGAAGGCGCTCGGGATCTGGAAGACGATCATGGACGAGAAGCTCGCGTCTCCCGATACGCTGACGCGCGGCCAGTGGGATTCCACCGGCACCTTCAACTCCGGCAATGCGGCCATGGCGATCTCCGGTCCCTGGGAGCTCGACCGCATGACCCAGGAAGCGAAATTCGACTGGGGCGTCACCCTGCTTCCGGTTCCCAAGGAAGGGGCCGAACGCTCCTCGGCCATGGGCGACTTCAACTGGGCGATCTTCGCCAGCAGCAAACATCCGGCCGAAGCCTTCAAGGCGCTCGAATATTTCGCCTCGCAGGACGACAAGATGTTCAAGAACTTCGGCCAGCTTCCGGCCCGTTCCGACATCACCATTCCCGAGACCGGCCAGCCGCTGAAGGACGCCGCCCTCAAGGTCTTCCTCGAACAGCTGAAATACGCCAAGCCGCGCGGCCCCCACCCGCAATGGCCGAAGATCTCCAAGGCGATCCAGGATGCCATCCAGGCGGCGCTGACCGGCCAGATGAGCCCGAAGGACGCGCTCGACCAAGCCGCGGATAAGATCAAGGCTGTGCTTGGGTGAGGAGCGGTTCGGCGCAGCCGAAGCAATCGATCCAGTCAATCGATTGCAGCGACGAACGCCCGAAGCGGAAGCGCAGGGCTGGGGGTGCCACTTGCTCCCCCTTCTCCCCAGCGGGGAGAAGATGCCCAACGGGCAGATGAGGGGGTGAGGAGCGAAGCGACGAGCGTTCTGAACGCAAGTGAAGAACAGCAGACGCCGAGCCTGTCGCCCCCTCCGACCCTTCGGGCCACCTTCTCCCCACTGGGGAGAACTACCCACCGATGGCGCAACGACCATCAACCATTTCCTCCCGGCAGGGGCCGTCTTCCGCGTCATGCGCCAGGCGGCCCCGATCGGAGCATCGGAGGACGCATGAAGAGGATCCTGATGAGCGTCAGGGACGGCCGCGGTTTCGATATCGTGCTCGTCGCTTTCCCGCTCGGCTTTCTGTTCCTGATGGCGGGTCTGCCGCTCATCTACAATGTGGTGATGAGTTTCCAGGAGGTCGACATGTTCAGCCTCGGAACCTTTTCGCGTCCTTTTGTCGGCTTCAAGAATTATACCGACCTCTTCGCGCAGCCGGAAACGCTGCCGATCCTCGTGAACACCGTCATCTTCGTCACCGGCTCGATCGCCGGCCAGTTCCTGATCGGTTTCGGCCTGGCGCTGTTCTTCTGGGTCAATTTTCCCGGCGCCTCCTGGATGCGCGGCCTGTTCCTCGTCTCCTGGGTGATGCCCGGCCTCGTCGTCGGCGCCATCTGGAACTGGATTCTCTCAGGCGATTTCGGCGTCCTGAATTTTATCCTCAGGGAAAGCGGCATCATCTCCGGCAATATCTTCTGGCGCTCCGATCCGCATTATTCGCTTTATGCCGTGATCATCGCCAATATCTGGCTCGGCACCTCGTTCAACATGATCCTGCTGTCCGTTGGCCTCGCCGGCATTCCCGCCGATCTCTACGAAGCGGCCGAACTCGACGGCGCCAATGTCTGGCAGCGCTTCTGGACGATCACGCTGCCGATGATGCGCTCGACGATCGGCGCCATCATCGCGCTCGGCCTGATCTTCACCCTGCAGCAGTTCGATCTCTTCGCCGCCATCACCTCGGGCGGGCCGAACAATTCATCGAACGTCACCCAATATTGGGCCTGGGACCTTTCCTTCCGCCAATATGATTTCGCCAAGGGCGCGACGATCTCCGTCATCATGATCGTCTTCGTGATGTTCGCCTCCGTCGTCTATGTCAGGTCCACACGGCACGAGGTGCGCGGATGACGACGACCAATCGCGACCGGCTGATGCTGGCAATATCGATCGTCATGGCGGCGATCTATCTCTTCCCGCTCTATTGGATGTACATCACCGCACTGAAAAGCGGCTCGGAGATGTTCGCCACGCCGCCGAGCTTCTGGCCGGCAGCACCCCAATGGGGCACCTACACCTATGTCTGGGAAAGCCGCGACATGGGCCGCTACCTCTGGAATTCGCTGGTCATCGCTCTCGGCTCCATGGCGCTGATCACCGTGCTCGGCGTCGGCTGCGCCTATGTGCTGGCCAGATACCGCAATGTCTGGGTGGATATCGGCCTGTTCCTGATCCTGATGCTGCAGGTCCTGCCGGCATCGCTGATGATCACGCCGATCTTCGTCGGCTTCTCGCAGATCGGCATGCTGTCCACGCCACGGCTCGCCGTCATCATTGCGGTCGCGGCCAAGAGCATGCCCTTCTTCGTCATCCTGGTGCGCGCCACCTTCATGAGCGTTCCCCAGGAACTGGAGGAGGCGGCCCTCGTCGACGGCAATTCGCGCGTCGGCGCCTTCTTCAACATCGTGCTGCCGCTTGCCCGCAACGGTATCCTCGTCAGCGCCATCCTGATCTTCATGCAGGCCTTCGGCGAATTCGTCTATTCGAAGTCGATGATCCAGGCAGTCGACCTTCAGCCGGCGAGCGTCGGTCTCAATTCCTTCATGGGGCCGAACACCAACGAGTGGAACAACATCATGGCCTACGCCACGATGTATGTGACGCCGATCCTCGCCATCTTCGTTCTCTTGCAGCGCCGCATCGTATCCGGCCTCACCTCTGGAGCCCTCAAATGACCACACAGATCGAGCTCAGAGGCGTCAATAAATATTACGGCGCCTTCCACGCCCTGAAGAACATCGACCTGTCGATCGCCAAGGGTACTTTCGTCGCGCTCGTCGGCCCGTCGGGCTGCGGCAAGTCCACGCTGCTGCGCTCGCTTGCCGGCCTCGAAAGCATCTCGACCGGCGATCTCAGGATCGCCGGCGAGCTGATGAATGGCGTGCCGCCGCGCAAGCGCGACGTCGCCATGGTCTTCCAGTCCTATGCGCTCTATCCGCACATGACGGTCGAGGAGAACCTGACCTACAGCCTGCGCATCCGCGGCATCGCCAAGGCGGAAGCCAAGAAGGCGGCCGAGGAGGTGGCGGCGACCACAGGTCTTTCGCATCTCCTAAAGCGCTACCCGCGCGAACTGTCCGGTGGCCAGCGCCAGCGCGTCGCCATGAGCCGCGCCATCATCCGCCATCCCAAGGCCTTTCTGTTCGACGAGCCGCTCTCCAACCTCGATGCGGCGCTGCGCGTCCATATGCGCAAGGAAATCCGGTCGCTGCACGACCGGCTGAACGCGACTTTCGTCTACGTCACGCACGATCAGGTCGAAGCGATGACGATGGCCGACCATGTGGTGGTGATGCGCGACGGCATCATCGAGCAGCAGGGCGCGCCGCTCGATCTCTACGACCGGCCGGCGAACCGGTTCGTGGCGGGCTTCATCGGCTCGCCTGCGATGAATTTTATTCCGGCGATCGTCGCGGAAGACGGCAAGAGCCTGATCCTGGATTTCGGCGCCGTGAAGCAGACACTTGCGATCAACCGCGCGATCGAGCCTGGACGGAAGCTCATCGCGGGTGTCCGGCCTGAACACATCGAGGTTGTCGCTCCCGGGCATGGCAGCTTCGACGTCCCGATCGCCTTCGTCGAATCCACCGGCTCGTCGACCTTCATCGTCGCCGAGACGCAGCCGGAACTGACGATCGTCGAGACCCGCCGCGACAGGGTCAAGGCAGGAGACAGGATCGGACTCTCGATCGACCCGGCACAGGTCCATCTCTTCGATGCGTCGACGGATCGCCTGATATGACAACCGGTGGACAGCGACGGCAGGCGGCTTCATAAAACCTGCGAAGGGAATGGTTTCGCACGAGTCACTCCGTCACATCTGCAGCATCCGGATCTTCTCATGACATCCTCCCCGATTTCAGTGCGTCTTTCGCCGACCGCATCGCCTCGCCTCGTCGTGCTTGCCGAAACGCTCGTCAAGGCCGGCGAAACTGCCCGCAGCTCGCTGCGGCGGCGAACCTCTCAGGAAATGCTGGCCAAGGCGCCGCGCGATTATCAAACCGAGATCGATGTCGCGGTCGAACGGATCATCGTCGACGAGATGATCAAGGCCTTCCCGGATTACGCCATCCAGGGCGAGGAAGCCGTCGGCAACCGCACGGCCGGACCGGACACGCCGATCATCTATATCGACCCGATCGACGGCACCACCAACTACGCCTGGGGCCTCCCGCATTTCGGCATGACGATCGCGATCGCCGAGGGCGGCCGGCTGGTCGCCGGCGTCGTCTATGACGCCATGCAGGACGAGCTGTTCAGCGCCGAGCGCGGCGGCGGCGCCTATCTCGACGGCGAGCGCATCCGCTGCGCCGATGTCGGCGACATCGAGAACGTGCTCATCGGCGCCGGCCTGCCGATCCCCGGCCAGCTCAAGGCGGTGGCGGAAGAGACCTATTTCGACGCCATCAAGCGGCTGATGGCAAACACTGCGGGTGTGCGCCGCCTCGGCTCGGCAGCGCTGTCTATCGCCTATGTCGCCTGCGGCCGGCTGGATGGTTTCTTCGAGGACGGGCTTTCGATCCATGATTTCGGCGCCTCGGCGCTGATGGTCGAGGAGGCGGGCGGCATCGTCACCCGTTTTTCCGGCGCCACCGTCGACGGGAAGGGCGATATCCTTGCCGCCAGCAAGGTGCTGCACCCCTGGCTCAAGGAAGGCTTCCGTATCAAAGCCTGATTGAAGTGGTTAGCGCGGATTGGCCTGAATCGTTCGAGGGGGCGGTCAATTTCGTTCCAGAGGTAGTCGCCGATGAGCGCGATATAAACCAATGGCAGCGGTGCGACCTGGGACACAAGCCCGCCGCCCTGCCTCCTCTGCGTTCCGGCCGCAAGCGGCGCGGGGTCGATCGCGCCACGGCCAACGCCGAGCCAGAAGGGGCGTCTCCCCCTGTCAATCCCAGTCAGCTCGCCGGATTGCGCGCCGTGACGATCCACGCCGCGCCGTCGATCATAACCGACCGCTCACCGGGGCAGCCCGCGAAGGCGGCACGAACCGCGGCCGAGGCGCGGGCGCGGATGTCGTCGGGCTGATCAGCGAGCGCGCGCGACAGCGGGCCGACCTCGAGTGTCATCTCCACCGCGTCGTCGATCGCCGCGTCCCGCGTCCCACCCTCGCCGAACGGGATGGAGGCATCGAATGGCGCGATAGCGATATCGGTGAAGCCGGCCGCCGTCAGGATACGCGCCACCCGCCCGCGATCGCCGAACGAGAACGGGCCGGGCGCTTCGGGATCGGGCGGCGCGGTCGGCGGGAGGATGCCCTTGATCGCGCCCATCGGCAAGCGCACCCAATCGTTCTCGGCCATGCCGCGCCAGCAGACGAAAGCGACCCGCGCGCCCGGCTTGAGCGCACGGCGCATATGAGCGAACGCCCCTGTCGGATCGTCAAAGAACATCACCCCGAAGCGCGAGAACAGGATGTCGAACGCGCCCTCGGGCAACTCGGTACTGCTGGCGTCTGCCACCTGGAACAGGACCGGCGTGTCCTGCGGCGCTAACGCGCGCGCTCGGTCGATCAGCGGTTCAGATATGTCCACGCCGAGCACTTTGCCCCCCGCACCGACGCGGGCGGCCAGATCCAGACTCGACGCCCCCGCGCCGCAACCGACGTCCAGCACGCGCTCGCTTGTCGCGGGCGCGGCGGCTTCGATCGCGGCCTTGCCGAACACCGCCAGCATGGCATCGAGCCGGGCTTGGTAAGCGACCCAGCGCTCCCCGCTTTGGCCATTCCAGTCGGCGACCTGATAAACATTTTTCTCTGCCATATCCTGTTCTGATCCGTTCTTAACGAGGTTATCCGCCCGCGTGGTCGCTGCCACCGTGCGCGGCGATGAACATGGCGACGGCCGACCGGCAATAGGATTCGATTTCGTTGTCGTCCTCTGCTCTCGCCTGATCGAAGCGTGCAGTAATCAGGAGATCGGATCCTTTGAAAAGCGCGCCAAACAAGCGGGCGGACTGGAGAGGATCGGGCACGTGCAGAACCGCCTTCGCGTGCAACTGACGCAATAGGGCCTCGATCTGGGCGATGACATGGGCGGGGCCGGCTTCGTAATAGAGCTTGCTTAACGACTTTTGATTCGTTTTGTCGGCCATGACCATGGCTTCGACACTGCGGACGTCCGGGCTCAACAGCGTGCGAAGCAGGGATGATCCCACCGCCATGAGCTGCTCTTCGGCCGAACCGTCGACGCCTTCAAAAAGGGCCTGTGGTGCAAACTGATGGCAGCGGTCCGCGATGGCCGCGCTGAACAGCGCCTCCTTGCTCTCGAAGTGCCGATAGATGCTGAGCTTGGATATCTTCGCTCGCTGGGTGACCTTGTCCAAGGTCGTCGCTTGAAAACCCAATTCCACAAAGAGTTCGTATGCTGCGTCGACTATCGTTTGGCCAAGCGCCTCGTTGGCCGGCCGGCCGCGCCGACCTCGACTATTTTCGGTCACGACCATTAGGATCCTTGACAGTATCGTTATTCATGTTTTACGATACCACACAGTATCAAAAACATGCAAGTCAAAGAGTGGATTTTATCCTGTCCTGCGAATCAAGTTTCCCCTGGCCGCCCGGCGATATCGAATGCGGCATTGTGCCGACGGCCAAAACAGTGATGGGCGACTTTCTCGCCGATGCCGAAGCCCTGCGCGCTGCCCGTCTCGATTGCGTATCGCTGGACGAATTGCCCCCAGCCCCAGCCCACCCCCTCCATCAAAAACACGGAGCTTATCACCATGGATGACGTCATCATCATCGGCGGCAGCTTTGCCGGTCTCGCCGCCGCGCTGCAACTCGGCCGTGCCCGCCGCAAGGCCACCGTTCTCGATACCGGCCTGCCGCGCAATCGTTTCGCCGGCCACTCGCATGGTCTGCTCGGCCACGATCACAAGCCGCCGCTTGATATTCTGGCCGAGGCGCGGCAGCAACTGACGCGTTATCCCACGGTCAAGCTGCTCAATGCCCGAGCCGACAGCATCTCCGGCGCCATCGACAATTTCTCCGTTCTCACTGGCGATGGCGAAAGCCTTGGGGCGCGCCGCGTGATCCTGAGCTATGGCGTCGCCGACCAGATGCCTGATGTTCCGGGCTTTGCCGAAAGCTGGGGCACGTCCATCGTGCCCTGCCCCTATTGCGATGGCTTTGAAGTCGCCGACCAGCATTGGGGCCTCGTCTGGTCCGGCCCGCAGTCGCACACTTATGTCAGGCTGTACCAGCACTGGACCGACACGTTGACGGTCTTCGCCGATGGTCACGACATTGCACCCGATATCCGCGCCGATCTGGCGCGCCGCAACATACCTGTCGTTGATGGCCGGATCGCTGAAATCTCCCATCACCGGGGCCATATCACCACCGTTAATCTCGAGAGCGGCCGCAATGCCGGGGTCGACATCCTGTTCGCGCATCCTCGCAACAAACCGTCCGCAAGCCTGCATGAATCACTGGGCCTCGCCACGGTCAATACGCCCTTCGGCATCGCCCTCAAAGTCGACGAGCGCCGCGAAACCAGCATGCCGGGCATCTACGCTGCCGGCGACCTCGCAAACCCAGCCATGAACTCGGTCACCACGGCAATATCGCAGGGCGCGACGGCAGGTATCTCCGCCCAGCAGTCGATGCTGGCTTGAGAGCGCAGATTCCCTTCTCCGGTTGCCGCCGGCAATCATGTTCAGAATCTGGTCGATGCGCAGCAGGCCCATCCTTTCGCCGCCGTCTGGGCGGCGAAGCCAGCCTCGAATACGATGCGAAATACGGCGAACGGCGTCCGAGGCCAGGGTATCGTTATTCCGGACGAGTTGCTTTCTCAGGTCGCACCGCTTCCATGGGCCTATATCGCGCCCATCGACGACTATCTCAGGCTGATCCGCGCGAACCGCTTCAATCCAAACAACTTCAATTCCCTTAGCGGGTATTATTGTAGAAATGCCCACGGAGCCCCGACCTCATCTTCCCTTGGGGACGATGGCAAGGCCGCGTCTCATTGCGCCGTATGGAAATCGGCGGCGCGAGATACTATCTCTGGGCAAACAAGGAGACATCCAATGACCGAAGAACGTGCAGTGCTCGCCGGCGGCTGCTTCTGGGGCATGCAGGACCTGGTCCGCCGATTGAACGGTGTGATTTCGACCCGCGTCGGCTATACCGGCGGCGACGTGCCGAATGCGACCTACCGCAACCACGGGACCCATGCCGAAGCCATCGAGATCATCTTCGATCCGGCCAAGACCAGCTATCGCGACATCCTCGAATTCTTCTTCCAGATCCACGATCCGAGCACGCGCAACCGCCAGGGCAACGACGTCGGCACGAGCTATCGCTCGGCGATCTTCTATACCAGCCCCGAGCAGGAGCGTGTCGCCAAGGATACCATCGCCGATGTCGACGCATCGGGCCTGTGGCCCGGCAAGGTCGTCACCGAAGTCGTGCCGGTGAGCGATTTCTGGGAGGCCGAGCCCGAACACCAGGACTATCTGGAGCGCATCCCGAACGGCTACACCTGCCACTTCGTCCGGCCCGGCTGGAAGCTGCCGGTCCGTCAGAAGATCGCCTGAGCCATCAGGCCTCCATCGCCGCGCGGCTGGTTTGCAGAAGTGCGGCGATGAGGTTTGCCCGCGGCGACGAACGCGTCGCGACGATGCCGACCGTGCGCATGGCCGACGCACGCGGCAGGGGCAGCTTGACGATATCGAGCCCAGCCGGCCACGGCGGCGCCCAATCCGGCACGATCGAAATCCCGAGACCGCGATTGACTATCACCGCGATCGCCTCGAGCGCGTCGAGTTCGTAACGCTCGATTGGGCGAATGCCGATCTCGCGCAGATATTCGTCGGCTATATGGCCGCCCCATTGGTTGCGATCGTAGCGGATGAAGGGTTCGGTCCTCAGCAGCTTGAGCGGATCGGCCCCCTGGAAGCCTCGCGGCGCGATCAGCACGAGGGGTTCCTGGCGCAGCGTATTGAAGGTCAGCGTCTTCTGCATCGGAAATCGCGGTTCGATGATGAAGGCCGCATCCAGCGCGCCGTTCAGAACCTCGGTATAGAGATCCATCGAAGCGCCCGGCCGGATGAAGATCTCGATCAGCGGAAAATCCTGGGCAAGGCGGTGGAGAATGTCGGGAACAAGGCCCGTCAGAGCCGTGTTGATCGCGCCGAGCCGCATCTCGCCCGAGATCGTCGCGGTACCGGCCATCGCCTTCAGGTCGCGTGTATCGCGCACCAGGTCCCTGCAGCGTTCGAGAATGGCAAAACCCGCCTCGGTCGGCCGCATGACGCGGCCGGAGCGCACCAGCAGCCGCACCCCCAATTCGGCCTCCAACGCACGGATGCGCTGGGCGACGGCGGCCGGCGTCAGGTTCAGCCGCTGGGCGGCCTGCGCCAGCGAGTGCCGCTCGGCAACGACAATGAAAGTTTCGAGAAAACGCGTGTCCATCGATAGTTTTTCTATCTCCTGAACGAAGCTAAAGCGATATTTTATTTACAGTCCGATGCTCCGAAAGATGGCTCGACCATATGCGGAGACGAGCGAAATGGAATTGGGCCTCACGGACAAGACGGCTCTGGTGCTTGGCGCCGGCGGCGGACTGGGCAGTGCGATCGCCGCCAGGCTTGCGCGCGAAGGTGCCAGAATTGCCGCTGCGGATATCGATCTCGCCGCCGCGCAAATGACCGCAGCCGCGATCGAATCCGAAGGCGGCAAGGCGCTGGCGTTGCAATGGGACCTTGCCGATCTCGCCTCGATCGATGCGCATGTCACAGCAATCGAACGTGGCTTCGGACCGGTCGATATCCTCATCAACAATACCGGGGGCCCGCCGCCGACCACGGCCTCCGGCCAGGACGCTGATATCTGGAACCGGTATTTCCAGAGCATGGTGCTCTCCGTCATCTCGATAGCCGATCGTGTCCTGCCTGGGATGCGGGCGCGCAAATGGGGGCGCATTGTCACCTCGACCTCGTCGGGCGTGGTCGCGCCGATCCCCAATCTCGGCATCTCGAACGCACTGCGCCTGTCGCTGGTGGGATGGTCGAAAACCTTGGCGCGCGAGATTGGCCGCGACGGCATCACCGTCAACATCGTCCTGCCGGGCCGCATTGCCACCGGCCGCATCACCTTCCTCGATGAGCAGAAGGCCAAGCGCGAAAACCGATCCATCGATGACGTCATCGCTGAAAGTACCGGCGGCATTCCGCTCGGCCGTTATGGCCGGCCGGAAGAATACGGCAATGTCGTCGCCTTCCTGGCGAGCGAACCCGCCTCCTATCTCACCGGATCGGTGATCCGCGTCGACGGCGGCATGATCCAGAGCATCTGAACGAAACCCGATTGGAAACGATACCATGGCCCTCGACGCTCAAGCGATAGCAACCCTCAACACCGTCTCGACGGCGACCCTGACGACCGTTCTTCTGAAGAAGGGACTGCGGAACGTCTGGATTCGCGGCGCCGTTCCGTTGAAGCCCGGCCAGCCGCGCATCGTCGGCCCGGCCTTTACCCTGCGTTTCGTTCCAGCCCGTGAAGATCTGGCGACACCCGCCTCCTGGGCCTCGCCGATCTCGACACGTGCCGCAATCGAGGCGATGCCTGAAGGTTGCGTTGCGGTCGTCGATGCGATGGGTGTCACCGATGCCGGCATTTTCGGCGATATCCTCTGCGCCCGCATGCAGAAGCGCGGTGTCGCGGCCCTCGTCACCGACGGCGTCATGCGCGACGTCGCCGGTGTGCTCGACAGCCACCTGCCGGTCTGGTGCCGCGGCGTCGCAGCACCCCCTTCGGTCGCCGGCCTCACATTCGTCGCCTGGCAGCAGCCGATCGGCTGTGGCGGCGTCGCGGTCTTCCCCGATGACATCATCGTCGTCGACCAGGACGGCGCGGTGCTGATTCCAGCCGATCTGCTCGACACCGTGCTCGATGAAGCGCCGGAACAGGAGCGCATGGAAGCCTGGATCATGACCAGGATCGATGAAGGCGTGCCGCTGCCCGGCCTCTATCCGATGAACGCCGACACCAGGGCGCTCTATGAGGCTTCGAAGAAATAGGCCTCTGAATAAGACGGATTGAAGGGGGCTGCGGCTTCGCGACCCCTCAGTTTGTTGAAAGCCTCGTTCTTCACTCGGCGCCATCCTCGGCCTTGTGCCGAGGACCTGCTGAGCCGGCTGTAGATACTCGGGACAAGCCCGAGCAGGACGAAAGAGGAGTTGGCCGCCCTTTGTCAGCAGTCTGGCGGGTCGCAGCTTTGCTGCCCCATATTGCTGACTCCGATCCAAAGCCGCTCCCGTACGCCGGCAAGCCTCCGCCGCCTCTCAATAATGAGGCACGTAATCCCGACCGCCGTCGATCCGCGTCGGGCGCCCGTCCAGGAAAAGCTCGCCGATACGCGGCGCCGAGCGGGCGATGACCTTGCCGCGGCGGATTACCGCCAGCCGGTTCGGCTTCAGCCGCAACGCCTCCAGCGCGTCGCTTGCCTGGAGGATGACGAGGTCGGCATTGCATCCCTTCTCCAGGCCATAGGCGGCAATCCCCATCGTCCTGGCCGAATTGACGGTCAGCGCGTCGAAGATCCTCTTCTTGTCGTCAATACCGGCCATCTGCGCGACATGGATCGCCATGTGGCCGACCTCCAGCATGTCGCCCGATCCCATCGAATACCACGGATCCATGACGCAATCATGCCCGAAGGAGACATTCAGCCCGGCATCCATCAGCTCGCGGACCCGGGTCATGCCGCGGCGTTTCGGATAGGTATCGTGCCGGCCCTGCAGCATGATGTTGATCAGCGGATTGGGGATCACGTTGATCTCCGCTTCCGCCATCAGCGGGATGAGCTTGGAAACATAGTAATTGTCCATCGAATGCATCGAGGTCAGATGCGAGCCGGCGACACGTCCCTGCAGGCCGAAGCGGATGGTTTGCGCGGCCAGCATCTCGATGTGGCGCGAGAGCGGATCGTCGGTTTCATCGCAATGCATGTCCACCGGCAGACCGCGATCGGCGGCGATGCGGCAGAGCGCCTCGACTGACGCCGTGCCTTCGCCCATCGTCCGCTCGAAATGGGGGATGCCGCCGACGATATCAACGCCCATGTCGAGGGCGCGGTTGAGTGCATCGATCGCGCCCGGCGAGCGGTAATAACCGTCCTGGGGAAAGGCGACCAGTTGCAGATCGATATAGGGCGCGACCCTCTCGCGGACTTCGATCATCGCCTCGACGGTCACCAGTCTGGGATCACTCGTATCGACATGGCTGCGGATGAAAAGCAGGCCTTGCGTGACCGCGAGATCGCAATAGCGCAGCGCGCGGTCGACCAATTCCTCCTTGGTCACGATCGGGCGCAGCTCCCCCCAGAGCGCGATGCCCTCGAGCAGCGTACCCGACACGTTCATCCGCGGCAGGCCGAGCGATAGCGTGGCGTCCATGTGAAAATGCGGATCGACGAAAGGCGGGCTGGCCAGCCTGCCGGTTGCGTCGATTTCCTCCGGCGCCTGCGCCTGCAGATTGCGCTCGACGGCAGTGATCCTGTCGCCCTCGATGCCGATGTCGATGCCGGTTGAGCCATCGGGGAGATTTGCGTTTCTGACGATGAGATCGAACATCGGAACCTCGTTGGAAAAGGCGGTGTCACCGCTCGCCGCGACGATAGGGCTGCATCAGCGCCTGCGGGACGCGGGCGCGGCGGGCCATGATGGCAAGAGCGGCAATGGAAAGGATATAGGGCGTCATCAGGAAAAGCTGATAGGGCACGAGCCCGCTCAGCGCCGTTTGCAGCCGAAGCTGAAAGGCGTCGAAGAAGGCGAAGAGCAGCGCCCCGAACAGCGCGCGGCCCGGCCGCCAGAAGGCGAACACAACAAGCGCGATGCAGATCCAGCCGCGCCCCTGCACCATGGTCGGGAAAAAGCTGTTGAACGCCGACAATGTCAGGAAAGCGCCGCCCATTCCCATCAGCGCGCTGCCGATGATGACCGCGCCGTATCGCACCTTCATCGGATTGACGCCCTGGGCGTCGGCTGCATGCGGATTTTCACCGGTCATGCGGATTGCGAGCCCCACGGGAGTTCGGAAGATGATGTAGGCCATCAGCAGGGCGATAAGGATCGCAAGATAGGTCGGCGCCGTCTGCGTAAAGAAGGCCGGGCCGATGAACGGCAGCGTCGAGAGACCGGGGATGGCGATCGGCTGAAACGGCACGATGGTGGGCGGCGTATTGGCGAGCGGCACGATCAGCCGGAAGACATAATAGCTGAAACTGGAAGCAAAGAGCGTGACGCCAAGGCCGGAGACGTGCTGGGACAGGCCGAGCGTCACCGTCAGCGACGCATGCAGCAGGCCGAAGATGCCGCCGGCGACCGCGGCGATCAGCAGTCCGGTCCACAGATCGGCGCCGTGGTAGACGGAAAGCCAGCCGATCATCGCGCCGAAGGTCATGATGCCTTCGATGCCGAGATTGAGCACGCCGGCCCGTTCGCAGAGCAAAGCGCCGAGCGTGCCGAAAATCAGCGGCGTGGCGATCCGCAGGACTGCCGCCCAGAGCCCGGCGGAGGCGATGATATCGAACAGCTGCGTCATCGCCTTATCCTGTATTGGGTGAAGAACAATGCGATCAGCATCGTCAGCAGCGACAGCGCCACCGTGACGTCGGCAATATAGGTCGGGATGCCGAGACCCCGGCTCATGCCGTCGGCGCCGACGAACATCGTGGCCGTGAAAATGGCGGCGAAGACGACACCGAGCGGATTGAGATTGGCAAGCATCGCCACCACGATGCCGGCATAGCCGAAACCGGGCGACAGGTCGGTCGTGACGTAACCCTTGACGCCCATCACCTCGATCGCTCCCGCAAGCCCTGCAAGCCCACCGGAGAGACAGGCAACCTTCACCAGTGTTCTTCCGAGCGGCACACCAGCAAAAACCGCACCGGCAGGATTGAGGCCGGCGGCGCGCGACTGCATGCCAAACACGGTGCGGGACTGGATGAAGTGAACGACGATCGCCAGCACGATCGCGATCGCAAAACCGATATGCAGGCGCGAACGGGCGATCAGCTTCGGCAGCATGGCATGATCGCTGACGGATTGCGACTGCGGCCAGCCGAAGGCGAGCGGATCCTTGAGGACGCCGTCGATCAGCATCGAGACGAAAAGTACGGCGATGAAATTCATCAGCAGGCTGGTGACGACCTCATCGACGGAAAAGCGCAGTCTCAGCCACAGCGGGAGCAAAATCAGCACCATGCCGGCGATCGCACCGATCAGCAGCAGCAGCGGAATGAGAATGGGTGCCGGAAGAGTGCCGAGCAGTTTCGAGCTTGCCGCCGCAACGGCGATGGCGCCGAGATAGAACTGGCCCTCGGCGCCGATATTCCAGAGCCGCGCGCGAAAGGCGACGGCGGCGGCAAGTCCGGTCAGCATCAGCGGCGTCGCCCGCGTCAGTGTTTCCGTCGCCGAAAGCCGCGAGCCGAAGGCGCCGGTCAGGATGCGCCAATAGGCGTCCAGAACAGGCGCGCCGGCGATCGAGATCAAGATGCCGGCCAGCGCCAGTGCCGCCATGACGGCGATGACCGGTGTGGCGATCAGCAGGTAAAGCGGGCGGTGCTCGCGGCGCTCAAATCGCATGATCGGCCTCGCGCGTCTCTTGCCATTCCCCGGCCATCATCAGCCCCAGCCTGCGGGCGTCGGCGCCATCGGCATCAATGGGCGGCGACAGCCGGCCGCCGACGATTGCCTGTATGCGGTCTGCGAGCGCGATCACCTCGTCGAGATCCTCCGAGATCAGCAGCACCGCAGTCCCCTGCCGGCGGGCTTCGAGCAGGCGCGCATGCACGGCGGCAACCGCCCCTTCGTCGAGGCCGCGGGCAGGCTGGGCCGCAATCAGAATGCGCGGCCGGCGATAGAGGCTGCGCCCGAGAATGAGCTTTTGCATATTGCCGCCGGACAGCAGCCGCGTGCGGATCGCCGGACCCGCGCCGCGAACGTCGAAGCCGTCGATGATCTCGCGCGCGAAGGTTATGCCGGCCTTGCGGTTGACGAGGCCGTGGCGCGAAAAGGCCGGCGAGGCGATGCGCTCCAGCACGGCGTTTTCCCAGATCGCCATTTCGCCGATCACGCCCTCGTGGTTGCGGTCCTCGGGAATGCGGCCGATGCCGGCGTCGACAATATCGGCGACGCCAAGATTGCCGACCACTTCGCCGAACAGCCTGAGATCGCCGCTGCTGCGCGCCAGCGTGCCGGAAAGAAGATGCGCCAACGCCGCCTGGCCGTTGCCGGAAACGCCGATAATGCCGAGGATCTCTCCCTGGCGCAGCCGAAAGCTGATCGATTTCAGACGCTCGATACCGCCGGTTCGCACGGTCACGCCTGAAGCCTCGAGTGCAACGGCGCCGGGGGGCGACGGTTGGCGAACGGGCCGCGTTACGCGATGCCCGACCATCAGCTCGGCGAGTTCCGCCTTGCTGGTTTCCGATGCCCTGCGCTCGGCGACCATCCTGCCAGCGCGCAGCACGACGATGCGGTCTGCCGCCGCCATCACCTCGTCGAGCTTGTGCGAGATGAAGATCAGCGACAGGCCCTGGCGGGCCATTTCCTTCAGCGTCGTGAACAGCCGCCCGGCTTCGATGTTGGTCAGCACCGCCGTCGGCTCATCGAGGATCAGGATGCGGGCATCGTTGTAAAGCGCCTTGAGGATTTCCACTCTCTGCTGCTCGCCGACCGAAAGGTCGCCAAGACGGGCATCCGGATCGACTTGCAGGCCGAAGCGCTCCGAAATCGCCAGGAGTTTCTTGCGCGCCGCCGATGTTGCCGAGCGCCAGGACCAAAGGCCTTCCGTGCCGGTCATGACGTTTTCGAGAACGGTCAGATTGGGCGCGAGCGAGAAATGCTGATGCACCATGCCGACGCCGGCGCGGATCGCCGCGCGCGGCTTGCCCTGCGGCAGCTCGGCGCCGTCGATCAGAATTCGGCCGGCATCCGGCACATAGTGGCCGAAAAGCATGCTCATCAGCGTGGTCTTGCCCGCGCCGTTCTCGCCGAGCAGGGCGACGACCTCGCCCCTAACCAGCGTCATGGAAATATCGTCATTGGCGAGATTGGCGCCGAAGCGTTTGCTGACACTGACAATCTCGAGAACAGGCCCGGTCATGACGGCAACCCCGCCACCGGAAAACGGTGCTGCCATCGCCCCTCCGCCTCCAGGCGTGCCGCCAGCGACAGAAGCCTCGGCTCGTGACCCATCGGCATCATGAGCTGCACCGGCAGCGGCATGGCGTGCTCATCCTCTCCGAAAGGCAGCGTCAAAGCAGGAAAACCCGAAACATTGGCAAGGCAGGCAAGCGGCGCAAACGCGGTCATTCGCTCCAGATGCAGATCGGTGTCGGCATGATCGGACGGAAACGAGCCGATCGCAAGCGGCGCGGAGGCGAGCATCGGCATCAGGATGCAATCGACCGTATCGAACAGCCCCCAGACCGCATGGCTCACCAGAACTGCATCGTTCAGCGTATGCCAGAGCCTGGCGGCTGAAAGCGCCCGTCCGCGCATCGCAAAAGCCTGTGTGAGAGGCTCGGCCTTGCTTTCTTCAAGCGCTGCCGTCTCGATGAGGGCTGCGAGGTTGACGGAGACGATATCGGCAAAGGCACGGCTGCTGGCGGCGACGCTCCATTTGAAGTCGGCCCAGGCCAAGGGAACGATGGCGTGTCCGTCCTTCTCGAGCACGCGCGCGGCGTCCGCGACGGCTGCAAGGCGATCGCCCTCGGTCGGATGGGTCGGTCCTGTATCGGTCAACAGGCCGATCCGCAAACGGCCGGTGTCGAAATCGATGGGAGAGGGATCCGGAACAGGTCCGCGTGCATTGCCGCTCAGACTGCTGAATAGCAGTGCCGTATCCCGCACCGAGCGGCAGACCGCCAGTTCGCTCGCAATGCCCGCAAGGTGGTTGCCGAAAGATGGTCCGCCGGGGATGGCGCCGCGGGTCGGCTTCATTCCGACGAGACCGCAGCAGGCGGCGGGCACGCGGATCGAGCCGCCGGCATCGGTGGCATGGGCAATCGCCGCGATTCCGGCGGCAACCGCTGCCGCCGCACCGCCGGACGAGCCGCCGGCGGTGCGGGCCGGATCGAGCGGGTTGCGACACACAGGCCCGATTGCCGGTTCGCTGGCGAGCGAAAGGCCGAATTCCGGGCTCGTCGTCAGGCCGAACAGACAGAAGCCGGCCTGGCGGAACCGCGAAGCGAGATCGGAGTCGGCTCCGCCGCCCTTTCTCTCGAGGAGGCGGGAACCGGCCGTTACCGGCAGTCCGCGGAAGGGACCGCCAAGATCCTTCGCCAAGGTGGGTACGCCGGCAAAGGGCCGCGCCGAGAAATGCTCGGGCGCGCGCTGCCGCTCCCGGTCGCAGGCCTGCGCCGCGGCGAGACCCATGGCGCCGTCGAGATAGGCGATCGCGCCGAGCGGCTCACGCCGCGCGGCAGCCTCGAGGGAGATCTGCATCGCTTCTGCAGCGCTTAGACTGCCATGCCTGATCGCTGCCGCCAGTTCCGTCGCATCGCCCTGCATCAGCCGAACTACTTCGGCTCTTCCATCATCTTCGGAACTTCGAAGCTGCCGGCCTTGATCTCCGCCCGCTTGGCTTCCATCGCGGCCTCCGCCTCGGCAGGCGCAACACCCTTGACGAAGACGACATCGCTGCCGCCTTCCTTCATCAGACCGTAGGACGTGTAGTTCCTGCCGACCGGTTTGCCGGCAGCGACATCGGCGATCGCGGCATTGAGGATCGGGCGGAAATACCACATGGCGTTGGCAAACACCGTATCGGGATAGCGCGGCGTATAATCGACGAGCGAGCCGACTGACTTGATGCCGCGTTCCTTGGCAGCATCGGCCGTGCCGATGCGCTCGCCGAACAGGATATCGGCGCCGGCGTCGATCTGGGCGAGGCCGGCCTCGCGGGCCTTCGGCGGGTCGAAGAAGGTACCGATGAACGAGACCAGGTGCTTTGCGTCGGGATTGACAGCCTTGACGCCCGCGGCAAAGGCATTGATCAGCATGTTGACCTCGGGGATCGGAATGGCGCCGACCGAGCCGACGACGTTCGACTTGGTCATCTTGCCCGCAAGCATGCCGGCCAGATAGGCGCCGTCATGATTCCACGTGCCGAAAACGCCGAAATTGTCGCCGGCCTGCTCGCCGCTCGAGCCCAGCACGAAGGCGGTCTCGGGATAGTCGGCCGCGACCTGCCGGGCCTCCTTCTCCACCGCATAGGCTTCGCCGATGATCAGCTTGTTGCCCTGTTCGGCATATTCGCGCATGGCGCGCGGATAATCGGTGCCGGAGACACCTTCGGAAAAGACATATTCGATGACGCCTTCCTTGGCAGCGTCCTGAAGGGCCTTGTGAAGACAGGAATTCCAGGCGTTTTCAACCGGCGACGCATGAATGCCGGCAACTTTCAGCGGGGCGGCGGCCCTTGCGAGCGGGGCGAAGCTGCTCACTCCGAGCGCAATGCCCGATGCGATCATTGCCCGCCGTGAAATCAGGATGTCTTTGGTCATCGATTGCTCCCCTTTTTTTACCATCCGGTTCAAAAATCATAGTATCGCCTAAAAATGTGTCAAGGAGAGAGCGGGCTTAAAAATCAGGCTGATCAGCCCCTTGTGCTCGTTCATTGGACGCCGTTTTTTCGGCGTCGCGACTTGGCGCAAGGAACACGGCATGGCAGGCTGCATCCCCGATGCCACCGTGCTTCTCGGCTCAGATTTCCTCGCTTCAAGAAACGCGCTCTTGGCTTCGTGGCGAACGGGCTCCAGACCGGATCTGCAGGGCTTGGCGCGGCGGCATTGGCAGAGTATGCAGAAGGCTATCGGGCTGGGGAAACAAGAAAATGGGTGAAGAAGAGGACGCCTCGCGGCGGCCGATCGCGAGCCGGTCGTCGTCCTGGGCGATCGGCATGAGCGCATGGCTGGCGCGCACCGGTGTGACGCCGAACGGCATTTCGCTTTTTTCGATCCTGTTTGCCGGCATCGGCGCGGCGCTGATCCTGCTCACGACCCATCCGATCGCCATGATCGGCGCAGCGTTCTCGGTGCAGCTGCGGCTCGTCTGCAATCTGCTTGACGGCATGGTCGCGATCGAAGGCGGCAAGAAAACCAGAAGCGGGCCGATCTACAACGAGTTCCCCGACCGGATTGCCGACAGTCTGCTGCTCGTCGCGGCCGGTTATGCCTGCGGCTTTCCCTCGCTCGGCTGGCTGTCCGCGCTGCTTGCCGCACTCACCGCCTATATCAGGGTCTTCGGCGGATCGGTCGGCCTCGCCCAGGACTTCAGCGGCATCATGGCCAAGCAGCGCCGCATGGCGGTGCTGACGGCCGGCCTCGTTGCCCAGAGCATCGAGACGCTGGTGTCCGCCAGCCATTGGTCGCTGATCCTGAGCTCAGCCATCATCGCCGCCGGCAGCCTCGTCACCTGCATCACCCGTACGATAACGCTTTCCCATTCGCTGGAGAGACTATGACCGCGCTTGTCCGTCGCCTCCTTGTATTGTTCGTCCGTATCATGGTCGGCGCCCGAAGCGAGTGGCGGGGCTGCACGCCCGACACGCGCCGCCGCATCTATTTCGCCAATCACAACAGCCATGTCGATACGGTGGCCGTCATGGCCGCCCTGCCGTATCAGGTGCGGCGGCTGACCCATCCGGTTGCGGCGCGAGACTATTGGGGTACGAGCGCCTTTCGCCGTTTCATCGCGGAGAAGGGCCTTCGCGCCGTCCTGATCGACCGCAAGCCTCTGCCGGACAGCAACCCGCTGGAGCCGCTCGAGCGCCTGCTCGAGGAAGGGCGTTCGATCCTGATTTTTCCCGAGGGAACGAGAAGCTCTACCGATGAGATCGCCCCGTTCCGCAGCGGCATCTATCGCCTTGCCTGCCGCTTCCCCGATGTCGATCTTGTGCCGATCCATCTCGACAATCTGCAGCGCATCCTGCCCAAGGGAAGCATGCTGATCGTACCGATCACCTGCACGGCGCGCTTCGGCAAGCCGCTGCGCGTCGAACCGGGCGAAGGCAAGGACGCCTTCCTGGCCCGCGCCCGCGCCGCGATCATCGAGCTGGCAGACGGAGGGCGCACCGCATGACCAGCCTTTTTTCGATCGTCCTTGCCGCGATCCTCGGCCTGCTCGCCGTCGCCTCCACCATCGGTTTCATCCTGCAGCGGCGCGCGACCGAACCCGGTTCTGTCGCCACCGTCCAGAACCTCAATGCGCGCATCCGCTCCTGGTGGATCATGGTCGCGGTCTTCGGCGGCGCGATCCTGCTCGGCGATACCGCGGTGGTCATCCTGTTCGCATTCCTGTCCTTCATGGCGCTGCGCGAATTCTGGACGCTGACGCCATCACGGCGCGGCGATCACCTGGCACTGTTCCTGTCCTTCTTCGTCGTCCTGCCGCTGCACTATGTGCTGCTCGGAACGCTATGGTACGGCCTCTTTTCCATCTTCATCCCGGTCTATGCCTTCCTGATACTGCCGGCGGTGGCGACGCTGACCGGCGACGTCAACGAGTTCCTGGCGCGGACCGCGAGGGTGCAATGGGGACTGATGCTGACGGTTTATTCGATCAGCCATGCGCCCGCACTGCTGATGCTTGAGACCGGAACGCCGCCGGCGCTTCTTCTCGTCTACCTCGTCATCGTCGTGCAGCTCAGCGACGTCTTCCAGTACGTGTGGGGCAAGCTTCTCGGAAAACATCGTTTCTCGCCGAATATCAGCCCATCGAAGACCCTCGAAGGCCTGATCGGCGGCGGCGCCTCGGCCATCCTCGTCGGAACGCTGCTCTATCGCCTGACGCCGTTCTCACCCCTGCAGGCGGCTGCCGTCAGCACGGTTATCGTCGTCGCCGGCTTCTTCGGCGGCTTCGTGCTCTCGGCCATCAAGCGCGATCTCAACGCCAAGGACTGGGGTTATGTGATCGAGGGCCATGGCGGCGTGCTCGATCGTCTCGACTCCATCACCTTCGCCGCGCCGCTGTTCTTCCATATCGTCCGCTACTGGTTCACCGCCTGAGGTCAAGGCATGCGGCCGGCCGTTCCAAACCGGTCGATATCCTCGAGGCTCTCGAACAGCCGGCGCTGGACATCCCGCTCCTGCCTGCCGATGGCGGTTATCAGCCTCTCCATCGTTGCCCGCAGGCCGTGTAACTGGTCGACCAGGTCCATGACGACATCGACGCCGGCTTCGTTGACGCCCATATCGCCCATCAGGTCCAGGATGAGCCGGGCGCGCGCGACGTCGGCGTCGTGAAACTGCCGCCCTTCGTTCGACATCTCCGGGATCAGCCAGCCCTGTTCGATCCAGAGATCGAGCTGGACGACATCGATTTTCAAGCAAAGACGGAATTCGAGATCATCCATGATCAAGCCTCCATGTTCTTCCTCGGATCGTGTGGATGTGCCGTCGCCCATTCCTTCATCAGGGCTGTCAGCCGTTCGTCGGGATTGTCGGGCAGCACGATCTTCAGGGTGACATAGACGTCGCCGTGCCCGCCGCCGCGTGTGGCGACACCCTTGCCCTTGAGACGCAGGATCTTACCCGTATTCGAGTGCGGGGGCAGCGTCAGGTTGACCGGTCCCGACGGAGTCGGCACGCGGACCTTGCCGCCAAGCACCGCCTCGCCGAGCGAGATCGGCAGCTCCAGGCGGATGTCGTCGCCGTCGCGTGTGAAGAAGCGGTGGGGAGCCACGCGGATTTCGATGAGGGCATCACCCGGCGGCCCGCCGCCAATGCCCGGCTCGCCCTTGCCGCGCAGCCGCAAGGTCTGGCCGTCGCGGGTTCCGGGCGGGATCTGCACATCGAGCTGCGGCCCGTCCGGCAGCTTGATCTCGGTCCGGGTGCCGTTGACGGCCTCGAGAAAATCGACCTCCATGGAGAAACGCCGGTCCTGGCCCTGACTGCGCATCCTGCCGCCGCCGGCGCGGCGCGAAAAGAAATTGGCAAAGGAATTGTCGGCATCGGCGAAATCGGCAAAGCCGGAACTGTTGCGGTAGGGATCGCCGGGACCGCTCGCCGAGGCGTAGTCGCGGTAATAACTGCGCTGCGCCCGCTCGGCGCCCGTCATATCGATCTCGCCGCGGTCGAAGCGTCCGCGTTTTTCCGCATCGCTCAAGATCTCGTAGGCGGTCGAAATTTCCTTGAACCGTTCCTCGGCCTTTCTGTCGCCGGGGTTAAGGTCGGGGTGAAGTTTCTTGGCGAGCTTGCGGAATGCGCTTTGAATATCCTTCGGCGTCGCATCCCGTTTCACGCCCAGAAGCTCATAGGGATCCTGGCTCATGCATATCTCCGGTCAAGGCAGTCAATACTGCCGGTTGGCTTACCAGAGATATAGTCTCTCAAGCCGCCGGCGGGGAGGGGAGGCCGCATGCCGGTCTTCGAAGCCAACTAGAGCAGTGCTGTGTCTTCCGCTTGCGATTCCGAGCCGGAGTGCCTGCGATCGAAACGCCGATCGATGAGAACAGAGCATCCGGCGTGGCGCACGACCTTGTCGACGATCGAGGAGAAGATGTAGTCGGTGATATCGCGCGCATGCGATGACAGCAGAATAAGGTCGGCCGACGTCTCCCTGGCGACCGCGACGAGCAGGGAGGCGGCCGTGCCGACGCGAACCTCGATCGTCGCCGGAATCCCGAGCTCCTTGCAGAGCGCGGCGAGTTTCCTTTCCGCGTCGGCGATGGCAGTCGTTTCGAATTCCTCGGGAAGCTCCATCAGGTGACGGTGCGGGATATTTTCGATGACGTGCACGACGACGATGTTTCCGCCTTCCTCCACCAGCGCCGCCGCCCGGCGCAACAGGCGGTTTGCCGTTTGCCTGGAACCCATGCCGATGCCGCAGATGATCGTCCGATACATTGAGATCCATGTCCTGAGAATACAGTTAGCCGCCCCCACGATACTCGTATCGACGGTGTCTGCTTTGACCAAAATCAAACAGAAATGCGCAACGACCCATCGGCGCGGCGGAAACGCCCCCTCAAGACCAGAGGTCGCCGACTGTCGCAGTTGACGGCGGCCCGATCGGCCATAGCTCTCATGCATTGCCGTCATACCATTGAGGTTCACATGCCGGATTTTGCTATTATCGGAGCGGGCGCCATGGGAAGCGCTGTCGCCAAACGACTGATCGACCATGGCGCCACGGTGCTGACCTGTCTCGAAGGCCGTAGCGAGCAGACGATTGCACGGGCTGAGGCCGCCGACATGGTGCCGGTCGGCAGGCAGGATCTGGCGAAGGCCGCACTCGTCCTGTCGATCGTTCCGCCGGCGGAAGCGATCGGGGTTGCCGAGTTCGTCGCCGACATATCGTCGGGATTGCCGGCGCCGCCGCCTTTCATCGACCTCAACGCGATTGCGCCGAAAACCATGCAGGCATTGGCGGCACGGTTCGGCGGCACCACTGTGGAAGTGCTGGACGGCGCCATCATCGGCGGGCCGCCGGCTCCCGGCAAACCAGGTCCGACCCTCTATGTCAGCGGTGATAGCGCGGAGCAAAGCAGGCTGCTCGAAGATTACGGCCTCAAGGTCCGCAGGCTCGATGGGCCGCTCGGCGCGGCTTCGGCGCTGAAGATGTGCTATGCCGGCATCAACAAAGGGCTTTACAGGCCTCGGCGCGGCGATGCTGCTTGCCGCATCGCGCGCGGGTGCTGCCGAAAGCCTGAAGGCCGAACTCACTGGAAGTCTCCCCGATGTCGACCGCAAGCTGTCGAAATCCATTCCCGACATGTATCCGAAAGCCTATCGCTGGGTCGCCGAAATGCAGGAGATCGCCGATTTCCTGGGAGAGGATGATCCGGCTGCGACGGTTTTTCGGGGCATGGCTGACGTTTTCTCCAGGCTGGCCGACGACGTTGAAGGCGACCGTATGCTGGTCAGGCAGCTGAACGAGATCCTCGGCTCCACGGAAACCGCCGGTGCAATGGTCATGCCATAGTCTCTGTACTCTGCCGGCGCCCCACATCGGAGGCGCCGGCAACTGGTGTACGGCCGGTCCGAGCCGCGCCTAAATCTTTGCAAAATCCTCGACCTGCGCCCGAATCGCGACTTCGGTCGGCAACCGCTCCATCGAGCTTGCACCGTAAAAGCCGTTGCACCCCTTGCAGCGGGCGAGCACATAGGCGGCGTCCGCCGGCATGGCGATCGGGCCGCCATGGCAGAGCACGATGACGTCGTCGCGCACGGATCTGGCGGCATCCGTCCATGCGTTGATCTTCTCCACGCATCCGTCGAGCGTCAGCGCCGTTTCGGCGCCGATCGCGCCCCCCGTGGTCAAGCCGAGATGGCAGACGACGATATCGGCGCCGGCCCGGGTCATGGCAATGGCGTCCTCGGCACTGAAGACATAGGGCGTCGTCAGCATGTCCTTGGCGTTGGCGCGGGCGATGATATCGATCTCGAGATCGAAGCCCATGCCGGTTTCTTCGAGATTGGCGCGGAAGGTGCCATCGATCAGCCCGACGGTGGGAAAGTTCTGGATGCCGGCAAAACCCATCGCCTTCAACTCGTCGAGGAAGAAATCGGGCAGCATGAAGGGATCGGTGCCGTTGACGCCGGCCAGCACCGGCGTGTGGCGCACGACCGGCAGAACCTCGCGGCCCATCTCTTTGACGATTTCATTGGCATTGCCATAGGCGAGCAGGCCTGCCAGCGAGCCGCGCCCGGCCATGCGGTAACGACCGGAATTGTAGATCACGATCAGATCGATGCCGCCGGCCTCCTCGCTCTTGGCCGAAAGGCCGGTGCCGGCGCCGCCGCCGATGATCGGCCGGCCCTCGGAGATCTTGCGGCGAAGCTTGTTCAAAATGGCGTTTCTGTCGATACGGGTCAAAACTCTCTCCTGGAGGCATGGATGTCGTGGAAGTTGGCAACGAGTGCGGCGGCGAATTCCGGGCTGTTGATATGGGCGTCGATCTCGATGAGGCGTCTGTTTTCCGCATCGCGCCAGCCGCTGCGGATGGCTGAAAACAGTGCGGCATCGGCGTCCGGATCGTGGAAGGGCTGGCCGGCGGCATCGATGGCCGAAACGCCTTGAAGCGGCAGCAGGAAGCGGACCGGGCCTTGCATCCGGTTCAGTCGTTCGACGATAAAAGCGCCGATCCGGCTATTATCATCCGGCGTGGTGCGCATCAGCGTCACCTGCGCATTGTGGACGTGAAGCCTGCGGTCGCGGAAAGGCGCCGGCACGGTTTCGCGGGCGCCGAAATTCACCATGTCGACGGCGCCGACCGAGCCGACATAGGGCAGGCCGGTGCGGATGACGGCGCCGAAGCGATCTTCGGTCGCCGGAAATACGCCGCCGATCAGAAGATCGGCAACCTCCGTCGTCGTCACGTCGATCACGCCCTGCAGCAGACCGGAATCGACCAGTTTCTCCATCGACTGGCCGCCGACGCCGGTCGCATGAAAGACGTAGATTTCATGCGTTTCGCCGAGCAGCTGGCGCATCTCGGTGACGCAAGGCGTGGTGACACCGAACATGGTCATGCCGATGCCCGGCCGATCATCACGCGAAGCGGCGATCGGATTGCGGGCCATGCCGGCCGCCGCGTTCGCCGCATTGCCGATCACCCTGCGCGAGATCGCATTGAGGCCGGCGACATCGACGACCGAATACATCATTGTCAGATCGTTCGGTCCGACGTAGGGCGCGACATTGCCCGAGGCGACCGTCGAGACCATCAGTTTCGGCAGGCCGATCGGAAGCGCGCGCATCGCCTCGGTCACGAGCGCGGTGTTGCCGGTTCCGCCAAGGCCGAGGACGGCTCCGATGTCGCCGCGTGATCTCAGGAAGGCCGTCAGCGCCTTGGCCATGGCCGAGACCGCCGTTCCCCGATCGGTTTGCCCAAGCACGGCCGCCGCACCCTCGGGATGAAATTCAGCGACGTCGCGCGCCCGGATATCGGCGTCGGCATCCTCCCCAAGCGTGCCGACATCGACCAGCACGGCACCGGTGCCGGCCCGATGTACCACCTCCTTGGCGTAATTCAGCTCGGCGCCCTTGGTGTCGCAGGTGCCGACGATATAGACCTTTCCCATTGTTTCTCCTCCTCTTTCTAGTCTTCCCCTGTGCATTCCCGATAAAATTCCAAGTTTTTGTATTTTCCATATTGTATATTATTTCGCATATTGCATACTTAAATCACGATGACCAGACGGAAATGGAGACCATGAACGCACCGCGCCACCTCACCCTTCGCGAGCGCATCTACGAGGAAATCGTTCGGCTGATCGTCTCCGGCGAGCTGCCGAGCGGCGTCTCGATCGATGAAAGGGAATTGACCGAACGACTGCAGGTCAGCCGCACACCGTTCCGCGAGGCAATCGGCACGCTCGCCAAGGAAGGGCTGATCGAGATCAAGCCTTATCGCGGCTTCTTCGTGCGCAGCTTCACGCCGAAGGAGATCGATGACCTCTATAATCTGCGCAAGACGCTCGAATGTTTCGCGGTCGAACTCGCCGTTCCGCAGATGAGCGACCGGCACATCGCCGGCTTCGAGCGCATCCTGGACGAGGCGGTGGCGGCACTCCGCCGCGGCGACATGGAAACCTACGGCATTCGCGACAAGGAATTTCACGAGACCATCGCCGAGCTTTCCGGAAGTCTGCCGCTGATCGAAACACTGGCGCGGCTGGCGCTGCAGATCCAAATCTGCCGCTCGATCGCCAATGAGAGCCGCGATCTGGCCGAAAGGGCAGCCGAAGAGCGCGATCAGATCCTGCAGGCTTTCCGGGCGCGCGACATTGCCCGCGCCAAGGCGCTGATGCACGCGCATATCAGTGACGTCCAGCAGGCCGTGATGGCGCGATTCCAGAAGAGCTAGCCAAAGGACATGAAGGAGAGGGAGGTCTCCTTCAACAATCGAAAAACATGGGCCGAAAAACATGGGCCGAGGAGCGGCCCGGAGGAGGGACAATGCTGAAATTTCTTGCCCGCGGCACGGCACTGGCGGCGATGATCGCCGTAAGCTCACCGGCAGATGCCGAAACCCTGAAGATGTGGGGGCCGGAACAGATCACCGAACCGCTGGTCGCTCAGCTCTGGAACGGTATCAAGGCCGATTTCGAAAAGGCCAATCCCGGTGTGACCGTCGAATTCATGCCGCCGACCGGCACGATCAGCAACGGCGCGGTGCAGGCGGCGATCCAGTCGGATGCCGGTCCCGACGTGGTCCTCACCAACTCGGGCATCGGCCGCATCAGCGTCGTCAAGAACGCCAAGCAGGTCATGCCGCTCACCGAGCAATATGAAAAGCGCGGCTGGAAAGACCAGATCTACCCCTGGCTCTACGCCGAGCTGAAGGGCCAGTTCGGCGGCGAGATCTATGAGGTTCCCGATGGTCTCGACGCGCTTGGCATCTGGTACCACAAGGATCTTTTCGCGCAGGCCGGCTGGAAGATCCCGGCGAACTGGAGCGAATTCGAAGCGCTGATGAAATCGATCGAGGAGACCGGCCTGCAGCCTATCGCCATCGGTCCGCGCACAACAGGCAGCGCCGGTCACCTCTTCGGCAACCTGCTGCAATCGGCGAGCGGCAAAGAAGTGATCGGCAAGGCCTTGCGCCGCGAGATCGCCTGGGACGATCCCGCGGTCGCCGCCGGCGCCATCCGGCTGCAGAAGCTGGTCGAAGCCGGCGACATCAAGAAAGAGATGGCGGGCCTCGATCTCGACGGCGCCTCGCGCCTCTGGTTCAACAAACGCGCGGCCATGTTCGTCGCCGGCCCCTGGTTCACCGCCAATGCCCGCAAGGCAGGCTATGACCTCGCCAATGCCGGCTATGCGCCGATGCCTTCCGACATCAAGGGCGCGGCGATGCCGACCGGCGGCGTCGGCTGGAGCTGGCTGGTGCCCGTCAACTCCAAGCAGCCGGAACTCGCGATGAAATGGATCGACTTCATGCTGTCGGACGCGGTGATGAAGAAACGCGCCCAGGATCCGGCAAGCACGATGATCTATCCGCGCGAAATCCCCGGCGTCGAACCTCCGACGCCAGTGCTCAAGGATATCTTCGCGGCCGCGGCCGGCGGCGTGGGCTACAATCCGAGCGTCTATCTGCCGGGCACCGTGCTCGACACCTATTTCCAGGTCATCCAGGGCCTGATCTCCGGCCAGATCGGCGGCGAGGAAGGCATGAAGCAGATCCAGGCCAAAATGGCAGAGGCGAAATAGTGGTCATTCCAGAAACGCCCGGAAGCAAGGTCGTGGCTCCTCTCAGGGATGCACCTGCCGTGGCGGGACATACGGGCGGCCTGTCCGCCCGTATGTCCAAACGCCGGACGGCCAGGTCCGCCTCACCCGACGGCGATGCCGGCACCGCGTTCTGGCTGATGGCGCCGGCGCTCGGCCTCTATGCTGTCTTCACGCTGTTGCCGATCGCCGCCACATTCTGGCTGAGCTTCAACAGCTCGGCCGGGTTCAACACTTCCGCGAGCTTCATCGGCTTCGGCAATTATGCCAAGGCGGCGCATGACCCGATCGTCTGGAAGAGCCTGGTCCATACCTTCGTCTGGCTGGCCTATCACGTGGTGATGGCGGGCGGGCTCGGCCTGCTGCTGGCACTTGCCGTCAGCCGGCTCAGGATCACCCAGGTCTTCTTCCGCACCGCGTTCTTCCTGCCGCATCTGGTGTCGCTGGCCGTGGTCGGCGTCATCTGGGCCAATATCTACGATCCGTTTTTCGGCCTCATGAATACGGCGCTGACGCGGATCGGGCTTGGCGCCTTCACGCAGGGTTGGCTTTCCGATCCGGCGCTGGTGCTCTTTTCCGTCAATCTCGCAAGCTCCTGGCAGGGTTTCGGCCTCTACATGCTGCTCTTCATTGCCGGCCTGCAGAATATCGACCGGTCGCTCTACGATGCGGCTGAGGTGGACGGCGCCAACGGCTTCCAGAAGCTGATCCATGTGACGCTGCCGGGGCTTCGCGAGGTGACGACCTTCGTCGTTTCGCTGGCGATGATCAACGGCCTGAAAGGCTTCGCCACGGTTTTCGTCATGACCAATGGCGGGCCGTTCTACCAGAGCGAACTGGTCACCACCTATATTTACCGGCTTGCCTTCCAGTCCCAGGATCACGGACTTGCGGCAGTGCTCTGCATCCTGCTCAGCCTTCTGGCCATTGCCATCACCATCGTCTTCAACCGCTGGCGCGCGAGGCTTTCCCAATGAGTGTGCGCAATCGCGAATGGCCGGTGGCGCTGGCGCTGACCCCTGTTCTGATCCTGATCCTCGCCCCCTTCGCCTGGCTGCTGGTCTCGAGTTTCAAGACTGAGGCCGAGATCGGCCGGGCCGACCCCTTCACCTGGCCCGCCGACCTGATGTGGCGGAACTATCTGGACGCCTGGCAGATCGGCGGCTTCGGCGACCTCGTCGGCAACAGCATCATCAACCTTGTCGGCGTCGTCGTCCTATCGCTGATCACCTGCGCGCCGGCCGGTTATGCGCTCGCCAAGATCCGCTTTCCCGGCCGGGAATGGCTGTTCTACGCCTTCATCCTCGGCCTCACCGTGCCGGTCCAGGCGATCGTCATCCCGCTCTACCAGGTGCTCTTCGGGCTGAACCTCGTCAACACGCTGGCTGGTATCGTGCTGGTGCAGGTCAGCAACGGCATTCCCTTCGGCATCTTTCTCATGCGGAGCTTCTTCATCGGCGTGCCGGATGATCTGATCGAGGCCGCCAAGATCGACGGCGCATCGCATATCCAGATCCTCACCAAGGTCTTTCTGCCGATCTCGACGCCCGCCGTGCAGGCGCTCGTCATCATCAGCGCGCTCTCCACCTGGAACGATTTCTTCCTGCCGCTGATCGTGCTGATCAGCCCCGAGGTACAGACGCTGCCGCTCGGGTTGGTTCGTTTCGCCAGCACCTATGCTTCCGATTACCGCCTGGTCTTCTCGGGCACCGTCATTTCGTTCCTGCCGATCATTCTTCTCTACATCCTGATGCAGCGCCGCTTCACCGAGGGGCTGACGCAGGGAGCAATTAAGGGCTGACCATGTCGCATCACGTCCAGCGGGAAATCCGCTACAATTTCGAATTCGATCACCGTATCAAGGCCTGCTTCATCGGCGCCGGCGGCCATGCCTACCGCAATGTCTATCCGGCGCTGCGTTATGCCCCGGTCGAGCTTGCCGGCATCTGCGATCTCGATCTTTCCCGCGCCGAAAAATTCGCCAAGCTTTTCGGCGCCGGCAAAGCCTATACCGATCACCGTGATATGCTCGAACAGGAAAGACCGGAGCTGGTCTTTCTCGTCACCGCCTATCATCCCGACGGCCGGGTGCAGGCGACCGACCTGGCGCTCGACGCGCTGGCCGCAGGCGCGCATGTCTGGATGGAGAAGCCGACGGCGGCAAGCCTTGAGGATATCGAAAGGTTGCGGGCGGCAAGTGCCGCGGCCGGCCGCATGGTCATGACCGGGCTCAAGAAGACCTTCTTTCCGACGATCGAGAAACTCAAGGATCTGATCGGCTCGCCCGGTTTCGGCAGGCTGACTTCGATCAATGTCCGTTATCCCCAGAGCCTGCCGAAACCGGAAGAGCGCGACGATCTCGTCAGGATGCAGAGCTTCCTCGATCACATCTATCATCCCGGGGCGATCCTCAATTTCCTCGGCGGCGAGGTCGACCGCGCCAGTTATGAATGGGAAGCGCTGACCGGCGCCACCGTCACCAGCCTGCGCTTCCGCTCCGGCGCGATCGGCACGCTGCACCTGGCCGCCGGCCAATCCGGCGGCAGCATCTTCGAACGGGTCGAGATCATCGGCGAGGGCGCCAACGCCATCGTCGAAAACGGCAGCCGGCTGACTTATTTCCGCAAGGCGGACCTGCCGTCCTATGGCCGCGCCGCAAGCTTCATTCAGCCGGACGAGAATGCGGCGCTCACCTACGAGCCGGAGCATTCGCTCGGCCAGCTCTACAACAATAACCTCTTCTATCTCGGCTATGTGCCCGAGATCCTGCATCTGACCGATGCGATCCTTTCCGGCACATCGATCACCCGGGGCACGCTCGAAATCGCCCGAGAGATCATGAAACTTTTCGAATTCTACCGACGCACGGATGCCGGCGTCACCACCCATCTCTGACCCGGGAGACAGTCTTGAGCGAAACCGACATTATTTTCAGGAAAGCCGGCGGCGAATTCATGCCGACCACATGGGGCGAACTCAACTGGAAGATTACCGGCGACCGCACGCCCGGCACCGAGATGACCTTCGGCACCTGCCGCATTAATCCCGGCGAGCGCAACCAGCTGCACTCGCATCCCGATTGCGAGGAGATTCTCTACGTCGTTTCCGGCCTTTGTGAGCACAAGCTCGGCGACGCCCTTTACCGGCTCGAAGCCGGCGACGCGATCCGCATTCCCCGCAATGTCCGCCATTGGGCGCGCGCGCTTGGCACCGAACCGCTCTTCGCCCTGATCATGTTTTCCTCCGGCACCAGGACGGCGGTCAATCATGAAGGCGAAGGCGCGGCCTGAGCGTAGTCTGAGGAAAATATCATGGCGTCGATCGCGCTTCACAACATCCGCAAATCCTACGGCACTCTGCCTGTCATCCACGGCGTCGACGTCGATATCGACGATGGCGAATTCATCGTGCTGGTCGGCCCTTCCGGCTGCGGCAAGTCCACACTGCTGCGCATGATCGCCGGCCTCGAAACGATCTCGGAAGGCCGGCTTTCAATCGATGGCCGAATGGTCAACGAGCTGCCGTCGAAGGAACGGGACATCGCCATGGTGTTCCAGAGTTACGCGCTCTATCCGCATCTGACGGTGGCCGAAAATATGGGCTTCTCGCTGAAGCTGCGCGGCACGGCCCGGGACGAGATCGGCCGCCGCGTACAGTCCGCCGCCAGAATCCTGGCGCTCGAACCTTATCTCTATCGCCATCCGCGCCATCTCTCGGGTGGTCAGCGCCAGCGTGTCGCCATGGGCCGCGCCATCGTGCGCGATCCGAAAGTGTTTCTCTTCGACGAGCCGCTTTCCAATCTCGACGCCAAACTGCGGGTTGCCATGCGCGCCGAGATCAAGGAACTGCACCAGCGGCTGAAGATCACCACCGTCTATGTCACCCACGACCAGACCGAGGCGATGACCATGGCCGATCGCATCGTCGTGATGCGTGACGGCATCGTCGAGCAGATCGGAACGCCTTTGGAAATCTACGACCGCCCGGCGACCACCTTCGTCGCCGGTTTCATCGGCATGCCGGCGATGAACCTGCTCAAGGGCCGTATCCAGGCCGACGCCCCCTCGATCTTCCGCAGCGACAGCGGCGTCGCCATGCCGCTATCGCTGCGTCCCGGCACGGCCGATCCCGGCGAGGAACTGATCTACGGCATCAGGCCGGAACAGTTCGTCATCGCCGAGGAGGGCACACCGGCGAAGATCGTCGTCGTCGAGCCGACTGGGGCAGAGACACAGGTTGTCGCCCGGATCGGCGAAGAAAATGTCAATATGCTGTTTCGCGAGCGTATCGCGATAAAGCCCGGCGACACGATCCGCTTCACCTTGCGTGCGGCCGGCGAACATCTGTTTTCGGCCGCGACGGGCAGGCGCCTTTCCGAAGCGAGCGCCTGACGCTGTCGTTTTCTTCAGCTTTGCCAAGACTCTGACGATTGCGTGAAACAGCTCTGACACCTGTGACAAACCCTCATCGCCTCTGCTATGTCAGGAAAAATGCAGGCTGCCCAACGAGGCGCCGTGCTCGATCCGACCAATGCCCGGAGTTTGAAAGATGAGCGGTTCTTCCGATTATATCCCCCCGAAGGTCTGGACCTGGAACAAGGCGAATGGCGGCCAGTTCGCCAGCATCAATCGCCCGATCGCAGGGCCGACGCATGAGAAGGAGCTTCCGATCGGCCGTCATCCGCTGCAGCTTTATTCGCTCGGCACGCCGAACGGCCAGAAGGTCACCATCATGCTCGAGGAGTTGTTGGCGCTTGGCCATGGCGGTGCCGAGTACGACGCCTGGCTGATCAGGATCGGCGATGGCGACCAGTTCGGCAGCGGCTTCGTCGCTGTCAATCCCAACTCGAAAATCCCGGCGCTGATGGATCGCAGCGGCGAAACGCCGATCCGCGTCTTCGAATCCGGGGCCATCCTCACCTATCTCGCCGAAAAGTTCGGCGCCTTCCTGCCGATCGAGCCGGCGGCTCGCGCCGAATGCCTGTCATGGTTGTTCTGGCAGATGGGCAGCGCCCCCTATCTCGGCGGCGGCTTCGGCCATTTTTATGCCTATGCCCCGACGAAGATCGAATATGCCATCGACCGCTTCGCCATGGAGGTGAAGCGCCAGCTCGACGTGCTCGATCGCCGCCTCGCCGAAAGCGAATATCTGGCAGGCAGCGATTATACGATCGCCGACATTGCCGTCTGGCCGTGGTATGGCGGGTTGGTCAAGGGCTGGACCTACGGGGCAGCCGAGTTCCTGCAGGTCGAGGACTATAAGAGCGTGCTGCGCTGGGCCGACGCGATCTTCAGCCGTCCGGCGGTGCAGCGCGGCCGGATGGTCAACCGCCTCTCCGGCGACCCTTCGAGCCAGTTGCACGAGCGCCACGACGCCAGCGACTTCGACACCAGGACGCAGGACAAGCTCGCGGCCGCCGAGTAAGCAAGCGGCACGTGTCGCAGCCATAAACGATGCTCCGCCGCCTTTACGGCGACGGAGCATTTGCACGCTGCCGGAACTTAGTTCTTCACAGTATCCTCCAGGAAAAACCGGCCGAGCGGGTTCTGGTAGAAGTTCTCGATATTCTTGCGCGAGACGTTGATATAGGGGCTGTAATAAAGGTCGATCCAGTTGACGTCGTCCTTGGCCATCTTCTGCAGATCGACATACATCGCTTCGCGCTTCTTCGGGTCGAGCTCGAGACGGGCCTTGGCGACGAGCTCCTTCACCGCCTCGTTCTTGTAGTTGGTCGCATAATTGTTGTTGGAATCGTGGCCGAGCACGAAGGTGGTCTTCTGGTCCGGATCGAGAATGTCGTTGGTCCAGTAGTTGACCGAGACGTCATAGTCGCCGGCAACGATCATGTCCCATTCCTGGCTCGGATCGACCTTCTGCAGGTTGGCGGTGATGCCGGCCTTCTGCAGCTGCTGCTGCACCAGCACGGCCGTCTGTTCGTCGACTTCGTCGCCGGCGCGCACCAGATAATTCAGCGTCAGGTCGGAAGCGCCGGCCGCGGCCAGCAACTCCTTGGCCTTGGCGGGATCATAAGGTCGCTGCAGATTATCGGCGTAATAATAGAGAGCCCCCTTCGGAATGTAGGAATTGGCGACCGTGCCCTGGCCGAAGGTGACGGTATCGACGATTGCCTTCTTGTCGATCGCCAGATCCAGCGCCTGGCGGACTTCCTTCTTGCCGAGTGCGCCATGCGCATGGTTGATCAGCAGATGATCCTCACGGGTGGAAGCGTCGATATCGACGTTGAGGTTCGGGTCCTTCTTCAGTTCCTCGACGCGGGAAAAAGGCACGAAGATCGCCGCATCCAGTTCGCCGGCCTGGACATTCAGCATGCGGGTATTGTCGTCGGGCACCGAGATCCACTCGACGCCGTCGAGCTTGACGCGGTCGGCCTGCCAGAAATTCGGGTTCTTCTTCAGGATGACCCGGTCGCCGCGCCGCCATTCGTCGACGGTGAAGGCGCCAGATGCGATCGGCTTTTCGCCATAGGCGTCGGACCCGAGCGATTCCATGCCCTTCTTGGAGATGACGGAGGCATTCGGCAGCGCCAACGTCGACAGGAACGGCGCGGACGGATTCTTGAGCTTGATCGTCAGCGTATGCGCGTCGGTCGCGACCGCCGTGTCGATCACCTTGTAGGAATCGCTCCACAGCGAGGCGGCATCGTCGCGGATACGCAACAGGCTGTAGGCCGCATCCTCCGCCGTCAGCGGCGAACCGTCGGAAAATTTCGCGTCACGGATCTTGAGGGTGTAGGACAGCCCGTCATCCGAAGCGGTCCAGCTTTCGGCAAGGCCCGGCTCCAGCTTGGTGCCCGTCTTGTCGACGCGGATCAGCACGTCGTAGACGTTGGAGAACACCCAGTTGTCGATGTTCTGGGCTGTCTTGATCGGATCGAACGTCGTCGAATCCTCGCGGCGGCCGATGGTGAGCACACCGGCGGCCTCGGCATAGCTCGCGCTGAGCGTCAGGCCGGCGAGCAAGGCTGCGAGCCCGATTGATTTCCACCTGTTTGTCATGAATTCGTTCCCTTCGTTGTTATGGCATGCGTTTGATGGATTGGAGCGATTGCCGATCGTCCTTACCGCCGGCGTCTTGCAGCAGCGGCTTGTCAGGATCGATGTCGGGAATGGCGGCGATCAGCGACGCCGTATAGGCATGTCTCGGCCGCGCAAAGACCTCTTCGGATCGGCCTTGCTCGACGATCTCACCGCGATACATCACGACGACGCGTTCGCAGAGGTTGCGGACGATCGCCAGATCATGGGCGATGAAGATCAGCGTGAGGTTCATCTTCGCCGTCAGTTCACGGAAGAGCTCGACGATCTGCGCCTGGATGGTGACGTCGAGGGCGGCGACGCATTCGTCGGCGATGATCAGCTTCGGGTCGACGGCGAGCGCGCGGGCGATGCCGGCCCGCTGGCACTGGCCGCCGCTCATGCTGCGCGGTTTGCGGCCGGCGAATTCGCGGTCGAGGCCGACCAGATCGAGCAGTTCGCCGATCCTTGCCGGAATATCGGCCTTCGCCACCTTGCCCTGTACTTTCAGCACTTCGGCGAGCATCTGCCCGATCGTCAGCCGCGGATTGAGCGCATTGTAGGGATCCTGGAAGACCATCGCCGTCTCGCGCCTGAGTTTTGCGAGGCCGGCGCTTTTCTGCAGGGCGAGATCGACGCCGTCGAACGTGACGTGGCCGGAGGAAAGCCGCGTCAGGCCGAGCACGGCGCGGGCAAGCGTGCTCTTGCCGCTGCCGGATTCCCCGACAATGCCGACAGTCTCGCCGGGCATGATCTGCAGGCTGACGCCGGCCACGGCGCTGACCGTCCTGGCGCCGCCTTTGAACCGGCTGCCGCCGGCGCTAAAACGCACGTGGAGATCGTCGATTTCGAGCAATGGCCTCGCCGGCCGGCTGGCCTCGGCAATGTCCAGCGGCGGCGCTGATATCTCGCCCGGCAGGGAAGGGTGGCTGTTGATCAGGTTGATCGTATAGGGGTGCTGCGGCCGCGCCAGGATCGTCCGCTTCGGCCCCTCTTCGATGAGCTTGCCGCCGCGCAGCACGGCGATGCGGTCGCAGGTCTGGGCGACGATGCCGAGATCGTGAGTGATCAGAATGATCGACAGGCCGCGCCGGTCGCGAATCTCCAGCAATAGCCGCAGGATCTGCGCCTGGATGGTCACGTCGAGCGCCGTCGTCGGCTCGTCGGCGATCAGGATCTTCGGGTTGCAGGACAGCGCCACGCCGATCATCGCCCGCTGCCGCATGCCGCCGGAAAATTCGTGCGGATAGCTGTCGTACTGGCGCTTCGGATCGGGAAAGCCGACCTGCGCCAGGATCTCCGTTGCGGCAGCGCGGGCCTCGCGGGCACCGATGCCCTGGTGATAGCGGATGCCCTCGGCGATCTGATCGCCGATCCGCATCACCGGGTCGAGATGGCTGGTCGGGTTCTGGAAGATCATGCCGATCTCGCCGCCGCGCACCTGCAGCATCTCGCCGTCGCCGATCCGCATCAGGTCGCGCCCGTCGAGCAGCACGCTCCCGCTTTCGATCTTCAGCCGCGAGGAGGGCAGCAGGCGCACCAGCGACCGGCAGAACAGGCTTTTGCCCGAGCCGCTCTCGCCGACGAGACCGAGGATCTCGCCTTTGCCGAGATCGAGCGAGACCGCATCGAGCAGCGTGCGCGGCCCGGAATCGAGATGGGCGCGGACGGTGAGATCACGGACGGAGAGCACGGCGCCGCTCATTCATGCACCCCCAGCAATTCGCCGAAAGCATCCCCCAGCATGCTGAAGCCGAAGGCAAGGCAGACGATGGAGAGGCCGGGAAACAGCGTGATCCACCAGGCGGTGGTGATGAAACTCTGCCCTTCCGCGACCATGACGCCCCATTCGGCGATCGGCGGCTGAACGCCGAGGCCGAGATAGCTGACGGCGGCGCCGCTGAGCAGCACCAGCGTCGCATCGGACATCGAAAAGACGATCGAACCGGCGATCGCGTTCGGCAGCAGGTGGCGGAACATGATGCGCGAGCGGCTGAAGCCGAGACTGACGGCGGCAACGGCATAATCGCTGCTTTTCAGCACCAGCATCTGCGCCCGGATCAGCCGTGCATAGGAGACCCAGCCGACCAGCGCCATGGCGATGTAGAAGCTGCCGAGGCCGGGGCCGAGGATGGCGATGATTGACAGCATCAGCACGAGGAAGGGGAAGGCGAGAATGATATCGACGAGGCGCATGAACAGCGCATCGACGATGCCGCCGAAGAAGCCGGCGATCGTGCCCACGATCGTGCCGATCAGAAAGGGGAAGATGACGCCGATCAGTGCCATCTGCAGGTCGAGGCGCGCGCCCCAGATGACGCGGGAGAGAATATCGCGGCCGAAATTGTCGGTGCCGAACGGATGCAGCAAGGAAGGCGCCTGCAGGCGCACCTCGGCGTTCTGCAGGATCGGGTCGTAAGGCGCGATAACAGGCGCGGCGATCGCCAGCAGCACGAAGAACAGCAGCAGGCCGGCCCCGACGGCAAGCATCGGCCGCCGGCCGAAGAGCCGGCGCCAGGCGGGGGCAGGGGCGATCGCCTCGATGCTCATAGCGTCACCCTGGGATCGACGGTGACGGTGACGATGTCGGCGATAAAATTGATGAGCACGGTGGCGCAGGCAAAGACCATGGCGACGCCCTGGACCACCATGTAGTCGCGCGAAAAGATCGCCCTGACGAGCAGCTGCCCCATGCCGGGCAGCGCAAAGACGGTCTCGACCACGACGCTGCCGCCGATCAGCCAGCCGATATTGACGGCAAGCAGGTTGATCGTCGGCACCAGCGAATTCGGCAGCACATGCCGCCAGAAGACGATCCCCTCTGGCATGCCGCGGGCGCGCGCCGCGGTCGCCACATCCGATTTCAGCTGCTCGATCATCGCCGCCCGCAGGCTGCGCGTCAGCACGGTCGAGAGCGACAGGGCGACCGTCAGGCTCGGCAGCACCAGATGCGACAGCTTCTCGCCGATCGTCGCGCCATAGCCCGAAACCGGCAGCACGCCGAGTTCGACACTGAACAGGATGATCAGCATCAGCCCCAGCCAGAAGGGCGGGAAACCGATGCCGAGGGTCGAGACGATGCGCACCGCATGGTCCGGCGCCCGGCCGGCATTGCGCGCGGCGATCGCCGCCATCGGCACCGCGATCAGGACCGACAGCACGACGCTGGAGACGACGAGCGCCAGCGTCGGCTCGATGCGGGTGACGATCAGCTTCAGCACGTCGATCTTGTAGAGGATCGATTTGCCCATCTCGCCATTGGCGAGATTCTTGAGGAAATAGAGATATTGCAGCCACATCGGCTGATCGAGGCCGTATTGGGCGCGTATGCTGGCAAGGGCTGCCGGCGTCGCGCGCGTGCCGAGGATGTTGCGTGCAGGATCGCCGGGGATCAGCCGGACCAGAATGAACGTGATGACGCTGATGCCGAAAATGACCGGCAGGAACTGGAGCGGCCGCGTCAGAACGAATTTATAGCGATGCATGACGGCGATCGCCCCTCTGTCTTCCTCGGGTTTGAGCCGCTTTCATCTGCATCAGGCTGCCTTGTGCCGGGCGAGGAAACCGAGAAGCGCCGGATAATAGTCCTGCGGGTTCTCATAAAACGGCATGTGGCTGGCATTGGCAAATAGCTTGAGCTCGGCATTCGGCAGCGCAAGCTTCATCCTCAGCGCACAGGCCGGCGTCAGCTCGTCATGCTCTCCCGTCGTGATCAGCACCGGCAGCGTCAGCCGCGGCAGATCGGCGATGCGATTCCAGTCCTTGAGGTTGCCGGTATAGAGAAATTCGTTCGGCCCCTGCATGGTCGCATAGGGCGCCATGTTCCAATCGTCGAGCGAGCGGCGCACCGGCGCCGGCCATTCCGGCAGACGGCAGACATGGCGGTAGTTGAGAATGGTGACGGCAGCGAGATATTCCGGGTGATCGTAGGTCCCCTGCGCCTCGTGTTTCTGCATCATCGAAACGGTCTCGGGACCGAGCGCTGCACGCAGCCGTTCCAGTTCCGAGATCAGATGCGGCATGTCGGCGACGGTGTCCTCAAGGATCAGCGTCTTCAAATTCTCTGGATAGGTCAGTGCATAGTCGATCGCCAGCCACCCGCCCCAGGAGTGCCCGAGCATGTGGACCGTGCCGAGCCCCAGCGCCTTGCGCACGGTCTCCGTCTCCTCGACGTAACGCCCGATCGTCCAGAGCGAAAGATCGTCCGGCCGGTCGGAGGCGCCGGTGCCGAGCTGATCGAAAGCGACGACGCGATAGCCCTTGTCGACAAGACAGGAATGCGCCTCGCGCAGGTAATCGCAGGGCAGACCCGGTCCGCCGTTCAGGCAGAAAACCGTCTCGCTGCCGCTTCCGAAGCTGTAGGCAACGACGCGATAGCCATCGACATCGATCTCGAATCGCTCGTCCGGCTGTATTTCCCGCCACATTGATCGCTCCGGCAGAAGGTTTCACTTGCTCAATATTTGGGCGTGGTTAATTTTTTACCGCAAATCGCGTTCCGTGCCAGCTATAAGAAGTGATAGGGTCGGGCACCACGTCGAAACCGGAGCAGCCATGCTTGACGATATCGGAACGATCAGACGGCAGTTCACCGCGCATGAAACGCTGGACGGCCGGATCGACCAAGCCTTCGAGGCCATGCAGCGGATCGGCTTCGAGGCGCTGATCTACGACTATACGCCGGTGCCCTACGATCTCGACGGCGCGATCATGATACCGTCGCTGCTGAAGCTCAGGAACATCTCGGACGACATGCACGACTATTGGTTCGATCGCGGTTATTTCCGCATCGATCCGGTGCAGCAGGTGGCGCTGCGCACCTCGGCGCCGTTCTTCTGGAACTACGATACGAATGCCGACACGCCGATCAATCGCTTCATGAACGACGATACCGCGCCGGTGACGCGCTATCTGAGCGAACGCGACATGTCGACCGGCGTCACCGTGCCCGTTCACATGCCACGCGGCGACTATGCGACCGTCACCGGTATCCGCTTCGGTGGAAACAACGATTTCGAACGGCATGCATTGCGCTATATCGCCGACTTCAACCTGCTGGCCCATGTCTTCCACGAGACCGCCTATCCGCTTTTCGACATACGCGCAAAGAGCGTCGGCACGATTCGCCTGACCGAGCGGGAACGCGAATGTCTGCGCCATTCGGCGGAAGGCCATTCCGCCAAGGAAATTTCCCGCATCATCGGCCGTTCGGTGCCGACCGTCGTGATGCATCTGAACGCCGCGGCAAAGAAACTCGGCGCCCGCAACCGCACCCAGGCCGTGGTGCGCGCCACCCATTACCGCCTGCTCGAAGACCGGCCGACCCAGGCCTGGCCACCCTATAACTTGTGATAGCTGCCGTCACCACGACCGTCGCGTTATGGTCTCCGACTGACGAAAGATGGAGACGCCTGTGACCGAAGTCGCGACCACCGAAGCCTACCTGCCGTTTCGCGACTATCGCACCTGGTATCGCATCACCGGCTCGCTGGAGAGCGGCAAGCTGCCGCTCGTCGTCGCCCATGGCGGGCCTGGCTGCACGCATGATTATGTCGATTCCTTCAAGGATATCGCCGCCCTCGACGGCCGCCCGGTCATCCATTACGACCAGCTCGGCAACGGCAATTCCACCCGGCTTCCCGAAAAGGGCCCGAAGTTCTGGACGGTCGACCTCTTTCTCGAAGAGCTGAACGCGCTGCTTGCTCATCTCGGCATCCAGCATCGTTATGCCTTTCTCGGCCAGTCCTGGGGCGGCATGCTCGGCGCCGAACATGCGGTGCGCCGGCCGCAAGGCCTGAAGGCGCTCGTCATCGCCAATTCGCCGGCCAACATGCATACATGGGTTTCGGAAGCGAACCGGCTGAGGCGAGAACTGCCGAAAGAGGTGCAGGATACGTTGCTGCAGTACGAACAGGCGGGAAGCCTGACCGATCCGGATTATATCGCCGCTTCGCGCGTCTTTTATGACCGCCATGTCTGCCGGGTGGTGCCGTGGCCGCCGGAAGTGGCGCGGACCTTCGCGATCATGGACGAGGACAACACCGTCTACCGCAACATGAACGGACCGACCGAATTTCACGTCATCGGCACGATGAAGGACTGGACGATCGAGAACAGGCTCGACCGCATCGAAGCCCCGACGCTGCTGATCTCGGGAAAATACGACGAGGCGACACCCCTGGTGGTAAGGCCCTATCTCGAACGCGTCCCCGGCTGCGAATGGGTGCTGTTCGAAAATTCCAGCCATATGCCGCATGTCGAGGAAAAGCAGCTTTGCCTGGCCACCGTTTCCGGCTTTCTGTCGCGGCACGATTGAGAAAAGCGCTGCCGGTCGCGGCGACCGCCTATCGACGAACCAGCCATTTCTTGGCGACGCGGCAGGCCATCGTATAGGCCGGATCGAAGACGTTGCCGACATCGTAATGCACCACTTGGCCCAGCAGATGGCTTGCCGCCGTCCTGTCGAGGCCGTAATCCGAGGCCAGCCAAGTCAGCATTTCGCTGGTCGCATGTTGAAGCGCCTGATCGAGGGGACGGGCATTGCCGATGGTGAAGATGTCTTCCGCGGTTTCGCCGCGTGGCCAGACCAGCCCGGCCTTCTTTTCCACCGTCAGCCGCACGGTGACTTCAAATGTGGTCTCGATGCCGGTGCCGACGATCTCGCCATCCCCTTGCACGGCATGGCAGTCGCCGAGAAAGAACAGAGCGCCGGGAGCCGATACCGGGAAACGAACGGTCGAGCCGGGACCGAATAGCCGATAGTCCATGTTGCCGCCATATTCACCGCTGGTCGCGGTCGATATCGCCTGGCCGAGGCTGGGCGCCACGCCGAAACAGCCGATCATCGGGGCGAGCGGCAGAACGAAATTTTCCAGGCCTGCAACCGGCTCGGAAAGCCGGACGGTCAAGGCCTCGCGGTCGATCGCCCAGATGGCGATATCGCGCGGCGGCAGGTCACGCACCGTCTCGGGATCGACCACGTTGGCGGCGACGATGCTGCGGGTAAACCCCGTGTCCCTGGTCGGGATCATGCTGACGATCTCGACCTTCAGCGCATCCCCGGGCTCGGCACCTTCCACGAAGATCGGGCCGTTCATGGGATTGCCGCGGGGCGCCTGCCTGACGCCGTCCTTGTCATGCCCGGCGGCATCCAGCGTCTCCGTGACCACCGTGTCGCCACTGGCGATATGCAGCGCCGGCGGAAGCGAGCCGATAACATTGTGAAAGGTCGTCGGGATGAAGCGGTGCGTGGTCATGAGAATACAGCTCTCGCTCGTTTCGAATGCCATGAGGCCGCAGCGGGGCCGCCCGGCGGAGAGTCGCGACTAGATCAGAGATTATCTGCGAAGCCAACACGCCCGAGAGCATGTTATCTGATCTTGCCATTCCTCCTCCGAATACTATATGTAGGTAAGTACCTACATGGAGATGCGTTATGAACGTGACAAGTCTTTCCAGCCGCGAACTCAATCACGATGTGAGCAGGGCAAAGAAGGCGGCGCAAAATGGTCCGGTCATCATTACGGATCGTGGGAAGCCATCCCATGTGTTGATGACGTATGACGAATTCGAGCGTCTCACCGGCAAGCGCCGCAGCCTTATCGATGCTCTCTCCATGCCTGGTTTGTCGGATATCGACTTCGACCCGCCTCGTGTAGAGATCGCCCCGCGCGGGGTCGATCTATCCTGAAATATTTGCTGGATACCAATGTAGTTTCCGAATTGCGGAAGGTCGGAGACGGCAAGGCCGTTGCCAATGTCGTTGCCTGGGCCGGCGCGCAAGATACGCCGAGCTTATGCATCTCCGCCATCACCATCCTGGAACTGGAGCGTGGAATACTCGGCGTGCAGCGCCGCGATGCGGCGCAGGGCGCTCGCCTGCGTGCGTGGCTGGAAAATCAGGTGCGGCCGGCATTCGCCGGCCGTATCCTGTCGATCGACGACGCGATCGCCACACGCTGCGCGCATCTGCATATTCCGGATCGGCGCAACGAAGCCGATGCCCTGATTGCCGCAACCGCCTTGGTTCTCGGGTTGACCGTGGTTACGCGCAATGTCCGGGATTTCGAAGGCGCGGGCGTTGTCGTGCTGGATCCGTGGCAAGGTTGATGCCTTAGAACAGCATGATTTTAGGCCCGGTCGGCCTAAAATCTGAATCCTGTTCTCAATTAAGGAGTTAGAGCATGATGTCGTCCGAAAACCGCTCACACTTTTCGGCATCACGCTCTAGCGCCCGGTCATGGCAGCTGGTGGATGGTGACCTCAGGAACGACGTCCCGCGCGATCTCGCAGAGATGCCAGTGATGCGTGAGGTAGATGACCTGTCCGACATTCGCCATTGCGCCGAGCAGGCGGAAAACCTCTTCGGAGCGAGGATTGTCGAAGCTCTCCATAATGTCGTCGGCGACGAAGGGCACGGGCCGGCGAAGGGCTGCGAATTCCTCATAGCCTGCAAGGCGAAGCGCCAGATAGAGCTGGAACTGCGTGCCGGTCGACATCGCGTCCGCAAGCTTCGAGCCGCCGTCACGTGATACGCCGATCAGTATTTCCTTGTCCCGATCGGGCTGGGTCGTCAGGCCGGAATAGTTGCCCCCGGTGATCAGGTGAAAGGCTTCCGATGCGCGGTTCATCATCGAGCTGCGATGTTTTTCGCGATAAATGTGCAGCGCCTGTTCGGCCGCGAGCGTGCCGGCGCGCAGCGTCAGATGCCGCACCGCCAGTTCCTCTATTTCGAGGAAGATGGTTCGGCGCTTGGCCTCGATCCTAGCCACTGCGTCATCGCCGCCGACGGCCTCGAGCTTCTGCCGCGCCAACGACACGTCGGAATAGAGAAGCTTCGCCCGTTCGGTGAGATCTTCGATCCGCGCGGCAAGCTCCATCGCATCGCGCTCGACGGCATCGGCGTCGATTTCGGCAAGGCGTCGTTCGGCTTCGGAAAAGCTCGTCGCGCGCAATGCCTCGGTGATCTGGTGGCGCAGGGTGGAGGCCCGCTCCTCCAGCCGGTCCCGCTCCCGGGCCTGATTCAGGAATACCTCAACTGAGGCAAGCGAGTCCGTGCCGAAATAGCCGGTCAGTTCGTTCTTACGGGCGTTGTGAACGGCCAGGTCTTCTTCCAGCGCTCGTCGTTTCTCCAATTGTTTTTCGCGATCCGCCTGCCGGTCTGCCCGAAGCTGAGCCGCATGGCGGGCTGCCTCATGGCGTTGTGCGAGCGCATTGGCGGAGGCGAGCGTATCGGATGCCGCGCGGCTGAGGCCGCAATCTGCGAGAAGACCGGCAATATCGCCACGGAATTGCTCTTGGTCGCGCTCCATCGCGGCAACGCGGCTGGCGAGGTCATCCCGTTCCTTCAGGATGGCGGGCACCGTGCCAAGCGCGTTCAGCATGGCGCGGACGGCAGCCATCGAGCCGGCCTTGTCGGCAAACCAGGCTCGCGACAACGCCTCCGCCCATTCCCGGTCCCAGGCCGCCATGATGGCTTCCGCCTCCTGCTGGTCGCGCTCGCGCTCCCTGAGATCATGGCTGAGATCGCCGATTGCCTTCTCTTGCGCCTGCCGCGCCGCCCGCTCGGCTTTGGCGGCGGCGAGCATATCATTGGCGGCCTGCATCAGGCCGGCAACCGGCAGATCGTCGGCGTCACGATGGCCGGCATCCACAAGGCTCGCTGCAAGCGTCGCGGCATGGCTGTCCAGTTCACCGCGAAGCATGTCCGCCGCGTCTTCGGCCCGCTGTAGATCGTCCCAGGCAGCCAGCGCCGCGGCGCGTTTGATGCTCCATGCGTCGAGTGCTGCAATGCGCGCCGCAGCTTCGGCGTCATATTCGATTGCCTCGGGCAGCAGGCCACGGATGCGCTCGGCGAGCGCATCATGTTCGGCGCGCGCCTCGGCAAGCAATTCCTTTTGCCGTTCGACCGCCGCTGCCGTTACCGCTTCCGTCTGGCGGAGTTGCCGCAGATCCGCCAGCTCCTGCGCCCGCGACAGCCGGCCGGCGGACACCACGTCGTCCTGCCGCATCCGCTCCTCGAATGTCCGGGCCGTCGCCGCATCCAGGCTGGTGAGATGCGCCTGCCAGGCGGCATCGCGTTCATCGCGCAGCCTCACGGCCTCGGCATCATCGATCGAACCGCCAGCGACGAAGGCGGCGATCCGGGCTCTGATCAGCGTCTGTTCGGTGCCGAGATCGCGCAGCCGCGCCTCGTGATCCCCGATCCGCTTGTCGATAGCAGTCGCCTGGCCACGCCAGGCCTCGATCTGCCGAGGCTCCGCCGCGCTCGTCAATTGCAAGGCCGCGGCGTCGCCGGTCCAGGGTGCGAGTTGGGCGAAGTGGTGCGCCTGCACTCGCTTCGCCTGGACAAGGGAACGTTCTTCCATGGTCAGCCGCACGGCGAGATCGGACCCGGTCAGCCGGCCGAGGGCGGCCTCGATGCGGCCAAGCCGCGCGGGATCGAGCACTGCGGCTCCGTTTTGCGAGCCGTCTTCCTGGCCCAGTCTTTCGAGATTCTCTCGCGCCCGCACCAGCTCCCGACCCGCGGCAGCCAGTTTCGCCTCAACGCCGGAACGCCGCTCGATGAGGTCGCGGATGGTGCCGATCAGCGAGGCGGGCAGCAGCAGCGCCTCGGGCGTCGTATGGCCCGGCTGCTCGAGATCGGCGAGCAGCCGCACCAGCACGCCTTCCTGTTCGGCCAGCGCCAGCCGGCGTTTCGGCAGGTCGCTTTCAGCCGCGAGATAACGCGCCCGGCCCTGATCCAGCAGGTCCATATGCGCGGCGACCGCCAGTGCCTTGTCGTCGATCGCGATCGCCTCGATCTCGTCGGCAAGCTGCTGCAGCGTACGGTCGGCGGTTTCGACAAGCGCCTGCAGCCGCGTCTCGTCGCGGAAAAGCTGCGGCAGCAGGGTGAACCATTCGGATGGCGGCCGCGGCAGATCGCCCAGGCCGGCCGCATCAGTGTCCAGCCGCCGGAGTTCCAGTGCCGCGGGCAGGGCGCCGAGAAGGCGCGTCAGCTGCTGATGCCGAGCCTTGGCCTCGGCCAGTTCCAGCGTGGTCCCGGCATAGGCGGTCTCGGCCTGCTCGTGGGTCGATTTCAGGGCCGAATAGGTGGAGGCAAGCGTGTCGATGGCACTGCGCTCGGCCTTCAGCGCTTCGAGCGCGCGTTTGTGTTCCGCGAGCTTCGTGCTCGACGACCGCTTCTTGTAGATCACATTGGCTTCGTCGGCGGCCGTCACCAGCGAACGGCTGAGGCCCGCGAGGCCGGAGCTTGCCGAGAACAGCAACTCGCCGAGTTCGCCCTTGCTTTGTATGATGGCGTTGCCGCCTTCCTTGAGCGACTGGTCGTCGAGCGAGAACATGGTGCGATAGGCCTCGCGGCCGATGCCGCCGAGCGCGCCGGCGAGCAGCGCCTCGTTCACGGCTTGCCCCCGATCGTCGACGAGGCTGCCGGTCCGCAATTTGAGCCGCGCCAGTTCGTATTCCGCATCATCGAATTCCAGCCGCGCGCCGACCTTCATCGTGTTGTAGGGATGCAGGAAATTGTAGGTGCTGCGCTCGCCTATGCCGTAGAGCAGATCGAGATAGGCGGCAAAGGTGGTCGACTTGCCCGCTTCGTTTAGGCCGTAGACGATATGCAGGTCGGGCGAGCCCTGACGGGCCGGACCGAAATCGATCGAGTGGTCGGTGAATTTGCCATAGCGGGTGAGGTCGAGGCGGCGCAGGCGCATCAGCTTTCCCCCCGGTCCGCAGCCTTCATCCGGGCGGCGATGTCCTCGGCGCCGTTGGCAAGAAGGTTGTCGATGAAACGTTCGAAGCCCGCCTCGTCATGCCCGGCAAAGGCTCGGCTCTCGGCCGGCAGGTCGGCGAGCAGGTCCCGAACCATCTCCCTGATATCGTCGCGAAAGCCGCTGTGGGCGATCACTTCGTCCCGCATCAGCGCAGCCAGCCCCACGACGGGATCGGCTGCAGAGGCGTCTGCAAGGGTCGAGTGCGCTTCGAAGGCAAGCTCCAGCTTCTCGATCCAGGTCCGGCCGATGAGATCGCCGCGCTGCTCGGCTTCCGCCTGCATGAGGTCGATATCGCGGCGAAGCTGCCAGGAGAGCGGCGTGCGGCCGGAAAGCCGGAGGCGGGCGACGAGGTGCGGCGAGGCGGTACGGTCGCGCTGCGCTGCGAGCGCCGCTTCGATCGCCATGGCCGCATCGCGCCAATCATCGACGCCGGTGAGGTCGACATCGACGCGCTCGAACTGCGCGATGCTGGTGCGCCGCTCCTCGACCGTCACCGTCCGATCGTCGGCCACGGTCACCAGCGACACCGTCTTGACGCCCGACTCATTGATGTCACGGCCCTGCGGCATGCCAGGCATGATGATCGTCGCCGCGCCGGGATGCTGGCTGCGCTGGTGGAGATGGCCAAGCGCCCAGTAATCGAATCCCGAGGCATGAAGGTCGAGCACGTTGCAGGGCGCATAGACGTCGTGGCCGGCTGATCCGGCGAGGCTCGTATGCATGATGCCGATATTGACGGCACCCGCCACCGGCGGCTTGAATTTCGGCAGCAGCGGGTCCGGCGCATGGGGCTTGGCGAAGCTCATGCCGTGGATCGCCACCGACAGGCTGCCTTTCGTCGCCTCCACGGTTTCGGCGTGGCCGCCGAAGATCTTCACCGTATCGGGCATCACCAGCTCCCTGGCGATCTTCGACATCGCATCGTGATTGCCGCGGATCTTGAAGACGCAAATCCCCGCGCGATGCAGCCGCTCCATCTGGCTTGCCAGGAAGCGCGCCGTCTTCATCGAAGTCTGCTCGCCGTCATAGAGATCGCCGGCGATGACGAGCGCATCGACCTCTTCTTCAAGGCACAGATCGACGATCGCCACCAACGCCTGCCGGCTGGCGTCGCTCACGAGATCGGCCAGCTCGGCGTTGCGAAGCGCCAGCGACCGCAGGGGAGAATCGAGATGGAGATCGGCAGTGTGGACGAAACGATAAGCCATGAATGCAGAATCGTGTTGCGATAGGATGGTGTAACAGGTGCGGTCCGACCGATATTCGTGCGGTCGTTGTCACCTGGCCGTAAACATCGGAATATGGAGCACGCGTCCAAGAGGCGCGAGCGAAATGGGCCTGGCAAACCGACCCATCCACAGTCAATGTTGCGCGGCCAGCGCCGGTACCGCAGCCAATGCCCTGCTGTCTGAGCCGATCGGCGACCAGCATGAGGAGGTAGAGCAGGCAAGCTCTTGTTCCATAACAAGTCTTATGCCGTTTTGTTACGTTATAACTTACCATACAAGGCTGACAGCACGCTTATCGAGGATCGCCCTTTTCCTGGCCTCTCCCCGCGGCACGGAACTTGATGGTTTGCTGCAGCTTGAAACTCATTGTATTTGTCCTGTCGACAAGAGGAGTTTTTATGCCCGACATCGACCCCGGTTCTCTTCCCGAACGCAAACGCGGCTCCGGCGTGAAAATGGTCTACGACCTGCTGCGCGATGAGATACTCGACCTCAAGCTCGCCCCCGGCAGCCCGATCGACGAGGTGCAGTTGGCGGAGCGGTTCAAGATGTCGCGGACACCGATCCGCGAAGCGCTGGTGCGCCTCGCCGGTGACGGGCTGATAGAAACGCTGCCGAACCGCTCGACCATGGTGTCGAACATCGACTTTCTCAATCTCAGCACCTTCTTCGACGCCCTTGTTCTTATGTACCGGGTAACGACGCGGCTGGCGGCGCAGAACCATCGCCTCGAAGATCTGCCTGTTATCCGTGGCTTCCATCAGGACTATTCGGCGGCAATCGAAGCGCGCGACACGCTGGCGATGATCGCGACCAACGCCGCCTTACACGCCGCCATCGCCGAGGCCGGGCGCAACCCCTATTTCACCGGGCTTTTTCGCCGGCTGCTCGATGAAGGCCGGCGCATTCTCCGGCTTTATTACCAGTCCTACGACGAACGTTTCCCCCGGCAGTTCGTCGATGAACATGCCGAGATCATTGCCGCGATCGAGGCACGCGATGTCGAGGAGGCCGATCGTCTCGGCAAGGTTCACGCCGAACAGATCGTCGCCCAGGTGCAGAAGCTTTTCAGCCGCACCGGCAAGCTCGACATAGCGCTATAACAGATCTTGTATTTTTCTTGTCGACAAACAGAACGCAGGATGTTATCTCCATCCGCGAACAGGTCGGCGACCTTTGCCGATCCAGCCTCGCCTAGCGCTGAAGGAGATCGACATGAAGGCCACAATTTTTTCCGGCGTCATTCCCGCCCTGATGACGCCCTGCAAGGACGACCGGACGCCGGACTTCGACGCACTGGTGCGCAAGGGCAAGGAACTGATCGAAAAAGGCATGTCCGCCGTCGTCTATTGCGGCTCGATGGGGGACTGGCCGCTGCTGTCGGATGAACAGCGCATGCAGGGCGTAGAGCGTCTGGTCAAGGCCGGCATTCCGGTCATCGTCGGCACCGGCGCCGTCAACACCGCCTCTGCCGTCGCGCACGCCGCGCACGCTGAGAAGGTCGGTGCCCAGGGCCTTATGGTGATCCCACGCGTCCTGTCGCGCGGCACGGTCGTTGCCGCCCAGAAGAACCACTTCAAGGCGATCCTTTCGGCTGCCCCGAACCTGCCGGCCGTCATCTACAACAGCCCCTATTACGGCTTTGCCACCCGCGCCGATCTGTTCTTCGCGTTGCGCCAGGAGCACAAGAACCTCGTCGGCTTCAAGGAATTCGGCGGCGCGGCCGAAATGCGCTACGCGGCCGAAAACATCACCAGCCGCGACGATGACGTCTCGCTGATGATCGGCGTCGACACCTGCGTCTTCCACGGCTTCGTCAACTGCGGCGCCGTCGGCGCGATCACCGGCATCGGCTGCGTGCTGCCGAAGGAAGTCATCCACATGTGCAACCTCGCCCAGGCTGCGGCGGCCGGCGATCCGGATGCCCGCCAGCGTGCGCTGGAACTGGAATCGGCGCTTGCCGTGCTCTCCTCCTTCGACGAAGGCCCGGATCTCGTTCTCTATTTCAAGCACATGATGGTGCTGAAGGGCGACAAGGAATACACGCTGCACTTCAACGAGACGGATGTGCTCTCCGAAAGCCAGCGCGGCTATGTCGAAGCCCAGCTGAAGCTGTTTGACACCTGGTACGCAGGGTGGAGCAAGCTGCCGGGCGCCGTGCAGAGACATAAAGCCTCGGCATAATCCGTCGGTTCAAGCTGACGGCCCTCCTCGCGGAGGGCCTTTTTATTTGTAAACCGGCGGAAAAGATGCCGTCGTCACGAGATCGCGTCGAGACCTTTGTCGAGAAGACGATCAAGCAGCTCCAACTCGGCTGCCGACAGTAGGACGCCCTCCGTCTCGGACTTTCGGCGGGCGGCGAAGCGGCGCTGCGACGGCAAGCGGGCGCCGCTGCCGACGATCGCCTCGAAAAGCAGCTCGGCGCGGGCGAAGGGATCGCCGGGGCGGCTGGCGGCAAAGGCCTGCGGCGACATCGCGATGATGAGTTCGCCGTGGAACGGGGCAAGTGTCGTCGTGCCGAGATAGTCGAGCACCTCGGGACTGGTGAGATCGCCGATCATGATGCCGGCGAGGAGTTCGATCATCGTGCCGATCGCCGATCCCTTGTGTCCGCCGAAGGGCAGCATGGCGCCCGCAAGGGCGGCTTCCGGATCGGTCGTCGGATTGCCGTCGGCATCGATCGCCCAGCCTTCGGGAAGCTGCTTGCCGGCGCGGCGGTGGAGCTCGATTTCTCCGCGGGCGGCGACGGAGGTGGCAAAGTCGAAGACGTAGGGCGACGTGTCCCTGCGCGGCCAGCCGAAGGCGAAGGGGTTCGTGCCGAGCAGCGGCTTGTTGCCGCCGGCGGGCGCGACGGTCGCATAGCTCGGGCACATGACGAGGCCGGCAAGGCCCTCTTTGGTCACCGCCTCCACCTCAGGCCAGAGCGCGGAGAAGTGGCTGCAATCGTTGATGACGAGGGCGGCAATGCCGAGCCTGCGGGTGCGTTCGGCCAGCGCCGGCAGACCGAGTTCGAAGGCCGCATTGGCAAAGCCGCCATTGGCGTTGACCTTGACGATGGCGGACCCTTCGTTGAGATCCAGTCCCGGTACGGCGTCCGGCTTCACCTTGCCTGATTTGACGGTGCGCAGCGCACCCTCGATACGGTAGATGCCGTGCGATTTGCAGGCGTCGCGCTCACCGGCAACGATGACGCGGGCAAGCGCGCCGGCCTGCGCGCTGTTGAGGCCGGCCTTGCGGAAGATGGCTTCGACACGGCTATGCAGGTCGACAATCGTCAAGGTGGTCATCGTCATGCTGCGCTTCTCCTCGGTGAGGATTTATGTTTATCCTGCATACATATAGTATGCAGGATAAATCAACGTCTGCAATTCGCTCGATGGCAAATTTGCCAGGACACTCCCGCCTTTCCTGGCTATTGTAGCATCATGATTATTTCGCTGCCGGAGAACCTAAAGCACTTCGTCGATCAGCAGGTCGTCGAGCAAGGCTATGCCACCTGTAGCGAATACGTATGCGAGTTGATCCGCCGCGACAGAGATCGACAGCGTTTGCGCGACCTCCTGCTTGAGGGTGCTTCATCCGAGACGACCGCGCCAGTCGATGCCAACTATTTCGACAATTTGCGCGACCACGCGTTGAGACAAGGGTTCAGGTGACCGCAAGATCAGATTCCACCGAATTCCCTTGCGATGTTCCATCATGAGGAGCGCAGCAAGGCGCTGATCTCGGCGCGTGACGGCATGGCGGGGGCCGTTCCCGGCCGGGTTACGGCGATTGCAGCGGTCGCTGAGCCGAAACGGACGGCCTCGATCGGCGTTTGTCCTTCGGAAATCGCCGTCGCGAAACCGCCGAGAAAGGCGTCCCCCGCCCCTGTGGTGTCGATGACATTTCCTGCCGAGAATGCAGGAACGAATTGGCTCTGATCGACGGTGTGATAATACGCGCCGCGTCCGCCAAGGGTGATGACCGCCGCCCGCGCCCCTCGATCCAGCAGGGCGCGGCCCGCCGCACGGACCTGCTCATCGGTTGTGATCGCATGGCCCACCAATTCGGCGGCTTCCACCTCATTGGGCACGATGAAATCGCACAGGCCGTAGATTTCGTCCGGAATGGCCCGCGCCGGCGCGGGGTTGAAGATTGTCGTGACCCCTGCCCTTTTCGCCATCGAGAGACCGTGCACGGCGGCCTCGAGCGGCTGTTCGAGCTGCGTCATGAAAATCGAGGCGCTTTCGATCGCCGCCCGGTTCGCATCGACGTCTTCGATGCCGATCAGGCCCGCGGCACCCGGCACGACAATAATGGCATTGTCGCCGCTCACTTCGTCGACGAAGATGAAGGCGGCGCCGCTGGAAACACCATCCATCTTCATCACATTGGCTTTGACGCCCGCCTGCGAATAGGCCGCAAGGGCCATATCGCCGAACGGGTCGTTGCCGACCCGTGAGATGAAGGTCACCTTGCCGCCGGCCTTTGCTGCGGCGATTGCCTGGTTGGAGCCCTTGCCTCCCGGCCCGAGCGTGAAACCCGACCCCATCAGCGTCTCGGCAATATGGGGCAGGCGCTTTGCCTTATAGGCGGTGTCGGCAGCAAAAATGCCGAGGATGACGATCCCGTTTTTCTCGTTCATTGCACGGCCTCCGCCGCCGGAATGACGCCCTTGGTCAAAAGGAAACATCCATAGAAGCGCAGTTCCCCCGTTGCGATGACGCAATAGGCCTTTTTGGCGATGTCGTAGAAGGCCATGCGTTCGACCGGATACATCGGCGATGGCTTGCCCTCGGCGCGATCGACGATCGCCTGGACTTCCTGCTGAATCGGGGGAATTTCATCCGGCTTGCCGATCACCTCCATGCGGCCCACCGACGGCTGGATCGGCGTGTCCAGCGGCAAGACCGAAAGAATCGCATCGATTGCCTGCGGCGCGGGAATGTTTTCCATGGTCAGCAGCGTTCCCAGGCGAGTCTGCCGGGCAATCGAATCCGACGGAAAATTCATGTCTGAGATGACGAGATAATCGCCGTGTCCCATATTGCAAAGTGCTTGAAGAATGTCGCCGTTGAGTTCGGCCCGAATTCCCTTGAGCATCGATCTTCCATCCTTTTCTCGTTGCCGGAGCACCGGCCTGCTTCAATTCGTATGGCCGGCGCTTTCCGCCTTGGGCTGCGGGCATGGGCCGCTCGAACCGCGCACGATCAGCGATCCGTCGACCATTTCATCCTCCGCACCCGGCGGTTCCGCCAAGAGAAGTCCGACCGCGCGCCGGGCCAGCATGTCGGCCGGCTGACGTATGGTCGTCAGCCTGGGAACGACGAGATTGGCGAGCGAAATATCGTCGAACCCTGTCACCGACAGTTTGCGCGGCACGTCGATCTTCAGGTCGCGCGCTGTGCGCAGCGCGCCGATGGCCTGCTGATCGCTGGCAGCCGCAATCGCCGTCGGCCGGTCCTGTGGCGGGCGCGAAAGCAGGTCGCGGGCAATTCTTTCCCCGGACTCGTAGTCGAACCTGCCATAGGCAATTTCCAGTTCAACCGGTTCGCCGGTCTTGCCGAAGCCGGCCATACGGCCGACAAAGCCCTCCTTGCGCGTGCGCCCCGCCTCGGTGTCAACCGGCCCGGCAATATAGGCGATGCGGCGGTGCCCGAGCCCGTAGAGATGGTCGGCAATCAGCGCGGCCGCCTGCGCATGGTTGGTCGACACCAGGGGAAAGGTGCCGAAGCGCCGGTCCAGCGAGATGATCGGCACCGATGCCGGCAGCTGGAGGCCTGAACCGTCGCTCGAAGCCACGACGATGATGCCGCGCACCGACCGGTGGAGGAAGGCTGAAACATGGCTCTGCTCCGCCTCGCGGTCGTCATGCGAGCTTGCCAGCATCAGGCTGTGCGCACGCTCGAGCGCCGCACGCTCGACGCTTGCCGCAAGCTGCGCGAAGAACGGATTGGTGATGTCGGGAACGATGAGGCCGATGACGTCGGTTCTGCTGGTGCGCAGCGCTCTCGCGGTGACGTTCGGGCGGTAACCGAGCGCTGAAATAGCGTCATTGACCTTTTCCCGCAGCATGGGTTTGACCGCGGCTTCGCCCGACAGCACACGCGAAACGGTGCCGACAGAGACGCCTGCATATTCGGCAACATCCTTGACTGTCGGCATCTTTGACATTTTCGACATCCCGCAGCTACTTGACGGCGCCCGCGGTCATCCCGGCGATGATGTGCTTTTCCAGGACGACGCCGACGACAACAAGCGGCAGGATGCCGGCGGTGGAAAGGGCAGCCATCGACCACCAGTTGATGCCCTGGCTGCCTGTCTGGCTGGCAATCATAACCGGCAGCGTGTTGGTATTGGTGGAGGTCAGCAGTGCAGCGAAGAAATATTCGTTCCAGCAAAGGATCAGCGCCAACAGGAAGGCGGCCACCATGCCCGGCAGAACGAGCGGTACGATGATGCGGGCAAAGGCGCCCCAGATCGACAGGCCGTCGACCAGGGCTGCCTCCTCGAGCTCCACCGGGATCGTGGCGAACTGATCGCGCATGATCCAGACGACGATCGGCAGGACCATCAGCGTGTAGACGGCGATCATGCCGGCATAAGTGTCGAGCAGCGCCAGCTCCTTATAGAGAACCAGGAACGGCAGGGCGAGGACGACCGGCGGCATGATCAGCTGCGACAGGAAGAAAAACGAAATGTCGGAATTGCGCATATGGCCGAACTTGTATGAAAAGCGGCTGAGGCCGTAGGCGGCCAGCGATCCGAGCACGACCGCAAGCGCGGATGCGGTAACGGAGATGATGACGCTGTTCCAGAGCCGGCGCATAAATTCGTCGCGCACCGTCGATACCTGGGAGATCGTATCGGGAGAGAGCCCGAGCGAGCGCCAGCCGAGCCAGTTAGGCGTAAAGTTGAACCAGGGAACCAGATTGCCGCGCATGACATCGGCGGCTGTTTTGAACGAGGTCGAAACCGTCCAGAACAGCGGGAAGATGCAGACACACGCCCAGGTGACGAGCAGGCCGTAGACGGCCAGACGCATGGCCCACCAGCGAATGCGCTGAGCCCGCCCGTATTTTTCGAAATCGATGCGAACCATCAGAGCCTTCCTGTCATCCGCTTCACGATACGGTCTGCGATCTTCATCAGCCCCGTCATCCCGAAGACGATGATCACCAGATAGACGAGCGCGAGCAAGGTACCGTATCCGACATTCGACCGGTCGCGGTATTCACGATAGATGAAACTGGTAACGGAGTCGGTCGCGCCGCCGGGTCCTCCCGACGTCACCGTGATAATGATGTCGGCGAGCTTGAGCTTGAAGATCACGCGGATCATCACCGCCGTCACCGAAACCGGCAGCATGAGCGGGAAAGTGACCTTCCAGAAGCGCTGCCATTTGGTGGCTCCATCGACTTCGGCCGCCTCCAGCACCTCCCTGGACAAGCCCTGCAATCCGGCAAGCAGCATGATCATCATGAAGGGAATGAAGGTCCAGGCATCCATGATCATGATCGACAGCTTCGCCGTCAGCGGATCGCCGAAAAAGGAGGGATTTTCCCAGCCAAGCCAGCGGGCAAAGCGCGCGATCGGGCCGAAACGGGTCTCCAGCATCGACTTGCCGACCATCCAGCTCACCGCGACCGGCGACAGCATCAAAGGGATGAGGAAGGTTACCCGCCAGAATTTTCGGGCGATAATTTCCTGGTTGAGGAGCAGCGCCAGCCCGAAGGCGATTGCATATTCGACCACGATCGCCAGGCAGTAAAGGACCATGTTCAGCAGGGCATTGGCATAGAACGGATCGGCAATCATCCGGCGCACATTGTCGAGCCCATTGAAGCGCCGCCCGGTCGAGGAGGCTAGGTTCCAATCGGAAAAGCCGATCCAGAGCGCAAAGAGCAGCGGGAAGACCACCATCGACACGACGAAAAGCGCGGCCGGCAAAACAAAAAGCGCCTTCTTGCCCGGCTCGCCGTAGATGACGACGCGCGTGACGCAAAGAACAGCGGCCCAGAGAAAATAGGCATAAAGAACCGGCCGCCAGTTCGCAAAACCCCAACCGGTCCAGCCGAGTTCATGCGCCCCCTGCAAGACAAAGGATGTGATGAACCATATGGCGCTCAGCCACAGAGCCGTGCGGCCCCAGAAACGACGGCTCGCGGAAATGGAGCCGGCTTCGACCGTGTGCAGCAGGTCGCCTTCGACTGTCGACATGATTTTCCTCGCCCGGACAGAATGGGCGCCGGCGAACCGCTTCCGGTCCGCCGGCGTATTGGTGTCAAACGATCAGAGCCCGAGGCTCGCCCGATAGAGTTTCAGCTGGCTGTCGCGGCCGATCTGGTCGGTGATCTTTTCCCAGGCGGCCGCAATCGCATCCGCGGTCTCCTGCGCCGACTTGTACTGTCCGGCAAAGCCCTTTGCCAATTCGTCCTCGGCGACGGAATAATATTGGAAGATACCGGGAATGCGCGGTTCGATGGCGGCGTTCGGGTGGTTGTAGCTGTCCGCGTTCGAACCCAGATAGTCCTCGATATAGGCGCGGTCGTAACCTGCCTTTTCCCATTCGTCGTAGTTGAAGTTGGACTGGCGATAGGGCTGGAAACCGGAGGGATAGGCCGACGTCCACAAGGACAGATCCTTGCCGCCGAGATGGGCGGCGGCGGACCAGGCCGCCTTGCGCTTCTTCTCGTCGCCGGAGACCTGCTTGGTGACATAGATGCCCCAGCCGAGATAGGCCATGTTGGGCGCTTCGTTATACTTGTCTTCCCATTGCCCGGTCTTGCGGTTGTAGACCCGGTTGGAGCCGCGGTTGATACCGAAGCCGACCACATCGCCGACGACCGACGAGTCCGAGGTGCGCGCGCTGGAGCCGACATCGCCCCACCACATCAGCATGGCGCCGGTGCCCGCCAGGAACTGCGAGAAGGCCGTCGTGCCGGGGTCGGCATTGATCTGATCGGCCGGATAGGCCTTGGCCGCGATCAGATCCAGGACGTCCTGGATCGCCTGGACCCATGCGGGGTTATTGACCAGCGGCTTCATGTTTTCGGGATCGAACAGCCAGGCCGGATCGCCGGGATATTTGGCATAGGCCGTCGCGCGGTTCTCGATGAAGTAGAAGCCGAAACCACCCCAACCTTTCAGCGGGTCGAGATAGCCGTAGGCCGGCTGGCCGGTCAGGGGATCAGTCTTGCCGATCAGCGCCTTGGAGGCCGCGTTGACCTCCTGCCAGGTCTTCGGCGGCTCGGCCATGCCGCTGATGGAGCCCTCTCCGAAGTAATCCTTGCGATAGGCGAAGGTGTGGCAGTCGCCGTCGATCGTGACGCGATAGGTCTTGCCGCCCCAAGTGCCGACCGGCGGCTTCAGGTAACTCACCAGGTCGTCGGCCTCGATCTGCTTCGCAGCCCAGTCCGGCATCTCGTCCAGCAGCCCGCGTCCGGCAGTATCGCCTTCGAACGGAGCGCCCATTTCCAGAATGTCGAAATCGACCGTGCCGGTCGCGATCGACTGCTGAAGGCGGGCGTTGTAGTCGGCTTGCGCAAGGTCGATCCAGTTGATCTTGGCGCCGGTATAAGCCTCCCAGGGCTTCAGGAAGCCGCGGAACAGGAAGTTGTGCAGGTTTTGATTGTTGAGCCCCATGAAGGTCAGCTCGACACCGGCAAATTCGCCCTGCTTGACGTTGGCCTTGGTTGGGCCGAGGCAGAGTTCGCCGACCTTCTGCCAGTCCGCGTCCGTTGGCGAGCCCTTGCCGACGCCCGGTATCTGCAGGATCTGGGCGCGCAGATCATCGGCGGCGAACGCCATGCCGGGAATTCCGCCTACCGCGCCGGATAGACCGAGCAGAGCCGCAGCACTCGCCGTTCCGCGCAGGACGTCGCGGCGACTCGCCTGACGGCGCATCAATGCATCGTATATTTCGACTTTCATACTTTCCTCCTCCACGTTTTTGCGCTGCCGCCAGCCCATCTTTCCGGATTGGCTCCGGTCCGATTTTCGCACTGGTCTCGTGCAGAACTATCTGGTAAACAAAAAAATGAAACGTTTCATATTGATGTTCGAAACCGCTCCTCTCGGCCTCGCCAGCGAGAATTAGACGGCAAGCGGCAAAAGTCAACAAGAAATGAAACGTTTCATGGAGGAGGTCCGATAGTATCTTCGAGCAGCGGCAGAGCGCGGTTTCGCCAGGCCTCATGCCTTGGATATTGTCGAGAGATGCATATCTCCGGGGACTGCCGGGGGAGCTGGGAAAGCGAGTGGGAGGCATATGGCTGAGGTCAACATTTCAGAGGCGCGCAAGGCCTATGGCGCCGTAAATATCTTGCACGGTGTCGATATCGACATTCGCGACGGCGAGTTTGTGGTGCTCGTCGGCCCGTCCGGTTGCGGCAAATCGACATTGCTGCGCATGGTCGCGGGGCTCGAAAGCATCACCGGCGGCACCATCTCGATCGGCGGAAAGGTCGTCAACAATCTGCCGCCGAAGGATCGCGACATCGCCATGGTCTTTCAGAGCTATGCGCTCTATCCGCATAAAACCGTTGCCGAAAACATGGTCTTTGCGCTCCGTCTGCAGAAGCAGTCTGCCGATATCATCAAACAACGGCTGCAGGCGGCGGCCGAAACGCTTGACCTCGTGCCCTATCTCGACCGCTATCCGCGCCAGCTTTCGGGCGGCCAGCGCCAGCGCGTGGCGATGGGACGCGCGATCGTCCGATCGCCGCAGGTCTTCCTGTTCGACGAGCCCTTGTCGAACCTCGACGCCAAGCTGCGCGTGCAGATGCGCAAGGAGATCAAGGAACTGCACCAGCGGCTGAGAACCACGACGATCTATGTCACCCATGACCAGGTCGAAGCGATGACCATGGCCGACAAGATCGTGGTCATGCAGGGCGGCAAGGTCGAACAGATCGGCACGCCGCTGGAACTCTACGATCGTCCCCGAAATACATTCGTTGCGGCCTTTATCGGCTCACCGTCGATGAATCTGCTGAAGGGCCGCTACAAGGCCGATGGTGCGATCTTCGTCACCGAGACCGGCGACGAGATCGCGCTCGGCTTTAACCCGCAGGCGTCCGACGGGCAGGCCGTGCTTCTCGGCGTGCGGCCCGAGCACTTGTCGCTCAGCCCAAGCGGCCTCGACACGACCGTCAGCGTCACCGAACCCACCGGCCATGAGACGATGGTCTTCCTGCGCTACGGGTCCGGCGAGCTTGTCGCGGTGCTGTCCGACCGTCACGATTTTAAACCGGGGCAGGTCGCGACGATCGCCGCTCGGCCAGGAAAGCTTCATCTTTTCGATGCGGAATCCGGCAAGACATTGCGACCGGATTGAGCGGGCATCGCTTCAAAGGAGCCGCGAGGAGCGGGTCTGAAAGATCGCGACGGGCTTTAGCGGCGGCTCAGTTCAATTTCAGCTGCAAAATCAATTGTGCTGGAAGATCGTTGGCTATTGTCGACCCGTCGGTTTGGGCAAAGGCCATTTCGCCCTCCTGCCATGCATCATATTCCATGTCGATCCGTATCCCGCCGCGCTCAAGGACAGCCCAGGAGAAATCGAGGCCGCCACCCTTTCGGACGGACCAGCCGGCAGCCCCCAGCGTTTCGATGACCGCTCGCCAGCTTTCTTCCGATAGGCCGGAAAGACAAATCCGATCAGACATGCCCTCTTTCATCCCACAACGAGACAGGCTCCAAGTGGAATATCGGGGTCACGAGCCTCGAACCCATCCACCCGGATATGTAGGCCAATACAGCCCGAATCGCTACGCACTCGATTTGGAGTAGAGACCAAGGTTGTTGCCGACGGCGAATCCGCAACCCTGATAAAATTTCGACAAAGCACCGTCCCGCTGTGAGACCAACCAGACGCTGTTGCATCCTTCGGCCTTTGCTGTTTCGGAAACTGCCGACAGCAGCGCCGTCCCTATTCCCCGACCCTGCGCTTCAGGCAGCACCGAAAGCTCATCCAGATAGATGACCGGACCGGCATGGCGCCGCTGCCGTATGCCCAGCGCGATCCCCAGCACCTTGCCTCCGTCAATGGCCGCAAGGGCAATGGATTTGGGCGTTTCGAGCACGTTGTTTACATTTTCAATCGCCGCTTCAAGCGACCAATTCTCGTTCCACGGCGGTCCCGCATAGGCATTGACCAGCACACCGGCGGCGCCACTGAGATGTTCTCGCATAAGACGTTCAATCCGAAACGACATAATCCACCTGACGTTGAGTGAACTGACATTTGCCGCAGTTCGGCCAGTAACGCAACAGGCTCCGAGACGGGACGATATAAGCGGAACGACAAAGCTGTAAGCTTGACACGATCCGGGACGGCGCTTTACGACTATCGGCATTCACCAGGGGGGTCCCGGCAAGGGGCTGAGATACTGCTGGACAATCAGGCTTAGCCTGTTGTGGCGCAGTGACCCGTTGAACCTGATCCAGTTCATACTGGCGTAGGGACGGTGCAAGCGCTCGAAGGTTTCGGATTCACGCGTGGAATCTGTGCCGGCGTCTTTCCATCATTCCGGCTGATTGACTGGGTCTCCAACTTACAACTTGGAGCCTCAAACCATGACCATTGCCGCAAAAAACCTCACCCCGACCGTCACCACCGGCCCGCTGCCGGCTTCGCGGAAGATCCATGTTCCAGGAGATATCCACAGTGATATCCGGGTGCCGATGCGCGAAATCAGCGTCCATCCGACCGCCGGCGAGCCGCCTGTCGTCGTCTATGATTCCTCCGGCCCCTACACGATCGACGGCGCCGAGATCCGTATCGAGCAGGGTCTGCCCCCATTGCGCCGAGACTGGGTGCTGGCCCGCGGCGATGTCGAAGCCTATGACGGCCGCCATGTGCGCCCCGAAGATAACGGCTTCGTCAGCGGCGACCGGCTGACGCCGGAATTCCCGGGGCGGCGCCGGCCGCTGCGCGCCAAAGACGGGAAAGCCGTCACACAGCTTGCCTATGCACGGGCCGGCATCATCACGCCGGAGATGGAGTTCATCGCCATTCGCGAGAATCTCGGCCGCAAGGCCAAGGCGGAAGCGCTGGTGCGTGACGGCGAGAGCTTCGGCGCCGATATTCCCGATCATGTGACGCCGGAATTCGTCCGCCGGGAAGTGGGCGCCGGCCGGGCGATCATCCCCGCCAACATCAACCACCCCGAAAGCGAACCGATGATCATCGGCCGAAATTTTCTGGTGAAGATCAACGCCAATATCGGTAATTCCGCCGTCACCTCGTCGATGGCCGAAGAAGTCGAGAAGATGGTTTGGGCTGCCCGCTGGGGCGCCGATACGGTCATGGATCTTTCGACCGGCCGCAACATTCACAATATCCGCGAATGGATCATCCGCAATTCGCCGCTGCCGATCGGCACGGTGCCGCTTTATCAGGCGCTGGAAAAGGTCGGCGGCGTCGCCGAGGATCTCACCTGGGAAATCTATCGCGATACGCTGATCGAGCAGGCCGAACAGGGCGTCGACTATTTCACCATCCATGCCGGCGTGCGGCTGCATTACATCCCGCTCACCGTCAACCGCGTCACCGGCATCGTCTCGCGCGGCGGTTCGATTATGGCCAAGTGGTGCCTGCATCATCACCGTGAGAGCTTCCTCTACGAGCATTTCGAGGAGATCTGCGAGATTTGCCGGGCCTATGACGTCTCCTTCTCGCTCGGCGACGGCCTTCGCCCCGGCTCAATCGCCGATGCCAATGATGCAGCCCAATTTGCCGAACTCGAAACGCTCGGCGAGCTGACGAAAATCGCCTGGGCCAGGGATTGCCAGGTGATGATCGAGGGGCCCGGCCATGTGCCGATGCACAAGATCAAGGAAAATATGGACAAGCAGCTCGCCGTCTGCGGCGAGGCGCCCTTCTACACGCTGGGGCCGCTGACGACCGATATCGCCCCCGGCTACGACCACATCACCTCCGGCATCGGTGCGGCGATGATCGGCTGGTTCGGCACGGCCATGCTCTGCTACGTCACCCCGAAGGAGCATCTCGGCCTGCCTGACCGCAGCGACGTCAAGACCGGCGTCATCACCTACAAGATCGCCGCCCATGCCGCCGACCTTGCCAAGGGCCATCCCGCGGCGCGCCTTCGCGACGACGCGCTGTCGCGCGCACGTTTCGAATTCCGCTGGGAAGACCAGTTCAACCTCTCCCTCGACCCGGAGACGGCCCGCTCCTTCCACGATGAGACGCTTCCGAAGGAAGCGCACAAGGTGGCGCATTTCTGTTCGATGTGCGGCCCGAAATTCTGCTCGATGCGCATATCGCATGACATCCGCGCCGAAGCGCAGAAGGAGGGGCTGGACGCGATGGCGGCGAAATACCGGGAGGGCGGCGATCTCTATGTGCCGATCGAGACCTCCGCGCACGGGGCGGACTGACATGCGCGTGCTTGTCAAAGGGGCCGGCGTCGCCGGCCTCACCGTCGCCCGCGAGCTGCATGCCCGCGGTGCCGACGTCACGGTCTTCGACCCGCACCCGAACTTCGCTCATGCGGCTTCCTGGCTCGCCGGCGGCATGCTGGCGCCCTGGTGCGAGCGGGAAAGCGCCGATGAGGCGGTGCTGACGCGCGGCCTCGATTCCGCCGATCGCTGGGAAGCGATCCTGCCGGGCAGCACCGTCCGCAACGGCACGCTCGTCGTCGCCTCGACGCGCGACCATGGCGAGCTGAAGCGATTTGCCGGCCGCACGACCGGTTATCAATGGGTTGAGGAGAACGATATCGCCGCCCTTGAGCCCGCGCTCGCCAGCCGTTTCAGGCACGGCCTGTTCTTCCCACGCGAGGCGCATCTGGACCCGCGCCAGGCGCTGCGCGCGCTGAAAGAGCAACTGGCGGCAAACGGCGCCACCTTTACCGACGCAGCGCCGGACGACGACGATTTCTCCGATATCGTCGACTGCACAGGTGCTGCCCGCATCGGGCGAGAGCGCGATCTGCGCGGCGTCCGCGGCGAAATGCTCTATCTCCAGACCGAAGAGGTCACCCTCGCCCGGCCGGTCCGCCTGCTGCATCCGCGTTTTCCCGTCTATATCGTTCCCCGCGGCAACGGCCTTTTCATGATCGGCGCGACGATGATCGAGACCGATTCTGACGGCCCGATCACCGCACGTTCGCTGATGGAACTGCTGAACACGGCCTATGCGCTGCACCCGGCCTTTGCCGACGCCGCCGTCGTCGAAACCGGCGCCGGCATTCGCCCTGCCCTGCCCGACAATCTTCCGCGCGTGGTGCGGGAGGGGAAGATCGTCGTTTTCAACGGCCTCTATCGCCACGGTTTTCTGCTGGCGCCGACCATGGCGGCCGAAGCCGCGGATCTCGTTTTTTCCCAACAGCCGAAGCAAAGGAACACCCAATGCAACTGATCATCAATGGCGAAGCCCAGACGATCGCCGCCACAACGCTTTTGCAGCTTCTGGCCGCGCTCGACTACGAAGGCGACTGGCTGGCGACCGCCGTCAATGGCGAACTGGTCCATCGCGAGGATCGCGGCCAGCATATGCTGAACGATCATGACCGGATCGAAATCCTGACCCCGATGCAGGGAGGCTGAGCATGCTTGATCTTTACGGACGTCAAATCGCATCACGCCTTCTTCTCGGCACCGCCCGTTACCCCTCACCCGCCATCCTCGCCGAAGCCATCACGCGCTCTAAAACGGAGATCGTCACCGTATCGCTGCGCCGCGAAATGGCGGGCGGGCGCAATGGCGGCGCTTTCTTCGACATGATCCGAGCGCTCGGCGTTCACGTTCTTCCCAACACGGCCGGCTGCCACGGCGTCTCCGAGGCGGTGCTGACGGCAAAGATGGCCCGAGAAATCTTTCGAACCAACTGGATCAAGCTGGAGGTGATCGGCAATCACGACACGCTGCAGCCGGATGTTTTCGCGCTCGTGGAAGCGGCGCGCATCCTCACCGGCGAGGGTTTCGAGGTCTTTCCCTACACGACCGACGATCTGGTCGTCGCCGAGCGCCTCGTCGACGCCGGCTGCCGGGTGCTGATGCCCTGGTGCGCGCCGATCGGATCTGCGGCCGGCCCTCAAAACCTCGCCGCACTTCGATCGATGCGGGCGCATTTTGCAGACGTGCCGCTGATCGTGGATGCCGGCATTGGCCGGCCTTCGCATGCGGCCATCGTCATGGAGCTGGGTTTCGATGCCGTGCTGCTGAACACCGCGGTTGCCGGCGCCGGCGACCCGGCCGCGATGGCGGAGGCCTTTGCCAAGGCAATCGATGCCGGCAGGCAGGCGTTCGGCGCCGGCATGCTGGAGCCGCGCGACATGGCCGTGCCCTCGACACCGGTGATCGGAAAGGCGGTGTTTGCATGAAGGTCGATCGTTCCTGATTGCCGGCGACATCGCCCGGCATCGGAATTGCTCTCGACCTCAAAGGCTACCGGGCAACCCCGCCTGCAAGACCGGCTGCGATCAAACATTGTAAGTGTATCGGTTGAAATCGGCTGGCAGGCGAGTCCACGGGCTCGCCCGTGCGGCCCGTATTTATCGCTTTCCTTCGCCGACAATGCGGCAGAAACCGCGCCCAGCTGGCCCGCCTCAAAGGGCGTGCGACGCTTCCATGGCAATTTATTGCGTGTCTCAGCCCGACGCTTTCTTAGAGTGGCGGTCGATCGACAGGGAAAGCCATGACACCGTTGCAACTGAAGCTGAAACCAGAACGCCGCACGCTTGCCATTACCTGGGAAGGCGGCGACATCTCCCTTCTTCCTGCCTCTGAATTGCGCCGCCGCAGCCGCGCCGCCCAAGCGGTGCGGGCGTCCCTCGACGGGCGCGAGACAAGCTTCGACAATGTCACGGTGACGGGCATTGAGCCGATCGGCTCCTATGCCGTCAGGCTGGTTTTCTCGGACGGGCATGATCGGGGGATCTACCCCTGGCAATACCTGCGCGAAATCGCCGATTCATTGGCTTGAGGAATGATGCATGGATAATTTTGTAGAGGGCCTCTCCGAGGTCGCATGCGACGTGCTGGTGATCGGCGGCGGCACGGCCGGGCCGATGGCGGCGCTCAAGGCAAAACAGCGCAATCCCAACTTGAACGTCGTCCTGCTCGAGAAGGCCAACGTCAAGCGCTCGGGCGCGATCTCCATGGGCATGGACGGGCTGAACAATGCCGTCGTTCCAGGCTATGCGACGCCGGAGCAATACACCAAGGAAATCACCATCGCCAATGACGGCATCGTCGATCAGGCGCCGGTCTATAAATATGCCTCGCGATGCTACGAAATCATCGAGGAGCTGGACCGTTTTGGCATCCGCTTCCAGAAGAACGCCAATGGCGATTTCGACCTCAAGAAGGTGCACCACCTCGGCACCTATGTCCTGCCGATGCCGAATGGAGACACCGTCAAGAAGGCGCTCTATCGGCAGCTGCGCCGCGAGCGCATCCTCATCTCCAACCGCTATATGGCGACGCGGCTCCTGACGGCGAAGGACGGCAGGATTGCCGGGGCGATCGCCGTCAACACACGCTCGGGGGAGTTTCTCGTTCTGCGCGCCAAGACGGTGATTCTCTGCATGGGAGCGGCGGGACGGCTCGGCCTGCCGCACTCCGGCTATCTCTTCGGCACCTATGAGAACCCGACCAACTCAGGCGACGGTTATGCCATGGCCTATCATGCGGGTGCAGCACTCGCGAACCTCGAATGTTATCAGATCAATCCGCTGATCAAAGACTATAACGGCCCGGCCTGCGCCTATGTCGCCGGCCCCTTCGGCGCCTATACCGCCAACAGCGAAGGCAACCGCTTCATCGAAAGCGACTACTGGTCCGGTCAGATGATGCAGGAATTCTACAACGAGCTGCAGTCCGGCAAAGGGCCGGTCTTCCTGAAGCTCAATCACCTGCATCACGATACGGTCGGCGAGATCGAGCAGATCCTGCACAAGGTCGAGCGCCCCTCACGCGGACGCTTCCATGAGGCGCGCGGCACCGATTACCGCGAAAAGATGATCGAGATGCACATCTCCGAAATCGGCTTCTGTTCCGGCCACAGCGCCTCCGGGGTCTTCGTCGACGAATTCGCGCGCACGACGGTCGAAGGCCTCTATGCAGCGGGCGACATGGCGAATGTGCCGCATAACTATATGCTCGGCGCTTTCACCAACGGCGCCGTCGCGGGAGAGCATGCAGCCGACGTCGCCGCCGAGACCGAACTTCCCGACTATGATCGCGAATTCGTCGCACGCGAGCGCGAACGCGTGCTGGCGCCGACACGGCGCGACGACGGCATTCCGCCCAACCAGCTCGAATACAAGGCGCGCCGCCTGGTCAACGACTATCTGCAGCCGCCGAAGGTGACGGCCAAGATGCGGATCGGCCAGCAGCGGCTCAGCGAAGTCCGCGACGATCTTGAGACTGCGCTGGTCGCCCGCGACGCGCATGAACTGATGCGGGCGCTCGAAGTCTCGTCCATCCTCGATTGCGCCGAGATGGCCGCCCATGCCTCGCTGTTCCGCACCGAGAGCCGCTGGGGCCTGTACCACAACCGCGTCGACTATCCGGAGAAAGACGACGACAACTGGTTCTGCCACACGCTTCTCAGGAAGATCGACGGCCGGATGGTTTCGGAGAAGCGCAAGGTAGAGCCCTATGTCGTTCCGATCGAGACCGAGGAACGGACGGCCTACGACCGTCTGCGTGTTCAAAAGCAAGCCTGACAGGAAGATCCATGCCACTCGCCCTCTCCCCCAGCACAGTCCCGGTGACCGTCGACGATGCCAAATGCATCGCCGACAAGGGCTGCACGGTCTGTGTCGACGTCTGCCCGCTCGATGTGCTGCGCATCAGTGATCTGACCGGCAAGGCCTATATGAAGTTCGACGAATGCTGGTATTGCATGCCCTGCGAAACGGACTGCCCGACCGGCGCCGTCACCGTCAACATTCCTTACCTGTTGCGCTGATCATGAGTGTCTTTGAACCTTTCGAAGCCTTCGGCGACATCGACATCATCGCCGAACGCCTGCTGGATCCGGATGCCGCCATTCGCCGCCTTGCGGTGATCGAGCTTGCCGAAACCGCAAGCCCCGAGGCCTTGCCGCACCTGATCGACGCTGCCGCCGATGCAAGCGGCGAGGTCCGCCTTCAGGCAGCGATCGCCCTTGGCGAGTTCGATGGCGCCGGTGCTGCCGGCGGGCTGGCACGGCTGGTCGTCGACGACGAACCCTCCGTCGCGCAAGCCGCGGCAGATGGCCTGGCGGAGCTGAAGCATCCGGAGGCCGGCAGCAGCCTGCTGCCTCTGCTCGATCATGCCAGCGCCGTCGTGCGCGCGGCGGCGTTTCGTGGATTGAAGGGACTGCGGCTGCAGGACTCGCTCGGCCCCGCCCTGATTGCACTGCGCGACGCGGACGCGGCAGTGCGGGTGCAAGCTCTCGGCACGATCGCCTATCTCAAGCTCGACTCGACGATCCCGTCCCTGATTACGGCAACGCGCGACGAGGATGCCGACGTGCGCGCCGCAGCGGTCAATGCCCTAACCTTTACCGCGCAACCGGCTGCGGCCGAGGCGGTCGCGGCGGCTCTCAGCGATGCAAACTGGCAGGTTCGGGCGGCGGCAGCGGAATCGCTCGGCCGGATCGGCCACGGCTCGGCGGTCGAAGCGCTCGCCAGGGCGCTCTCCGACGATTATTGGCAGGTGCAGCAGAAATCGCTTGGCGCCCTCGGCAAGCTGAAGGCAAATGCCGCTCTGCCCCGGATCATGCCGCTGCTCGAAAGCGACATGCCCACCTTGCGCAAGGAGGCGGCGGCGGCGCTCGGCGAGATCGGCAACCCCGGCGCCCGGGACGCGCTTGCCGCACATGCCGACGATCCCGATCCCGATGTCCGCAAGACGGTGCGCTGGGCGCTTACCCGTCTGGGATAGGAAAAACCGGGCGGCGTCTTACGCGCCGCCCTTCGAGACCATCGCCATCAGCAGATGCGGCCGCTCGATGCGGATGTGCCGAGGCGTGACGGTCAGCAAGCCTTCTTTCTGAAAACGCTTCATCATCATCGTCACCCATTGCCGGGTGGAGCCGACCATGGCGGCGATCTGGTCGTGGGTCACCTTCGCATTGATGATGACGGCATGCCCGTCTCGCACGCCATGCAGCTTCCCGAGATTCATCAGAAACTGCGCCAGCCGCTCGATGACCGAGCGGGTGCCGAGCATCTGGGCCATGGCGGAATAGCTTTTGCCCTTCGACGCCAGGCCCTGGATAAGACAGAGCGCGAAATTGGGCATTTCGACGATCAGCTTGCGCAGAACGGAGCCGGGCAGAAACAGGATCTCACAATCGTCGAGCGCCTGGCCCGACCAGATATGCGTGCCGCCGCCGGTCATCTCAGGTCCGCCGATGAAATTGCCCGGTGTCCAGTAGGCCAGGGTGATCTCACGGCCTGATGGCGCCGAATAAAAGACGCGCACGGAGCCGCGCTCGATGATGAAGACGCCGCCATGCCGGTCGCCCTGGGTAAAGATCGTTTCGCCGGCTGAGAAGGTCAGCTGCCGCCCGTGACTGCGCAGGGTGGCCCACTCTTCGAGCTTCAGCGGATCGAGGAAATGCGACCCCTCGTCGAGCCCGTCGACCGTCTCGCTGAGAAACAATGACTGCGGGCCTGGCAGGATGACCTGCGGGGACAGCTCGGGGCCTGCGTCGCGCAATCCGCGCTTCGGCTCCGGCTTTGCGATTTCAAAATCCAAGCTCATTGTCGATCGCCTCTCTGGTGTCGAATGAGTGGATTAATAGATATAAAATCTATGGATTATAAAGAAATATAATTGCGTATTCCGCGCTGAAAAGGGTCGTTTATCGCCGCACCACCCGCATGCTTATCCAAACAGCCTGGCGATAACCCTCTGTAACTATTTGCTTAAGCATTACGATGCCCGCACCTGCCTTTACAGTCCTATGTCCGGCCAACGACTGGCGTTCCGGCAATGCAAATTAATTGCTTCCGCCGTCACAGGCCTCGCCACATAAATTTGCACGACTGGAATTCAACGATTTTCCCGCCGCGAGGCGACGGGCAACAGATGGGGTGGCACGATGCATTTTCGCTTAACTTTGGCAGCTGCAGCTTTGGCTGCGACCAGTTTCCTCGGCACGGCGCAGGCGGAAACCATTCGCGTCGCCATCGGAACGCAAGACACCACGATCAACACCGCCACCGGCGGCCTGTTGATCCGGGAACTCAACCTTCTCGAAAAATACCTGCCGCATGACGGCAAATACAAGGATGCCACCTACGACATCCAGTGGAAGAACTTTACCAGCGGCGCGCCGATCACCAACGAGCAGATCGCCGGCAAACTCGATTTCGGGGTGATGGCGGATTTCCCCGGCTCCTTCAACGGCCTCGCGCATCTGAAGGCGGGACGCAAGAGCCTGTTCATCTCTGTCCTCTCCGGCAGCGTCAAGGGAAGCGGCAACGGCATCGTCGTGCCGACGGATTCTCCGATCCAGTCGATCTCGGAACTGAAAGGCAAGACGATTTCGGTTCCCTTCGCCTCGACCTCACATGGTCTGCTGCTGCGGGCCATCAAAGCTCAGGGCTGGGATCCGGAAAAGGATGTCAACATCATCGCCCAGGCGCCAGAGGTCGCCGGTGGCGCGCTGAAGGCCAACCAGATCGAGGCGCATGCCGATTTCGTGCCCTTTGCCGAGCTTTACCCATGGCGGGGTTTCGCGCGAAAGATCTATGACGGCTCGCAGGCGAACGGCCCCACCTTCCACGGCGCGCTGGTCGATGCCGATTATGCCGAAAAATATCCCGAGATCGTCACCGCCTATCTGCGCGCCGCACTCGAAGCCGACCAGTTGATCGCCAAGGAGCCGGAGAAATACAGCGAACTGATTGCCAAGGTGACCGGCGTCGAGGCCGAGGTCGACTATCTCTTCCACGGTCCGCTCGGTCTCCAGACCCGTGACCTGACCTGGAAGCCGGAATACCGGCAGGCTGTCGGCACCGCGATCGAAACGCTGCAACATCTGAAAAAGGCCGATAGCGGGCTCGACGTCGACACATTCATCGACGACCGCTTCATCAAGGCCGCCTTCAAGGCCTCCGGTCTCGACTACGAGGCAAGCCTGAAGAACTATGATCAGCTTCCGCTCGACGCCAAGGACGCGGCCACCGGCGAGCCGATCAAGGATGCGAAGCGCGTCGCCGAGATCTGGGTCAAGGACGAGCCGCTCGTCCGCCACTACGCCACGGCGGAAAATGCCTTCAAGGCCTTGAAGGCGCTCGAAGGCGAAGGCAAGGCTATCCGCGTCTTCTATGCGCAGGATCGGGAGAGCGGCATCAAGCTGCTCGGCAATCAAGCCTGGTTCGTTCGCGACGAAAAGGGCGAGATCGGCGCCTTCCTGCTTAAGGAGAGCGCCGAGAGCTGGGCCAAGGCGCATGGCGGCGCCGTGCTCGATTTCGCCAGCGCCAAATCCTCCGTCGTGGCCAGCAACTGAGGCCGATAATGACGACGTGGACGCACCCTGACTACGGATCTTGGCTGCGCCGCGCGGGGTCCATCGCCATCTGCCTGCTCCTGTGGCAGATGGCCTCCACCCTGCGGCTCGATCTCGGCCTGGTCACCTTCCAAAACGTGCCTTCGCCGGTGGATGTGTTCGCCGCCGCCCTGGGCTTCCTCCAGTCGCCGAAACTCATCGCGCATGTCTCCAGCAGCCTCGAAAGGGTGTTTGCCGGATATGCGATCGCCGCCGTTGCCGGCATCGCCTGCGGCCTGATCATCGGCCAGTCGCGAAAGGTCGGAGATTTCCTGCTTGCGCCGCTCGAACTCCTGCGGCCGATCCCGGCCGTCGCCTGGATACCGCTTGCCGTGCTGATGTTTCCGTCGTCCGAGCTGTCGATGATCTTCATCACCTTCACCGGCGCCCTGTTTCCCATCCTGCTCAATACGGTCCACGGGGTCGAAGGCGTCGATCCGCGCCTGATCGCAGCCGCAAAGAGCCTCGGCAGCACCCGCCGCGCAATGCTGTTCGAGGTCATCCTTCCCGGCGCGGCGCCCAGCATCGTCACTGGCCTTGCCATCGGCATGGGCACCTCGTGGTTCTGTCTGGTGACCGCCGAAATGATCTCCGGCCAATTCGGCATCGGTTACTACACCTGGGAAGCCTATACCCTGCAGAACTACCCTGAGATCATCGTCGGCATGGCGGTGATCGGCGTGCTCGGCATGGGCAGCAGCACCTTGCTGCGTGCCTTGGGCAACGCGCTCATCCCCTGGCAGAAAAAGGAAGCGGCACGATGAACAGCCATCAGCGCCTGGTGCGATCGGAGACCGGCAGGATCGTTGCGGAGCAGGTCTCCATCCGCCTCGGCAAGGGAAAGGCCGCTTTCGAAGCCGTCTCGGATGTCAGCTTCTCCGTCGCGCCCGGCGAATTCGTCTGCCTGCTCGGCCCCTCCGGCTGCGGAAAATCGACGCTTCTCGGCGCGCTCGCCGGCCATATCGATATTGCCGGCGGCAGATTGGATGTCGATGGCACGCCGGTCAGCGGCCCGCACCCCGAACGCGGCATCGTCTTTCAGCACCACACCCTGTTTCCCTGGAAGAGCGCGCGCGACAATGTCGCCTTCGGACCGAAGATGCGCGGCGTCGGCAAGGAACAGCGCCGGCGCGAGGCGCAGAGGATGCTCGACCTCGTCGGCCTCAACGGTTTTGCCGATCGCTATCCGGCCCAGCTATCCGGCGGCATGCAGCAGCGGGTGGAAATCGCCCGAGTCCTGGTCAATCAGCCGCGGCTGCTGCTGATGGACGAACCCTTCGGCGCGCTCGACGCCCTGACGCGGCTGAAAATGCAGGAACTGCTGCTTGCCATATGGGAGCAGTTCCGCAAGACCGTCCTGTTCGTCACGCATGACATCGACGAGGCGCTGCTGCTCGCCGACCGGATCATCGTGATGAAGGCGCAGCCCGGCCGCATTCACGAAGAGATCACCGTCCCCTTCCCGCGGCCGCGCTCGACCGATATCGTCGCCTCGCCCGAGTTTTCGCATTTGAAGCGCCATTGCCTCGAACTGCTCCATGAAGACGGAGGCGCGGATACCCTACCTCGTCTGACGCCGCTCGGCCTTGGGCGGCGACGCTCGTAACCTTATGGATCGTTCGTCAGGTGCGCCTCATTTCGAGCTCTGGCGAATACGCGTATAAACTGCCGGAAGGATCCCCGCTCACAGGTAAGCGCGTGAAAAGAACACCGTCGTCGTCAGCAAGGCGACCGCAAGCGTTAGCACCCGGACGACCGATGCCGGCAGCCTTCGTCCGACATGCGCTCCGATCCACCCGCCGATAACGGCCCCGATCGTCATCGGAATGCACTCCTGCCATACGATTGCCCCGGCCAGTACGAAGACGACGACGGCGACCGCGTTTGCGGCGGTTACCATCACCATTCTTGTCGGATTCAGGCTCTTGATGTCCCCGCCCCCGAGCGCGCTCCATGCCGCAAGCATCATAAGGCCCACCGCGCCGCCAAAATAGCCGCCATAAAGACCGAGAAAGAATTGAACCGTTGCGAAGGCCAGAAAATTCGGACGTGCCTGCGTCCGGAGCTTTGCGCTGAGCCTCGGACCTGCAGCCAGCATCAATGTCGCCACCAGCAAGAGCCATGGCAGGATCCCATCGAAAATCCTGGATGGGGTCAAAAGCAATAACACGCTTCCCGCCACACCACCCACCACTGTCACGATAGCGATAGGCATGACATTGATGCCGCACACACTCCTGACCCCGTCACGGTAGACCCACGAGCTCGTCATACCGCCTGGAAACAAGGCCAAGGTGCTCGTCGCGTTTGCGGCAACCGACGGCACTCCGACCGATATCAGCGCCGGCAGGGATACGAACGACCCGCCACCGGCCAGCGCATTCATGCTGCCTGCCAACAAGCCAGCGAGGAAAAGAAGAATGATATCGTACATGTTCAGGTCGCTTTAGCCTGCAAATTTGATTTCCGCCGAGACGTTTGTCCGAGATGGCGACTGTAGACGGGTTGAGTGCGCTGACGCTTTACCGCGCTCTCGGTGACGCGGCAATCCTCGCCATTACCTCAGGAAACACGCGCTCTCGCCTCACGACTGTCCCAAATTAACCCATTATTTAGCAATCGCTTGCATGCGCGAGCCACCATGTTACCGTCGCCGACATCGTGGGGGCGCGTATGACAATTGAAGAGCTGATCGATTTGCAGGAAGCGGGCTCAAGGGCACGGGTACTCGGACTAAAGGCTCACGAGAACCCATACCTCGCGGCCCATCGATTGCCCACCGGTGATACCGGCGCTCTCGGGGATTGGCTTGCGCGTCACGACGCGTGGAAGTTTGGCTGGGAAGCCGAGGACGCCAGCCGCGAAGGCAGGATTGAAACGCACTTCAAGGCGTTGATCTCGATTCCCAAACGACGGGCATTCGACGCTTAACGCCCTTGACGGTGATCACAAGCTGCCGGCTCGATTTTCCTCCCTGGCGACGAAGAACAAGTGCGCGATCAGACGGACATTCGATTGCCGAGAACAAATTTGTATCGCTCGGGTCGGATGAAGAACTCCGACCCTTCGGCGCAGGCGACAGTCAACTGTCTCGGCGGAATTGTGCCTGTCCTGTCATCCCAACGCGGCTCAACTGGGGCTTTTCGGTAAAGGTTTAATTGGTTTATTCATCTGCCTTTGCGTGTTGAATGAGATGGTAGCCCGCGAACAAAGGATATCGCACGCCGCGGATTCAATATGAGCAGGAAGTCTCAAATCATTTGGTGGATTTTGGCGCTAGGCGTGTTAATCGGCCAAATCGACAAAGTATATGAAACCTATTTCAGCCCGTCGCCACTTTCGATGGCCGAATGGTTTGATTGGCTGATGTCATTTCCCGAATGCGCAGTTGTCTGCCTCTTTGCAGCAAGAATCCAGGTGGGATCGGTCGCCTGGTGGCGCATCTATTCGTTCATATATCCCATTTACGCGCTACTGGTTGTTTGTGTTTGCGTGCGTCTCTATCTTTTTCGGTATATCCCTGACGGCCATCCCATACCTTACGGTATCGCCTTGGCCATTGTCGTTTTGATGAAGCTCATGTCATTTCAGGCAATCTGGCAATACGCCCGCTGTAATAAAATGCATCGATACGCATCAGCGTGAGATCAGCCCGACAGATGAACATGTCCATTTTTGGCGCCGGTCTCTGTGTTTGAGTTCTTCGCCTGCGACCAACATGATGGGCTGCGATGGATACTAGCCGGCGATTGCCGTAACGACCGCTAAGCCGCTGTGTGAGCGTTGCGCCGCATGCAGCTGCTTGCCGGCTCGCCTTCCATCTGCTGTATATCCGGCTCCGGCACAGCGTCAGTAGCGACGAACGTCATGTAGCCGTCGACCGCGCCGTTCGATTGCCGAGAACAAATTTGTATCGCTCGGGTCGGATGAAGAACTCGGACCATTCGGCACAAGCGCCATGATCGAAATATGAGGTCCGTTCGAGCACGAGCAAAACCGCATTCGCGGCTGCGCCGATCAAGGATGAGATGCGGGGCGGCACTGCGCGCGCGCCGATGGCGATCTCTGCGGAGACAATATCGGCGCCGGCTTTGTCCTTGAGGAGCGCATAAGTCGGCCGTTGTTCGGCCGTTTTCAAATCCAGTTCCGACATGACGGCGGGCAGGAGGCTTCGACCCAAGGCAATGGGCTCGTCGTCCACCATGTGAAGACGCTCCAACAGCGCGCATTTTGCTCCGAACAACGAAACAAACGCCGGCGGCGTTTCAATCGTAGTCAGCTCGACGATCCGCATCGTGGCATCGAAGCCCTGCACTTTCAGCGACTCGTGGAAACTGCGCAGCGTATCGATCTGATGGCGGACCTGTTTGCCCGCCACAAAAGTCCCCTTGCCTTTCCTGCGCTCGATCAGTCCGTCCTTATCCAGTTGATCGAGCGCGAGGCGGACGGTGACGCGGCTGACGTCGAAGCGCACCATGATCTGCGATTCCGACGGCAACCGCCCGGAGGGCTCGAATGTTCCTTCAGCGATCTCGCGACGAAGGCGATCGGCGATCTGGAGATACATCGCCACCGGGTTGTTGCGTATCAGGCTCATTTCATTTCCATCGGGGTTAAAAAGACCACGGACTCTTGCAGCTTTGGAACAGCGTTCTCCTTTGCCGCCGGACAAGGGAAGGCCCCACGTTGATAACCTGTATTATAATGTATTAAAACTCAGGGCAATTCCAACCTCAGCTCGTTCGAACGCAATATGGCATTTGTTTCCCCAATTCGGCAGCATTCACCTGGCGCCACCTTCTCGGTGACTGGCATGGGTTTCGCCTATCCCGAAAGCCGACGCAGCATATTCGAAAAATTTTCGCTGGAAGCCCGTCCGGGAGAATTCGTCGCGATCCTCGGTCCGTCGGGCTGCGGCAAGTCGACACTGCTCAATCTTCTATCCGGTTTCCTGCGCCCACAATCGGGTCGTATCACCATAGACGGCGCGCCGGTTGCGCCGGAACATTCCGCACTCGGCTATGTCTTCCAGTCGCCCCACCTTTTCCCCTGGCTGAACGTGCTGGAAAATGTCCGCTTCGGCCTTCGTATGAATCGCAGGGGAACGCCGCAGGAGCAAAGGGCGATCGCCCTGCATTTTCTACGGCTTGTCGGCCTGGAAGAACAGGCGCAAGAGCCGCCGCACCGATTGTCGGGCGGCCAGCGTCAACGCGTAGCCCTTGCACGCTCGCTGGCGCTTGAGCCACGCCTTCTGCTCATGGACGAGCCTTTCGCAGCACTCGACGCCATGACGCGCTCAGCCCTCAACGACGAACTGCTCCGCATCTGGTCGAGCTTGGGCAAGACCGTGCTGTTCATCACGCATGACATCGACGAAGCGATCTATCTGGCGGACCGGGTCCTCGTTCTCGGCCTGCCTCCAACCGGCATCACGGCCGAAATGAAAATCGATTTGCCGCGCCCTCGCGACCAGCGAGGCACGCGCGCCAATCCCTTGTTTACAGAACTGCGCGAACGCCTCGCCGAGCAGATCGCCGTGGTCATGACCAGCAATCAACCCGCTACCTGAAGGGGACATCCGATGAAACGCATTCTACCTGCAGCCATTTTCGCACTCGCTGCTGCCTGGCCCGCCGCTTCGCAGGAATCCCGGCCGCTTCGTATCGGCTGGGTCCAGGCCATGGCAAACGCGCCGGCTCTCATCGCCGAAGAGAAAGGCTACTTTCGGGAAGAGGGTTTGAACGTCGAACTCAAGGGCTTTGGCGATGGCCCCGTCATTCAGCAGGCGGTAGGGGCAGGGGAAATCGACGTGGCCTATATCGGCGCCCCGCCCGTCTATCAATGGGCGGCGCGCGGGCTCGAAGCGAAGATCATCGCCAAGGTGAACTATGGTCAGGCAGCCTTGATCGCGAGGGCCGACGGCTCGATTCAGTCGCTCTCAGACCTCAGGGGCAAGAAGCTCGCCGGCGTCAGCAGAGGCAGCGGCATGGACGTGCTGCTGCGCGGCTTCGTCCTGAAGGAGACTGCCGGCCTCAATCCCGACGCCGACCTCCAACTATCGCAGATGCCGGTGGGCAATATGAACGCCGCCCTTGATACAGGGGTCGTGGATGCTGCCTTCTCGTGGGAGCCCTTCATCAGCCAGTCGGTGCTCCGCGGCACGGGCCGTGTCGTCTTCGACGTGAACGGCGCTCTTCCGGGCTATCCATGGTATGTCGTTGCAGCACCTTCAAAGACCCTGAAGGAGCGGCCGGACGATCTCGTCAAGCTGCTGCGGGCCAATGCCAAAGCCGTCGCCTTTCTGCGGGAGCATCCCGAGGAGGCCAATCGGATCATCGCACAGAGTTTCAAGCTGAAGCCCGTGAAGGCCGCGGACGGAACCGTCGTTCCGCCGGAAGCGATTGTCGCCGAGGCCAGGAAACGCCTCGGCTGGTCCGCAGAAATCGAGCCGTCCGACCGCGCCTTCATCCAGCGGCTCATCAATTACTCCGTCGATCTTGGCATCCTCAATAAACCGCTTGATGTCGACGACATCGTTGACGACAGTTTTGCCGCCAAAGCGGCCGCCCAGCGGTGAGATCCGATCGATGAAGACATTCACAGCGCGGCTGCGTTTTCCGCAGCCGTCCTGGCGCTGGGCAGCGCTTCCCTTCCTGCTTGCCGTGTGGTGCCTCGCAGCCAGCAGGGTCCCATCCTATGTGCTGCCACAGCCCTGGGAGGTGGCAGCAGAGGGACTGCGCTGGATCCAATCCGGCGAGCTCGGCCGCCAGTTTCTGGCGAGCTTGTTGCGTGAATTCGGCGGCTTCGGCGCGGCAATCCTGGCGGCCGTGCTCATCGGCGTGTCTGCCGGACTTTGGCGGCCGTTCCGTGAGTTCGTCCAGCCTCTGCTCGGCCTTTTCATGGCCATCCCTCCGATTGCCTGGGCGCCGCTCTCCCTGATTTTCTTCGGCCTCGGATATCTGTCGATCGCCGTGGTCATCTTCATCGCATCGGCTTTCCCGATGGCGGTGACAATCCAGGAAGGCGTGCTTTCGATCGGCGGCGGGGAGGTGCGCGCAGCCCGCATTCTCGGGGCCAAACGGTTTCAACTGCTGGCCCATGTGTATCTTCCTGCCTCCCTCCCCTTCCTGACCGCCGCATTGCGCATCGGTTTCGCCCAGGCGTGGCGGGCGCTCGTCGCCGCCGAGATGATCGGCGCCTCCCAAGGTATCGGCTGGATGGTCGCGATGGGCGGACAGGTCGGCAATTCGGCGCAGGTGCTTCTCGGCATCACGCTGATCGGACTCACAGCGTGGCTTATGGAGAGCCTCGTATTTCGACGGATAGAGCGCCGCTACGAAAGCTGGCGCGGACAATAACGGATTTCTCCCATGACAGAGACTTTGCAGCACAAGGCGTCTCGAGCCGCCGTGCATTCCCCAGCGGGCCTTGCCGACTATTTCGACACGCTACCCTTCCTCGGCCGTCTCACCTGTCAGCGACCGACGCTGATTGCCGGCGATTGGACCGAATTGGAACTCGTCTATGAGGTTGGCGCTGTCGGCCTTGCCGATGGCGCATGGCTGAAGCTCGCCTTCAAATTCTATTCCGACTGGGCGCTGTTCCAGACGACGGACCCGACGGGCGCCAACTACGTTTCCGCCGAATATCACGCCGGGCCGCTGGTCCCTGGGCAGAGCCCGGCGACAGTGCAGGCGCTGAAGGTACGCTTCGACCAGAAGGGACACGAGCGCCCCTTCCAGAAGGCCATCATCATCGATGTCGTCGATGGCTATATCAATCCCGGCGACAGGATCGTCATTCGACTCGGCGATCGGCGCCAGGGCGGCGCCGGTACGCGCGTGCAGACCTTCGTGGAAAAGGCGTTCCAATTCCGGCTGTTCATCGACCCGCTGGGCAGCTCGAAATTTGCCGAAGTGCCGGGCGACTGCAAACTCGAAATCCTGGCCGGCCAGCCCCACGCCCTTCAGATCATAGCGCCGCGCCTGGTTGGCCTTGATCAATCCTTCGACGCGATCGTACGCGTCGACGACATATGGGGAAACACCTGCCGCGACCGCAATCTGCGCGGCACGCTGGTGATCACCGCTCCAGACGCGACCCAACGCACGGAGCCGATCGCGCTCGCAGCAGCGGACTGGACATTCGCGCGGATTTCCGGCCTTTCCTTCACCGAAACCGGCGAGTGGAAACTGGAAGCACGGCTGGACGACGAACCCTTCGTCACCGCGGCCGTCGCGTATATGCAGAGTGAAGAAGAGGCCTTGCGTCCGCTCTATGCGGATCTGCACGTCCATTCCGACGACACCGTCGGCACCAACGACGCAACCTACAACCTCACCTATGGACGCGACATCGCCGGGCTTGACGTGGTGGGCTACACCGTCAACGACTTCAACATCACCGAAAAGAATTGGGACAAGGCCGTGGAGATTATCCATGGCCTCAACGAGCCGGGCCGCTTCGTCTGCTATCCTGGCACCGAATGGTGCGGCAACTCCGCAGCCGGCGGCGACCGCAATGTCGTCTTCCTACGCGACGGTAAACCCCGCTTCCCGTTTGACAAAGAGGGGCGGTCACTTCGCTCTTTCGAATGGAACGAGACGACGGCCGGAACCATCCGACCCGGCATCTGGCCTGTCGACCGGCTCCATGCCGCCTATGAGGATGATCCGGAGGGCCATTTGCTGATCCCGCATGTGGGTGGCCGGCGCTGCATTCTGGATTGGAACCATCCGGAGCTGGAACGGCTCATCGAGATTGGGTCCGCCTGGGGACAGTTCCACTGGCTCTACACCGAAGCGCTCGCGCGCGGATACAGGGTCGGCGCCTCGGCGGCGAGCGACGAGCATCAGGGCCGATGCGGCGGTGGTGCACCGGCAACCGGAACTTTCGGTTCGCGCGGCGGGCTGACCGGCGTCATCGCCGACCGCTTCGACCGGGCCGGCGTCGGCAGCGCACTCCGGGCGCGGCGCACCTTCGCAACCACCGGCGAACGCAGTTTTGCTGTTCTGTCCCAAGGACAGCATTTCATGGGCGAGGTATTCGATGCCGAACCCGAAAAGCCGCTCTCCTATCGCCTGCTCGGCCAGGCCGGCTGGGAGGAGATTCAACTTTATGACGGCGATCGCCTCGTGTGGAGACGCGATCTGCATGCGGAGACGGGCTTCAGCGAACGCAGCCTGCGCATCCGTTTCGGCGGCGCCCGCATCAAGGATCGCTACCGGGCAGCCTATTGGAGCGGCGCGGTCGCCGTGACCGGCGCGGCGCTTCTCGATGCGCGCGGAGTTGGCTTTGACCACCCCGAACAAAGCGTATGGCGCACCGGGCTCGGCACGCTCGGCTTTAGAACGGCAACACATGGCGATGTCGACGGGATCGAGCTGAAGCTTTCCGACCTGAACAACGCTCACATCACGATTGCCGCCGACCTTCATGGCTACAGCAAGATCGGCGACCCGCTCCAGCCGCCACCGCATTTGCATGCCCCCGAAGCACGGCTTGAGGTGAATGGGAAGGATCTCATTGCCAAGGGCTCGGTCACACTCGATCTGCCGGGCGTCGAGTTACGCCTGATCGTGGAAAGGGTTACGGACCAACCGCTGCCGAGAGATCTTGCGGGTGAAATATTGCTGCGCGACCTGACGCTCGATCCGGAACGCGAACATCCGTTGTTCTTAACGGCGCGCCAGCGGGACCAATCTCGAATTTGGACATCTCCGTTGTTCTTGACGCCTCGGTAGTTGAGGTTACCAGACGCGACGATCGACCCGCAACTTAGGCGGCGACTGTCTGCCGTTTCGACGGCTTGAAGGCGACGGGAGGAGCGAGAGCACCGATCTCAGAGGCCACCCACCGTCATTGAGCGCAATTGGCCGATATCGACGTGCCCAAGCTGTTTGCGAGGCGGGGATCTGTTGTCTCCAGCCAGCGCTCTGGCGAAAAATACGTCTTCGTCCGCACCTGCGAATCCGAAGTCGCCTTAAGGCCAAGGACAAAATTGAAGTTATTTCCGCTTCCGGCTTCGCGCGTGAAGCTAAGATAGGAGCCGAATCGTTCATATTCGACATTTCGAAGGTTTTGGATCGACACAAGCGCATCCTCGAAATCGGGCCAGCACGCCTGCTTCACAATGATCTCGAAAATGCGCAGGACGGCCGGGGCGAGACGCCCCTCTGCGTCCGTGGTCGGCCCGATGATTTTGGCGCGGATCTCGACGATATCGCCGATTTCATTTCCACGAACCTTGAGGAAGGTGGAGCTGAGGGGACGCAGCTCGTCCCGTTGGTAGATGCGCTGAAAATAACATTCATAGCTGCGATTGCGCATCGATGCGGCTTTCCAATCGCTCATCTCGATGTCGGCCTCTCGAAGAGCACCGCAAATATTCGCACCCGAGACGCGCCACATCCGCAGGAACTGACTTGCCAGTTCCGGCTTCGGGACCTCGATCAGCCGCAGCGGTATAGACATTGGCGGGAGAGGAGAAGGAGCCGCCGTGTCGGGGCCGACGGCTACGGGCGCTGATCGGGCAGCCTTGTTGAGAGCTCGATCTTCAATGAGCCCGACCGGATCTTCGCTGTGTTGGATTTCACGGTAAAAAACAACGATGCCTGCAAGAAGCAAAACGCCTATCAAAAGCACGGGCCAAAGCAGCCGGCGGCTGTTGCTCCGCAACAGGGAATTCCAGCGCCGACGCCGGATGTCGCGAGGAGGATCGACTGCTGATAAGCCTTTATCCACGGCGCGACCTCACAAGCAAAATCGGAGCGGATGCGAGTTCGAGCCCAATCAACCTCGATCCTGTTTGCCACCGGCCGATGTCGGTCGGCGTGCGAACCAAAGCCCTCGCTGGCCACTCCTGCTCCGGTGAGCAGCGGAAGTAAAGACGGTACAGTCTGTCCGACTCACCTTCGACACCGCGAGTGTGAGGTCGCCTGTGTGGGGCGTCAAGCAGCAACCCCGGTGGACGGCGGTCGTTCCCCCAAATCGCGCGGAAGAGCACCGGCTGCCTCCCAACACAATCACATCAGCTAGCGTCGCATGTCTGATCCGCACGAGCGATCATTGGGAATTCCAGATGAAAACCATGAAGCCGAAAGCGATCGCCATTGTCGTGGTGGCGGCGTAAAGCATGGTGAACCGGGCAGGACCGGCGGATGCTGCCAGTATCACGCGGCCAATTGCGTTTGCAGCCATGGCGCCCAGTACCGCGTGGACGACGATGTCCGAAGCCTGGAGGTCGGTCCGACGTAGCGCCGTCAACACTGCGACGTCGACGTCGAAGCTGCCGGAGATGATCGAGGCCAACAGGACCGCAGAATCCCCCAGGTATGCGACCAGCACTTTGCTCGCAGAAAGAGCCAGCACGTATATCGTCGCAAAAAGGAAAAGCGAGCGGACCTCGAAGGGATTGCGGGCCGAGACATCGACGGCGTCCCGCTTGTGTGCAGCCCTCGTCAAGAACACGGCCATGCAGGCGAAAACCACTGCCGCGACCGTTGCCACAGGCGCTATCTTCGGCAGGACTGCCGGACCAACAATCAAGGTCAGCCCAGCCACGCGCAGAATAGACACCGTGGCCGCCAAACACGCAGCTCCGGCAAGTCTGCGAACTTCCGCTCCGTCCTTGGCGGAACGAGCCAGCGTTAGCGTCACTGCCGTCGACGAAACCAAGGCGCCGGCGGCTGCCCCGATCAAAGTGCCCTTCCTCTCGCCGAACAGGCGTACGGTGATATAGCCTGCAAAAGAGATGGTCGCGGTCAAGACGGTGAAAAGCCATACTTCGAAGGGGTTCACCGTCAGTGCCCGACCGATATCGCGGTTTGGTAAAAGCGGAAGTATGACGGCCGTCATGACCGCAAGCATAAGAGCCGACCGCAGCTCGATCCAAGTCAATCGCCGGAGGAAGGCGTGAAGAATGTCGCGGCTAGCCAAGATGGCTGCAAGGGCAGTGCCGCCTGCCGCCGCGGCGACGGGATCGCCATCGACCGCCAGAGCGCCGAGTCCGAAAACGCATAGCGCGGCAATGACCGAGGTGACGCTGTAGTCTTCGTCGTCCCAGGCCTCCCGCAGCTTGAAGAGTCCGAAGACGGCGGCAAAACTCATAAAGCCGCAAGCCAGGAGCAGTGAGGACCCGGTCGCGTTGCCCAAGGCCGCCATTATACCTCCCAGCAATCCCGAGATGCCAAAGGTTCGGATGCCCCCGGTTCTGCTCCCTGCCGGAGAATCCCGCTCCCGCCAGCCCCGTTCCAGCCCGACCAGAAGACCAATGGACAGCGCCAATGCAAATCTTGCAACGACCATGGAATTCAAAAGGGGCCTCCCTGCTTCAGAGCAGCTGTGGGTCAGTCGGCACGCGCAATTCCGCCCGGACGGGTTGCAGACATCGTCGTCTGCGGTCCGACGTCAATTTGTTCTGGTTGCGCTCCGACCGGACACGGCCGTGACGGCGATGCCGTAGAAGACATGCGGAGACCCTTCGAGCATTGGAAGTTCGTGCGGTTTCATGGCACCGATTTCCCACCAGTCGGAATGCGCTTGAAGTAGCGACCAGGCGTGCAGTCTTTCGCTTCGCCACGCGTCGCTGTCGGGAAACTCTTGAAACCGCCCCTCGACGACGACGCTCGTCCACCCGTCACCGCTAAGGCGATGTTCGACGTGCAGACAGACCTTGTCATTCGCCCGCATCCAGTCGAGCTTCTTGCCCGGCATCGTGAAACTGTAGGCGACGCCATTGGAAAAAGCGAAGTAGATTGCCGCGACATAAGGCTGCCCGGCGTTGCAGCAGGCGAGATGGCCGAAGCGCGCGCCTTCGAGAAGGCGGTAGCACTCCGCCGGGGTAATTTCCGTCAGCGTCATGGGCATGGTGTGCTCTCCACTGCTAGAATGGTGCGATTATACAAGTTCTTCAGAGGCCTGCTTTGACCAAGCGCAATGCGAAGTTCGGCTCGTGATGCATCATGGCGGAGGCGTAACTCAGGAGGCCGGCATGAAACCGCAATTCCATCTCCCTTTGTCAACTTATCCCGACGCAAGCTCCTTCACCATCGTTGACAACGCGATCGACCTCGCCCGCCAGATTGGCGCCGACCTCCTCGCCAGTATCCCGCAGGTACGGGTCCCGCCGATCCACCCGCGGTTTCCAACGGTGGTCGATGTAGACTCATGGCGGGCGCAAGCGGAAGGCTATAGCCGCGACAGCGGAGCCTCGCTTCGAGAGCATATTGCCGACGCGGTCTCGCAAAGCAGCGTCGAGGTGAGAATTCACGGATTCGACGCCAGGGAGCCGTTCGTCTTCGAGAGCTTCGCGAAAATCGCCAGGAGCCACGACCTGTCGATCGTGGAGGCTTCGGAACTCTCTCGCCAGCTTTCGGAGACGCTGTTTGCTCGAGAGCGGCCGTCCACTGATCCTGTTTCCTGCCAGCCGCGTCTGCGGTCGCGTCGATACCATTGCAATCGCCTGGGACGGCAGCGCGACCGCGGCACGAGCGATCTCCTGCGCCCGGATATTCGCCGAACGGCTGACGAAGATGCAGGTCATCTCGGTGATCGACGACAAGCAGATCGACGAGGCGAACCGATCGCTGCTGATAGCCTCGCTGAGGCACTCCGGGTTTGAGGTAGAAGATGTATCGATCGAGGCCGGCGGGGGTTCCCCGGCGGCTGCCCTTCAAGCGGCCGCGCTCGAACGCAAGGCGGATCTCCTGGTAGCGGGCGCATTTGGCCACTCCCGGCTTCGCGAGTTTATCCTCGGCGGCGTCACTCGGGAATTCCTGTGCAAGGCTGACATGCCAGTCCTTCTGGCGCACTAGAAGGCGCGAGGGGCGTTGAGGATCACCGCCACCGGGGACGGGCGCGGGCATGAAGTCAGCCGGATCGAGGACTTGCGAGGGCGCTCGGGATCTCGTTCTGAGCCGACCGGATCCGTCGCGTCCTACGGTTCGCGTATTGCATTATCCAGCCCCCGCAGCAACGGATAGAGGAAATAGGAGATCACCGTGCGCTTGCCGACCTTGATTTCGGTGGACACGGTCATGCCGGGAAGCAGCCGCACAGGCATATCCGAAGCATTCAGCCTCGTATCGGCGAGCAGGACGCGAGCCTTGAAGAAGGGCGCGGCCGGCTGGCTGGGGGTGGCGGTCTGGTCCTGCTGGCCGGTCAGGAACGTGTCCTCGCTGATGGTGCGCACCGTGCCGGAGGCCGTGCCGTATTTCTGGAAAGGATAGGCGTCGAGCTTGATGCGCGCCTCCTTGCCGACGGCGACGCGGCCGATGTCGCGGGTGTTGATTGAAACTTCGGCTTCGAGCGGCACGTTGATCGGCACCAGGGTGACGATCGGTTCGGCTTCGCGCACCACCGATCCGATGGAGCGCTGAGCGAGGTCCAGCACGACGGCGTCGGCGGGTGCGGTCAGCGCCACCATGTTGCGGCGCAGCTCCATCTTTTTCAGCTCTTCGTCGGCCATGTCGCGCTGGCCGCGCAGTTCCACCAGTTGCTCCATCGCGGCGCGGCGGAAATCCTCGATGAAGGCCTGCCGGTCGGCCCTCAGCTTGGCATAGGAGTGGGCGGCCTCGTCGGCCTTGCCACGCACGGCAGTCAGGTCGGACTCGACGTCGAGGCGGGCGTCGCGCGAGCCGAGCAGCGTGATCAGCGAGCCGCTCTGCTTGTTATAGAGCCGCTCCCGCGCTGCCTCGATCTGCGAGAGCCCGTCGCGCCGGTCGTTGAGCACCGCCTCCTGGTTCTTGCTTGCCGCAAGAGCGGCCGATTGGCCGGCGATCTGCTGGTCGAAATTCTGCAGCTGCGCCACGTAGAAGGCCCGCCGCTGGCCGAAGAGCTGCGCCTGCAGCATCTGGTCGGGCGTATCTCCCGCCATCTTCGTATAATCGTCGCCGGCAAGCTCCGCCTCGATGCGCTTCACCTGGGCGTCGAGTGCGGAGAATTTCGCCTGTTGCTGGTCGACATCGGCCTGGCTGAAAGTGGCGTCGAGGGTCGCGAGTGTCTGCCCGGCATGCACCACCTCGCCGGCCTTCACCTCGATCGTGCGGATGATCGAGGTCTCCAGCGGCTGGACGACGATCGTCGGCTGGGTGGTGACGAGCTTGCCGGGCGCGATCACCACCTCATCGATCGAGGAGACCGAGGCCCAGGTGATCGCCGCGCCCAGCAGCGCCGTCACGCAGTAGAGCGTCATGCGCGCCACCCGCGGCGGGGCGCGTTCCTCGAGCTCGACGGCGTCGGACTGGAATTCCGCGATCGCCGGCGGCAGCGGCGGCCGGGCGGTCAGTTGCCTTCCCTTGCCGGAGGGGCCGTGGTCCGAGGGGCGTTTGTCTGCCGGAACCGGCAGGTTTTCACTGGATTTTCTGGCGTGCGCGTTCATGCGACCTGCCTCATTTGCTGGGCCCACAAGTGGCGATAGGTCATGCAGCGCGACACGAGTTGATCGTGCCGGCCGATATCGGCGACCTTGCCGCGATCGATAACGAGAATGGCATCGGCATCGACCAGCGTTGAAAGCCGGTGCGAAACGATGATGACGGTGCGGCCGGCGGCAATGCGGCTCAGATTCTCGCGAATGATCGCCTCGCTGTCGGGGTCGAGCGCGCTTGTCGCCTCGTCGAAGATCAGCAGCTTCGGATCGGTGATCAGCGCGCGGGCAATCGCCAGGCGCTGCTTCTGGCCGCCGGAGAGGTTGGCGGCATTTTCCTCCAGCATCGTATCGAAACCGCGCGGCAGCCGTTCGATGAACTCCTCGGCGCCGGCGATGCAGGCGACCTCCATGATCTCCTCGATGCTGGCATCGGGCTTGGCGGCGGCGATATTGTCGCGCACCGAGCCGCGGAACAGGAAATTGTCCTGCAGCACGACGCCGATGCTGGTTCTTAAGTGCACGAGGTCGATCTCGCGGCTGTCGTAACCATCCATGCGCACCAGCCCCTCCTGGCTTTGATAGAGCCCCTGGATGAGCCGCGTGATCGTCGTCTTGCCCGAGCCGCTCTTGCCGACCACGCCGAAGACACAGCCTGCAGGAATGGCGAAGGAGACATTGTCGAGCGCCGGCGCGGTGTCGGGGGCGTAGCGGAAGGTGACTTTGTCGAATTCGATGTGGCCCCGCAGATGCGGCCGGACACCGCGCCCGCGGCCCGCCTGCTCTGGCCGCTGGTTCATGATCTCGCCGAGCATGCGCACGGAGAGCGCCACTTCCTGATACTCATGCACCATGGTGACGATCTGCACGAGCGGTCCGGAGACGCGGCCGGCGAGCATGTTGAAGGCGACCAACGCGCCGATCGTCATCGTGCCCGAGAACACGTCGAGCGCGCCAAGCCCGATGATCGCGACACTCATCAGCTTCTCCAGCAGCCCGGTCATCGCCTGGGCGATGGTCGAAATCTTCTCGACCCGGAACCGCACCGAAATCGATTGCGCCGAATAGTCGTCCCACACCTTGCGCTGGCGCGGCTCCAGTGCCAGCGATTTGACGGTGCGCATACCGTGCACGGTTTCCACCAGCAATGCCTGCCGGTCTCCCTCCGCTTGGTAGAGTGCCTGCAGGCGGCGCTGGAACGGCCCGACGAGCATCATCACCACGAGGCCGACGAGCGCTGCGAAGCCGAGGACCACAAGCGTCAGCTTGACGCTGTAGAGAAGCAGGATCGGCACGAAGACGAAGAGCGAGACGCCGTCGAGAAGCGTCAGGAACAGCCGGCCCGTCAGGAATTCGCGGATACGCCCCGTCTGCTGCATGTGCTTGACGAGAACGCCGGCCGAGGCTTGCTCGAAGAGCGCGATCGGCAGGTTCAGCAGATGGCCGAAGGTGCGGGTCGCAACGCGGATGTCGATCCTGTTGGTGGCGTAGAGCAGCAGATAGCGGCGCAGGAAGCTGAAGGTTGCGTCGAAGACGAGCGCCACCGCAATGCCTGCCGTCAAAACCGTCAGCGTCGCATAACTCTGATGCACGAGCACCTTATCAATGACGAGCTGAAAGAACATCGGTGTCGTCAGCCCCAGGCCATAGAGCACGAAGGCGGCAAGTGCCACGTCGCGGAAGAAGCTGCGCTGTCGGATAATTTCGGGGATGAACCAGCGGAAGCCGAAGGGCCGGTCCTCATCCGACATGCGATAGTTGCGCTTGAGCAGCACCACCGATCCGAGCCAGGCCTTGGCGAATTGCTCTTCGCTCAGCATCATCGCTTCGGCGCGTGACGCCAGCGGATCGAGAACGCGAATTCTCTCATCCTCGCCGCTCCCGACAGCGTCGGCGATGACCACCCAATTGCCGTTCGAAAGTTCGGCAAGGACCGGGAAGGCTTCGCCGAGCTGAAACAGGGATCGCCAATCGAGTGTCAGATGCCGGGCTCTGAGACCGGCATCCTTGGCCATGCGCAGCAACTGCCGCACGGCAACGGGATCGTTGCCGACGGCATAGTCATGCTGCAAGCGCTCTGGCGCAAGATCGACGCCGTGATGACGCGCGACGAGCGCCAGACAGTGCAAGTTGGTATGCAGAAAACCACTCATGGCCCACCCGAAACCCAATACGAAACCGAGGCGATATTTGTTTTATCAGTTGAAGTTCGGCGAAGCGTTCGAAGCGCCGGCCGGCGTCGACTGGATATCGGCAGCGGCAGCCGCCGACATATCGCCGACCCGACGAACCGCACCTGCCTCGACCAGCCCGCCGAGCGCCTTCTGCATGAGATCGACCGCATTGGCGAAAGCATCGACAGGCATGATGATGCGCTGGCGGAAGACCGGCTTCGGGTTGTTGTTGGCGTCACGATCGGTTGCCGAAAGCGACATCAGGTCGATGCGCACGATCGTTCCGGTGATGGTGATTTCGCCGATGCCGTCTGCATAAAGTTCGTTGCTCATTGTTCTCTCCTCCGGTTGATGAATCAAAACGCCTTCGCTTAGGGCGCTTTACGTTCCTTAAGACGCTCTAACTATGTGAATGCGCAGGAATATGCCCGTGCCGCCAGGCCGGAAACGGATCGCGAATGCCGACGGCGGTCTGCGGGTCGAAACCCGTCTCCTCTCCGATCAGGCAATAACCGAGAGCGGCGCGGATCGCTTCCTCGTCGAAGCCGGAGCCGATGAAGACGAGCTCCTGGCGGCGGTCGCCCCAGACATCGTCCCAATGCCGGTCGATGAGCTGGCGGAACTGCGGAAAGCGCGGCCATTGTACCCGCGGCACCGAGGCCCACCAGTACCCCCTGGTCTCGATGCGGCACTGGGTGCCGGCAATCGACAGAAGGCCGATCTCATCGGGCCTCGTCGCCAGCCAGAAATGACCCTTTGCGCGGATGAGACCCGCCCATTTTCGGTCTAGGAAATCCTTGAGCCTCAGGGGGTGGAAGGGCCGGCGGCTGCGATAGACGAAGCTTCTTATGCCGTATTCCTCGGTCTCCGGCACATGATCGCCCCAGCCGAAGAGTTCCTTGTGCCAGAGCGGGTGGCGGGCGGCTTTCGCCTCGCTGAAGAGGCCGGTATCCAGGATCGTGCCAAGCGGCACCTGACCGAAGACCGCCTCGACGACTTGAGCCCCCGGATTGAGCGCCGCGACGACCCGGCGAACCTCGGCAAGGTCGGCGCAGGGCACGTCGCCTGCCTTGTTGATGATGATGACGTCGGAAAATTCGATCTGCTCGACGAGCAGTTCCACGAGCTTGCGCTCATCATGCCCGTCACGCCTTTCGCCACGATCGGCAAGAAACTCGGCGCTCTGGTAATCGGCGAGCAAGTTGACCGCATCGACGACGCAGACCATCGTGTCGAGACGCGCCACGTCGCAGAGGGCCGCCCCGCTCTCGTCGCGGAAGGAGAAGGTGGCTGCAACCGGGAGGGGCTCGGCAATGCCGGTGCCCTCGATCAGCAGATAATCGAAACGGCCGGCGGCTGCCAATCGCCGCACCTCGCTCAGGAGATCGTCGCGCAGGGTGCAGCAGATGCATCCATTGGTCAGCTCCACCAGCGTCTCGTCGGTGCGCGAGAGGTCTGCACTCCCCTCGCGCACGAGATCCGCATCGATGTTGACCTCACTCATATCGTTGACGATGACGGCAACCCGGCGGCCCTCCCGATTGCTCAGGACATGATTGAGGACAGTCGTCTTGCCGGCGCCGAGAAACCCGGCGAGAACAGTTACGGGCAATCTGTTGTCTGCACCCATCATCGAAACTCTCACTCTTTACAGCATGCTTGGCCTTACATCCTCGCGGGCTTTACGCCGCGAGCTGCGGTTTGAACGCCACGTCCACATAGTAGTTCGTGCTGTTATAGCTGGCTGTCGGGAACAACCCGCCCGCGCCATAGGCATAGACGCCGTTGCTGCCGCCGAGCGCCTTGAGATCGCCATTCGTCACGTCGCTGGCAAAGTAATTGCCGGTCGCCGAGTAATTGCCGTTGCTCGAGTAGGAAACGACGTAGGTCGTATCCGCCTGGATGGCGATCTGCTGGGTGAGTTGCGCGGTCTGCCAGCCGCTGGCAGTCTCATTGTTGAAGGTGACGCTGCCGAGCAGAGTGCCGGAGGCCGTCCACAGATAGCCGTTATGCGAGCCGGTATTGTCGGCCCCCTTGTAAAAGCGGATGCCGGTGATCCAGCCTGAGGTATCGGCCTGGAATTTCATGCCGAGATTGACCTGCTGGTTGTCGTTGACCGAGACGACCGAGGGCGTCGCGTTGGCGGCGAAGAGATTCTGCTCCGGTCCTGCCGACTGGCTGCCGTTGATGGTGAGCGCAACCTGCGCCGAGGCCGTGCCGCCCTTGCCGTCCGAAATCGCGTAGCTGAAGCTTGCCGGTCCCGAATAGCCCGCGGTTGGCGTAAACGTTGCCGTCTGGGCCTGGGCGTTCCAGGCGACCGAGCCGTTGACCGCGGCGCTGACGCCGGTGATGACAAGCGCATCGCCATCACCATCGGTATCGTTTGAGAGCAGTGCCGAGGCCTGGATGGTGATCGGCGTGCCGGTATTGGTCGAGAAGCCGCTGTCATTGGCGGCGACCGGAACCGCATTCTGCACGCCTTGCTGGTAGCGAACATCCACCCAGTAATTCGTGGCGTTGTAGGAGGAGGTCGGGAACAGGCTGCCTGTGCCATAGGCATAGACGCCGTTGCCGCCGCTGACCGAACTTGCCGGCGCCGTCAGCGCACCGCTCGTATGGTCCGTCGTGAAGTAGTTCGCCGTTGCCGAATAGAAGCCGTTCGAATGGTAGCTCGCCACATAGGTGGTGCCGGCCGTCACATTGATCGGTTGGGTAAAGGAAACCGTCTGCCAGCCGCTCGCCGTCTCGTTGATGAAGGTCGCCTGGCCCAGAAGCTGACCACTCGCGGTCCAGAGCGAGCCGACATGCGTGCCCGTATCCTGAGCGCTCCTGTAATAGGTGAGCCCGGTGATCTGACCGTTGGCGGAAGCGATGAACTTGACCCCGAGTTCGACCGAATTGGCGTCATTGGCGGCGGCAACCCCCGACGTATCTGCGCCGGTGAACAGACTCGACGTCGTGCCGCCGGGCGTGCCGACAGTGAGGCTGACCGTGGCCGACGCTGTTCCGCCAACCCCATCCGAGATCGAATAGGAGAAGCTTGCCGCCCCCGTATAACCCGCCGTCGGGGTGAAAGTGACTGATTTGGTCTGGCTGTTGAAGGTCACCGTTCCGTTGACCGCACCATTGACGCCGGTGATGTTGAGCGGATCGCCATCGGCGTCGGTGTCGTTTGCAAGCAGGCTGGCTGCGGCAATCGACAGCGCCGTGTCGGAATAGGTCGTGTAGCCATTGTCATTGGCTGCGACCGGCACCGCGTTGCCTGTCGACTGGTTGTAGACGACATCCACCCAGTAGTTCGACGACTGGTAGCTGGAGGTCGGGAATGCCGAGCCTCCGACCGTGTAGACGCCATTACTGCCGGCGAGCGCCGTCAGCGCCCCGTTGGTATGGGCTGACGTGAAATAGTTTGCCGTCGCCACATAGGAGCCTGTGGTGCTGTAGGAGGCGACATAGGTCGTGCCGGCCGCTATATGCACCGCATTGGCGAATGTCGCGGTCTGCCAGCCGTTGACCAATCCGCTGTCGGCGAAGGTGACGGTCGCGACCAGCGTCCCGTCCGCCGTCCACAGGGAGCCGGTATGCGGCCCGGCATCGCCGGCAGCCTTGTAATAACGGATGCCGGTAATCGTGCCGCTGGACGAAGCGACGAACTTCATACCGAGTTCCATCGCCTGGCCGTCGTTGAAACTTGCGCCAGCCGGCCCTTCGCTTGATGTAAACAGCGTTTCCCCTGTAGGCCCCGGATTCACGGTGAGGCTGACGCTGCCCTGATCCGTGCCGCCGCGCCCATCCGATAGCGTATAGGTGAAGCTTGCCGGCCCCGAATAATTATTGGTCGGCGTGAAAATGACGGTGCCGTTCTGCTTGTTGAGCGTCACCGTGCCGTTGACGGCATTGCCGACGGCCGAAATCGTCAACGCATCGCCATTGGGGTCCGTATCGTTTCCGACAAGCGAGGCGATCGAGATGGTGACCGTATCGTTGCCGGAGATAGTCAGCCCCGGATCGTCGGTCGCGACCGGCGCACTGTTGGGGCCGGCATCGAAGACCACGTCGACCCAGTAATTGGTGCCGGTGCCGGGGCTTTGGCCGGGGAAGGTCGCGGCAGTGGTGCCATAGGCGAAGACGCCGCCGCCATCGACGGCCTTCACCCCTCCGCTGGCATAGGTGCCGCCGGTGAAATAATTGCTCGTCAGCGAGTAGAAGCCGCTGCTGTGATAGGAGGCCACATAGGTCGTGCCGGCCGCAATCTGGATCGGGCTGGAGAACATCACCGTCTGCCAGCCGGAGAGCGATTCATTGACGGACAGGCCTGATGCCAGCAACGTTCCGTCGGCGCTCCAGAGGCTGACGGCATGGTCGCCGATATTGTAAAAGCCCTTGTAGAAGCGGATGCCCTGCACGAAGCCTGCCGTCGTCGTCTGGAAGCGCAGGCCGAGCTCGACGGAATCGCGATCGATCGCCACTTCGGTCGCGGGCTTGTCCGCCAGCGTCCAGAGGCCCTGCGTGCCCGGCAGGGTGACGGTGACCTGCTTGCCGGCCGCTGGCGCCTCCATGTTGACGCTGTCGTCGACGGCGCGCGACAGGATCGTATAGGTGCCGCTCGCCTGCACGACCCAGTTATAACTCCAGCTCTCACGGCCGGTCGCTTTGAACCAGTGCTGGCCGCCATCTGTGGAAACCTCAACGCCGGCAATGATGCCGCCGCCGAAATCCTGCGCCGTGCCGGTGATCGTCACATGCTGGCCTTCGAGGAAGCTTGCTCCGACGATCGGCGATGTGATCGACGAGGTCGGCTTCAGCGTGTCGGTCGATTGCGTCGCCAGGATCAGGCTCGCATCCAGCGTCGTCGGCTGGATACCCATATCCGCGAACATGTTGACCATCGCCTGCTGGACGTTGCGATCGGTCGAGGTCGTCGGGCCCTGATGGTTGTCGCTGAGTCCCCAGGACCAGAAGACCGTGCCGGCGCCGAAGACCAGCGCACCGCTTGCCGCCCGGTACATGGTGAGGCTGTGGGTGGCGACGGCCGAACCGATCGTCGCGCCATAATCGCGCAGATAAGTGTCGACCGAGATGGAGGAGAGCGACAGGTTGACGAGCCCATCCGGCCGGAAACCGTTTTCGACATCGGAATCCCATTCGTAGCCGAGCAGGTTTTGCACCAGATTGTAAGTGCCACCCTCCTCGGTCTGCGAGACGTCCGTGTTGCGCCAGAACCGCAGGTTGGAATAGTCATAGGGAATGGAGATCGTATCCTGGCGGTAGCTGTCCACCTGGAACATCGTGCCGGTCAGCGAATTTTCCGGCTCTTGACCGGGATCGGCATAGCGCGGATCGCGCCAGGTGCCGGTGCCGACGTTGCTCGGATCCGTGCTCGTGCCCCAGGTTTCCTTGTAGCAGACCATGGTGCGGTAGGCCTGGCCGCTGCCGTCGATGCTGCTTTCCCAGCGGACCTTCCAGTAGCACTCGTTGCCGCTCCAGAAGGCCAGATTGACACCGGCATCGCGGGCGGCCTCGACATTGGCGCGCTGTTCGGCGGACCAGTATTCGTCATGGCCGACGGAGAGATAGGCATCGTGGTTGAGCAGCAGCGTGCCGCTGCGCGCCGCATCGACGCCGGAAATATAGGAAACGTCGTAACCGTTCTGCTCCAGCCACGAGATGGCGGAGGATTCGACGCCGAAGATGTAATCGTGCGAGCCGCCGATCGGGCTGGTATTGGTGATGATCGGTCTATTATAGCTGACGGCCGAGGCGCGGCCGATGGCGGTCAGGCCGCAGCTGCAGTTCGGCGGCAGGTAGCCGATCATGTCGGCCGGATCGACGGGCACTTGGCCATAATAGAGGCTGGCGCCGCCCCAGGCGTTATAGGCCTGCCAGGTTGTGTCGGACGTCTGGAAGACGATATCGCTGGTCGAGGCATCGTCGCGCACGACGAAGGGAATGATACTGGCATCCTCGGTGCCATCCTCGCGCACCAGCTTGGCGAAATAGACGCCGGAGACGGCATCGGCAGGGATCCGCCAGCTGGCGGAAACCGACCAGTTGCCGCAATCGATGAGCCCGAGCGACATATCGACGATCGGATGCGGCTGGACCTGCGCCGTGGTTAGCGATTTCTCGATCGAGTCGACCTTGCGAGCCCCGTCCCCGCCATAATAGCCCATGCGATAGATATCGATGCGGTAATGGGTGGAATCCGTGGCGATCTTGAAATCGACGGTTTGGCCGATGTTGGTGCTGATTTCGGTGGCAAAGCCCTGGATGGTGCCGCCGCCGTCGCCCTCCAGACCCCATTCGCTAATCGGGTTGCCCTGCTTCAGGTTTTCGAGCGCGATCTTATTGGGTGTCACTGCTGCCGCTGCAGGCGCCGCCGGCGCCGCCAGTGCTGTCGGGGCCGCGGTCGTCTCAGCAGAAACGTCCTGGCTCGGTTCCACCGAGATGGATGCTATCGAGGCCTGAAGGCGCAACGAAGTTGTGGCTAGACTGCTGGGAGAGCTGACCGGCGCCGCCGTCTTGGCGCTGCCGGTATCGGCATCGCTGGTAACGCCCGTCAGCGCGGGGGCGGCAGGCAGCGTCGCAGCCTCCTCGGCCGGATCCGGGCCAAGCACGGTGCGTTGCAACGTGGAGGAAGGCGTCTGGAAGACCGACGCGACCGACGCCGTCTTCGTGGACGTGTCCTGCGCGCCGCCATCGGCAGCAGGCGCCGGCATCGCCGTCGACGGTGCCGGAGACGATTGCATGTCGCCTGAAGATATCAGGGAAGATGTGACCGTGGCGGTGAAGGAGGATTGGACGGTGGCGCTGCCCTGATTGGCAAAGTTCGGGGCACCATCGGTACTTCTCGACGACACGATCGTTGCGGAGGCAAGGACTGCGCTCCAGGCAGAGGGTGCACGACAGATACTCAACGCTCCACCAAATGTACTCAGATACTCACGATTACTCACATGAATTCTCCGCATCAGCGGCGTCCCCTTCCGCATCGGCCGGCCCTTCGACCGCTGTAGCAAGACGTTCATTCTGGCACCTTTGCTGAGGGAACGTACGACAGCAATCCGGGGTATGAGGGAGGTATCCCCTACGCCCATAGGATGACCCTCACCGCATACCGGCCGACCCCAAAAAACTGCCTACGACTCTGCCGAGGGGCTGACTCTGCTTGAAAGGGAATTTCGATTCCGTTTTATTTTGCGGGCCCGGCTGGTCGAGCCGGCCAACTCGAGCGCTGTCCTGCGTCGCCCCGTGCTACCAGGCCGGAAACGGATCTTCGAGAGTGGCCCAGTCGCGCGGATCGGCGCTGGCGAGGCATCCGTCCAGCGCGCGCCGCACACCTGTCTCGTCCATATCGACGCCGATAAAAACCAATTCCTGCCGACGGTCGCCCCAGGCGCTGTCCCAGCGGCTCTCGAGCTGCTGACGAAACGGCTGGTGGCTCGGCCAATCCTGCCGGGGCACGGCGGCCCACCAGAGCCCCATGGGCTCGCAGCGCCGTTGGATCCCGGCAGCCGACATCAGGCCCACATGACGCGGGCGCGTGGCAAGCCAGAAATGGCCCTTGGCGCGCAACACTCCCGGCCAGGGCTCGTCCAGGAATGCCCGAAACCGCATGGGATCGAAGGGACGCCTGGTGCGATAGACAAAGCTCGAAACCCCATATTCCTCCGTTTCCGGAACATGCTGATCCGGGCTGTACAATTCCTTGTGCCACAGGGGATGCGCAGCCGCCTTTGCTTCATCGAAGAGACCTGTATCGAGGACGGTTGGAAGCGAAATCTTACCGAAATCCGTCTCCACCTGGAGCGCATCCGGGTTGAGAGACGTTACGATCTTGCTCACCTCAGCGCGGACCTTTTCAGTCGCGTCCGAGATCTTGTTGATGACGACAACATCGGCAAACTCGATCTGATCCACCAGCAGGTCTATGAGTGTGCGCCGGTCCTCGCCGTCGCGCTGCAGGCCGCGGTCGGCAAGCAGGTCGGCACTGCTGTAGTCGGCTAACAGGTTTGCGGCGTCGACCACGGTGACCATCGTGTCGAGTCTGGCAAAATCGGCGAGCGAGACGCCGTTCTCGTCGCGGAAGGAAAAGGTCGCCGCAATGGGACGTGGCTCGGCGATGCCGGTGCCTTCAATCAACAGGTAGTCGTAGCGCTCCGCTTCGGCCAGCCGTCGCACTTCCGTCAGGAGGTCGTTTCGCAGGGTGCAGCATATGCAGCCGTTGCTGAGCTCGACCAGTGCCTCCGTCGTATGTGACAGGTTGCAATCGCCGTCGCGGATGAGACTGGCGTCGATGTTCACTTCGCTCATGTCGTTGACGATGACAGCGACCCGCAGGCCCTGACGGTTATTCAGGACGTGACTGAGGAGCGTCGTCTTGCCAGCCCCCAGGAAGCCTGCCAGCACTGTTACCGGGAGCCGTTCGATCCCGTTCATCTGCATTCCTTGAATAGAGGCGGTCGCAGCGCGCCGCGCCGCGCCCGGTAATTTCGTTGGATTTGCCTCATTCGAAACCGGTCCTTTACCTTCTCCTTTGCTCAGGCGACGAGCTGCGGCCGGAAGACCACGTCGGCATAATAGTTGGCTGAATTGTAGGTGCTGGTCGGGAAGAGACCCGTGGTGCCAGATCCCCCATAGGAATAGAGGCCATTGCCACTGGCTGTCGCCGTCAGCGGGCCGCTGGTGACCGCAGTGGCGAAGAAGCTGTCCGTTGCCACATAGGCGCCTGTGGTGTGATAGGAGGCGACGTAGGTTGTGTTGGCTGCGATGGTGACTGGTGTTGAGAAGTTCACGGTCTGCCAGCCGCTTCCGGTGGTGCCGGCGAATGTGGCGGTGG